>NZ_JAAGMD010000906.1 GCF_010548465.1 Streptomyces sp. SID14436 | reverse complement strand
CGTCCCGGAGGCCCCCCGCGTCCCCGTCCCGGAGGCCCCCCGTGCCCCCGGGACGGACGCGCGTCACCCGTGGCGCAGCTCGCCCGGCCGCAGGCTCCGGCCCAGCAGGGGCAGGGCGGTGGCCGCGGCCAGCAGGCAGGCCGCGTAGACGTCGAGCGGCACCAGCAGGGCGGCCCACGGCACGACGGACGCGGTCAGCACCGAGTAGCCGACGCCGATGACCAGCCCGCCGATGCCCGCCAGCACCAGCGCGGGCGCGAGGGGCAGCGCCGTCTCCAGCAGCAGCGCCCGGTTCAGCACCTTGCGCGGCACCCCGGCGGCGACCTGGGCGGCCAGGCCCCGGCGGCGTGCGGACAGCGACTCGGCCGTCCCCACGGCGAGACCGGTCAGGGTGATGAGCAGGCCCACCACCACGGCCGCCGCGGCCAGGTCCAGGCCGGTGGTGTAGAACTCCATGTCCTCCACACCCCGGCCCTGCCGGCCCAGCAGCTCCAGCATCGACTGCCGCAGCCCCACGAACCCGGTTCCGACGACGGTCACCAGCAGCACCGCCGCGTGGGTGCGTGCCGCAGCCCACGGGTCGTCGCGCAGCCGTTCCGCGGCGATCAGGGTGGCCGCGGAACGGGCCCGCCGGGCCATGGCCCGGCCCACCGCGCCGGCCGTGGCGCCGGACAGCCACACCGCGCCCGCGCCCACCGTCAGC
>NZ_JAAGMD010000864.1 GCF_010548465.1 Streptomyces sp. SID14436 | reverse complement strand
GGATCCGGCCGGCACGGCGCCGCGTGAGGATCCGGCCGTCACGGCGCCGCGTGAGGATTCGGACCGTCACGGCGCCGCGTCCCGGCGGCCGAGTCCGTCGCGTCCGCGTCCGACCGCCCGCGGTTCAGGCGCTCCGGCCGCCCGCGCTCCGGCCGTAGGCCCGCCGCTCTCCGGTGCGCCGTCACGGCTTCGCGTTCCGGCCGCCGAGTCCGTCGCGTCCGAGCTTGGTCGCCCGCGACTCAGGCGCTCCGGCCGCCCGCGCTCCGGCTGCCGGTCTCCGGCGTTACAGCTGCCGCTCTCCGCCCTGGCGGCCGCCGTTCCCGGCGTTACGGCTGCCGGGTCTCCGATTCCAGCCGGGTGCGCGTCTGCGGGCCGTACGTGCCCATCTCGCCGCGGAGGCCGCGGGCCCACTGGTAGGTGCGCAGGGCGTCCTCGACGCGGCGGTCGAACTGGCCGTGGATCTCGTCGTTGTACAGGAACAACTGCCGCAGCCGCAGCTGGAGTTCCACCACCTCGGGACCCCGGTCGCCGCGTCGCAGCACCGGAGCGGTGGCCTCGCCTTCGTTCCCGTCCCCGTCCCCCGGCGCGGCCTCTCCGGGGGTGGCGGCCGACGGGCTCGCGGACGGTTCCGCCTCCGACGGGGACGCGCTCGCCGACGCGTCGGCGGACGCCGTTTCCGAGGGGGACGGCGAGGCCGAGGGGCTCGCGCTGTCGGACGGGGAGGCGGAGGCCGAGGCGCTCGCCGACGGTGCCGTGGACGGACCGGCCGCCGGTGCCGAGGAGGGCGGTGGGGAGGAGGCGGCGTCCGGCACGCTCGCCCGGACGTCGTCCGGGAGCGCCCCGTCGCGGGACGGCGTCTCGTAGGCGAACAGGCCACTGGCCCAGCCGGCCGCGCCGATCACCAGCACCACCGCGCCGGCGGCCGAGAGCAGTGCCGTGCGGCGGCGCCTGC
>NZ_JAAGMD010000824.1 GCF_010548465.1 Streptomyces sp. SID14436 | reverse complement strand
GCCGCCCGACACCCCGTCCCACTGGGCGCCGCCCGCCCGGGTGGCCGCCGGGCGGCCCGGGTCGACCCCCGGCAACGGGCTGCTGGTGACCGAACTGGCCCTGCCGCACCGGCCCAAGGGTGTCCCCTACACGGTCAACGACCAGCTGATGGCCGCGACCGCGCTCACCCTCGCGCACTGGAACCGCGAGCACGGCGCCCGGCCCCGCCCGCTGCGCATCACCATGCCGGTGGACGACCGCCCCCGGGACGCCGGCATGCCCATCGGCAACGGCACCCGGCTCGTCGAGGTCCCCTTCTCCCCCGAGGAGGTCGACCCGGACCGGCTGCCCGAGCTGCTGCACCGCACCGCCCGCCGGACCCGCGCCCTCAAGGCGCTGCCCCGGCCCCAGCTCGGGCACGGCGCCGCCCTGCTCACCGCGCCGTGGGCCCCGGTGGGCTGCCGGGCGGTCCTCACCCGGGCCCTGCGGCGCACGGCGGCGCCCTGGACGTCGACCACCCTGCTCAGCAACATCGGCCGGATCCCCTACCCGCTGGACTTCGGCGAGGGG
>NZ_JAAGMD010000781.1 GCF_010548465.1 Streptomyces sp. SID14436 | reverse complement strand
TGCCGGACACCGGTGCTCCGGCCGTCGCGCCGCCCCTGCCCGCACGGCACGCGCGCGAGAGCCGGGCCACCCCCGCCGAGGCGGTGCCGGGCATCACCGCCGAGGACCGTCTCGTCCTGGAGGAGAACGGCCTCCAGCCGCTCACCCCGCGCGGCGGCTCCCCGGTCCGCGGCACCATGGACAAGCCCCGGCTACCCCGCCGTCGCGCCCAGGAGCACATCGTGCCCCAGCTCAAGGACGGTCCCGCGCCCCGCCAGGACACCGACGACGTCGCCGGTCACGACCCCGACCTGATGGCGGCCTTCCAGCGGGGGATCAGCCTCGCCGAGGCCCAGCACCAGCTGGACCCGGGCCCCGCCGCGCCCGGCACCCCCGACCCGGCGAAGCCCGCCCCTGACGCGGCACCCCGCCTCCCGGACCGCACGGCCACCGGTCACGGCGCTCCGGCAACGGCAGCCGGTCATACGGCCGTCGGGCACACGGCCGTCGGTCACGCCGCCCCGGAGCCCACCGCGGCAGGCCGCACCGCCCCCGACCTCCCGGCCCCCCGCCCCGCCGACGGCACCACCCCGTCCGCGGAGCACACGGAGCGCCCCCACGCCGA
>NZ_JAAGMD010000758.1 GCF_010548465.1 Streptomyces sp. SID14436 | reverse complement strand
CCGCCAGCCGTGGCGGTGCAGCAGGGCGGCGAGGACGGCGGGGTCGGTGTCGGCGGGGGCGGGCGGGCGGCCGTGCCAGGCGGCTTCGGCGGGGTGCGGGCGGACGGGGTGCGGGGGTCCGCCCGTGGGGCGGTGGGTCATGGTGTGCCTCCGGTCCCGACGCGCGTCATGATCTCGCACAGCGCGCGGTCGTCGAAGACGCGGCTGGTGGGGATGCGCACGGTGGTGCGGCCGCGGCCGGTGACGGGGTGGCCGGCGAGGTTGGTCCAGTAGCAGCAGTGCCTGAGTTCGAGCCGGTCGTGGCCGGCGCGCAGCCAGTCGTCCGGGGAGCGCGGGACGAGCATGACGACGAGGATCTTGTGCACGGTGACGGGGGTGCGGGCCAGCTTGGCGAGGTGCGCGTTGTCCAGCGTGAAGGCGAAGGAGCGGCCCGGCGGACGGGGCGGGACCTGGTAGGTCGCCTTGAGCTGGACCTTGATGGTGACCTCGTCGTCGACGGTGTGGCCGGGTGCGGTGTGACTGACGTGCCAGTCGATGCCGTTGTCGGGGAAGGGCTGGGACAGGGAGCAGCCCGCGGCGGCGGCGACGGCGTGCAGGTAGGCGACCTGCAGGGTCTCCATGCAGGCGGTGGTGGCGAGGGAGCCGCGGGAGGGGGCCGTGCGCCCGGGCAGCAGCCCGCCCCGTTCGGGCTGCGCTATGGCCATGGCCAACAGCCTTCCAGAACAAGTGTTTCCCCGTGTCGGGTCGCTGAACTGCAAAGACCCGTACTCCTGTTGTCTCCTTCCGGCGTACGGCGCAAACGGGGCGGGTATCACCCGGTCGTGGCAGCGGACGGTGCGTCAACTGCCGAGGGTGATCGAGGGGTTGTTGGGTATGGCGAGCTGGTACGAGGGGCCGTTGGCCGCATTCGACACGGAGACGACGGGCGTGGACGTCGAGACCGACCGGATCGTGTCGGCCGCCGTCGTCATCCAGGAGGCGCCGGGCAGCCGTCCGCGGGTCAGCCGCTGGCTGGTGAACCCGGGGGTTCCGGTGCCGGCGGCGGCGACGGAGGTGCACGGTCTGACGGACGAGCAGGTGCAGCGCAACGGGCGGTGGCCGGCTCCGGTGATGTACGAGATAGCGGAGGTGCTGGCGGAGCAGGCCCGGGTCGGCCGGCCGCTGGTGGTGATGAACGCGCCGTTCGATCTGACGCTGCTGGACCGGGAGTTGCGCCGTCACCGGGCGTCGTCGCTGAGCCGCTGGTTCGACCGGAATCCGCTGCTGGTGCTGGATCCGCGGGTGCTGGACAAGCATCTGGACCGCTACCGCAAGGGCCGCCGGACGCTGGCGGACCTGTGCGCGCTCTACGGGGTGCCGCTGGAGGCGGCGCACGACGCGGCGGCGGACGCGGTGGCGGCGCTGGAGGTGACGCGGGCGGTGGGGCGGCGGTTCGCCACGCGGCTGGAGCGGCTCTCGCCGGGTGAACTGCACACCCTGCAGGCGGTGTGGCACGCGGCGCAGGCGCGGGGGCTGGAGACGTGGTTCGCGCGCAACGGCGCGCGGGAGGCGGTGGACCCGGCCTGGCCGCTGCGTCCGGATCTGCCGGCGGCCGCGTAGCGCGCCGCGGGGCGGGGTCCACAGACGACGAAGCCGGTCCGTCGGGGACGGACCGGCTCTCCCGGTGGGCGATACTGGGTTCGAACCAGTGACCTCTTCGGTGTGAACGAAGCGCTCTCCCACTGAGCTAATCGCCCGGGAACGGACTGAACAATACAGGTCCCGGGACGCTTCCTTCAAACCGCTTCGAGGTGGGCGGCCAGGGCGCGCCGCCCCGCGCGCATCATCACGGTGTGGTTGGCGCGGAACAGGCAGCGGGCGGGCACGGCGAGGCGGCGCAGCAGCGGCTTCCGGACCTCGGCCTCCTGCTCGTAGCGGGCGAGGCAGCCGCCGCCCTCGGCGGGGGTGACGGTCCAGCGGGCGCGGCCGTCGATGTCGCCGGTGAGCGTCACCTCCAGGATCCCGGCCGCGGGGTCGCGCCGCTCCTCGCGCAGGACCACGACGAGGTCGTAGGGGAGGACGGAGCGGATGCGGGCGGTGCCGGCGGTGTCGTCGATCCGGGTGACCTCGCGGACCTGGGGCCACCAACGGGGGTAGTCCTCGATGCGTTCCAGGGCGCGGTAGACGACGGGGGCGGGGGCGGTCAGGGTCCACCGGCTGTGGAACCGGTAGTGGTTGACGTCCATGGGCGTCAGTGTGCCGGGCCGGGCCGTACGTGCCCGGTGTGCGGCGCGCCGGGGCGAAGTCGCCGGGTGTGCCGGGCCGTTCACGGTGGTCTGCGGGCCGCTCCCGGGGTGTGCGGGGCATTGTGCGGGCGCGGGTGCGGAGAAATGCGTGTCGGTATTCCGGAAGGGGTGCGGTGGATTCCCGCCGGATAAAGGAGTGTTGGCTTCTTCCGGAACTCGCCGGATGGCCGGAAGGCGGTGTTCGGGGCGGCCTTCGCATACGGCCCGGGCGATTACGCGGCCGGCCTCCGGGGGCGGCGGGCCCGGTGCCGTGCGGCGGCGGAAAGTAACGGGCCGTCACCGCCGCGGGCCGGTGGTGCGGTGGACGCCGCGGGGGAAAGGGAGCGGCCCGGCCCACTGATCGTGAGCCGGGCCGCCTTCATCCGGTGGGCGATACTGGGTTCGAACCAGTGACCTCTTCGGTGTGAACGAAGCGCTCTCCCACTGAGCTAATCGCCCGGACGCAGGAAGAAGATTACCCCATGTCAGGGGGTGCTGATGACCAGCGGCCGACGGGCCGCCGCACCCCCGCCCGCGGCGGCGCGGCCCGCGCCCCGGATCACTGGTCGGTGATCTTCCAGGGCATCTGCAGGCCGAACTTCCACAGGTAGACGCCGGCCACGACGCCCGCGATCACCAGGCCGACCGAGGTCAGGATGATGTTGCGGCGGCGCACTTTGGGGTCGAGGGCCCGCTGCGCGGCCTCGGTGACCTTGCGCTTGGTCCAGCGGAGCACCAGCTGCGCCCAGGCGAACTCGGTCCCCCAGATCGCCAGGCCGGCGAAGATCACGACCCAGCCGGGACCCGGCAGGACCAGCATCGCGGCCCCCGCCGCCACGACCGCGAGACCGACGACGAAGACGCCGACCTGCCAGCTGACGTGGAGGGCCCGGCGCGCTTTGATGAAGGCGGGCGCCCGGGAGCCGAGCGCCCGCTCCTGTGGCTCCTCGTCCGCCTCCGCCCGGCCCGCCCGGTCAGCTGTCATGGTCGCCTCGCCGGCCTTGTCACTCCCCGTGTTCATACGCCCAAACCCTACCGGAGCGATTCGCCTCACCGGAATGGGCGCAGGGGGCGATCGATCTCTCGGCCGGAAGAGTTACGTAAACGCACGCAAAACACGCAGAGGGGTTTACAACGGCACCGTAGGTGGCATGTCGATTTCGCCGACGTGCGAATCCCCGAGCGCACACTGAGCGAAAGGCCCTGGCGCTTATGAACACCACGGTCAGCTGCGAGCTGCACCTGCGCCTCGTTGTGTCGAGCGAGTCCTCCCTGCCTGTCCCCGCAGGCCTGCGGTACGACACGGCCGACCCCTACGCCGTGCACGCCACCTTCCACACCGGAGCCGAGGAGACCGTCGAGTGGGTGTTCGCCCGCGACCTCCTCGCCGAGGGACTTCACCGCCCCACGGGCACCGGCGACGTCCGCGTCTGGCCGTCGCGCAGCCACGGTCAGGGCGTCGTCTGCATCGCTCTCAGCTCCCCGGAGGGCGAGGCACTGCTCGAGGCCCCGGCGCGGGCCCTGGAGTCCTTCCTGAAGCGCACCGACGCCGCCGTGCCGCCCGGCACGGAACACCGGCACTTCGACCTCGATCAGGAGCTCTCGCACATCCTGGCGGAAAGCTAGGGCGAGACCCCCACAAGCAGCCCGGCGCCGTCGACTCGGGGTGACGGCTCGGGCCAGAACGACCGTGCACGGCACGCGACGGCGCCGGTACCGCGGGATTCCGCGGTGCCGGCGCCGTCGCGTCGTGCTGCCCGGACCCGGCGGCCGACGGGCGGGGGCCCGGATCGTGCACGGGTGGTGACCCTGGGTCGCCGGGCGGGAACACGCGGGCGTCCCCGGACGTTGTCCTCGAAACCATGTGCGGGCCGACGGCGGCCCTCCGCGCGCCGGAGCCACTACCATCGGCCAGCAATCGGCGGGCGCCCGCCCGTCCCCAGGCCAGGGAGCGAATCGTGCTGATCACCCACGACACCCGGTGTGCGCTGGACACCGTGGTGGATCTGGTGAACTCCGCGCCGGAGGACGACTCGGCGCCGGACGGACTGCCGGACGTCGCGGCTCTCGAGGTGTTCGTCCGGGAACACGCGGTCAGTGAGGTCGGGGTGCTCACGGACTTCGACCTGTCGGCGGTGCGCAGGCTGCGGTCCCGGTTCGCGGCCGTCTTCGCCGCGCCCGACGCCCGCACGGCGGCGGGGCTGATCAACGAGCTGATCGCCGCCGCGGGCACCACGCCCCGGCTGACCGACCACGACGGCTACGACTGGCACGTGCACTACTTCGCCCCGGGCGCCTCGGTCGCCGACCACCTGGCCGCCGACTGCGGCATGGCTCTCGCCTTCTTCGTGGTCGCCGGGGAGCAGGAGCGGCTGCGGCGCTGCGAGGCGCCCGACTGCCGGCACGCCTTCGTCGACCTCTCCCGCAACCGGTCGCGGCGGTACTGCGACAGCCGGACCTGCGGCAACCGGCTGCACGTGGCCGCGTACCGGGCGCGGCGCAAGGAGGCGGCGGGCTGACCGCCCGGCGGCGAGATGCCGCCGTGCCGACGCGGTCCCGACGGGTGGCGCCGGGTACCGCGGGTACGGCTCACAGCCACAGCAGGTCGTGCAGGGCAGCCGTGAGCAGCAGACACCCGATCACCGCCAGGAAGATCATCAGCGGTGGCTGGGAAAGGGCGAAGAGGCATCCGCGCGGCTCGTCCTGAGGCGGCGCGGCATCGCTCTGTGTCGTGTCCAGCATCTCGCCGCGATGATGGCGCATCGGCCGCACCGAAGCGATCAACCCTCACCGGGTGAACGCGGGGCCGCCGATTACGTGATCAACGCGTCGGGTTGTGATCGCTTCCGGCCGCGACGCGCCCCCCTGTGACGTTTCGGCGTCCCGGCCGGCGCGCGGCGGGGACGCCGGGGCTCAGATGCCGTGCTTCTTGAGGATGGCCTCGATATCGCTGAAGTCGTCGTCGCCGCCCCGGGAGGCCGGCGCGGGCCGGGTCTCCCGGCGGGGTCCCTGACCGAGAGAGGGCGCCGAGGCCGCCGGGGCGACCGCGTCCTCCTGCCGGGCGGCGGCCCGGGCGGCCTTGCGTTCCTTGCGGGTGCCGCCGCGGCGGCGCTCCACGGCGCGGGTCGTCACGAACATCACCCACGACAGGCCGAGCAGCCCGAATCCCGCCCAGGCCATGGGGCTGAAGGCGGTGTCCGCCAGCCACTCCACCACGCCGGTCATCACGAGGCCGACGGGGACCAGGGAGTAGGCGGCGATGCGGGTCGCGGCCAGGAAACGCTTGCGGTAGGCCGTGATCACCGCGATGCCCAGGCCGGCCGCGGACACGGCGGAGCAGACGGTCTCGGCAATCATCCGGTCCTCCAGGCTGGGGGGTGGTGCCGCTGTGGGCCCTTCGTCCCTTCCATCCTGCACCTATGGGGCCCCGCCGGGCCATGCCCGGGCCCGAGATCAGGGAGATCTCCGGGTCGTCTCCTCCGCAGGTGCCGGTGCGGGCGCGGCCCGCGGACGGGCCCGCAGGGGCGGGCGGGCAGGTGCCGGGGGCCGGTTGGGTGGTGCGGGGCGCGGCTGGAAGACTGTGACCATGAGTGACTCCTCCCCCGCCCGCCCCTCCGTCCCCGTGCTCGACGTGTGGTGCGAGCTGCAGTGCCCGGACTGCCGCACGGCCCTGGACGACGTGCGCGCGCTGCGCGCCCGCTACGGCGACCGTCTCGAGGTGCGCCTGCGGCACTTCCCGCTGGAGAAGCACAAGCACTCCTTCGCCGCCGCGCAGGCCGCCGAGGAGGCGCTGGTCCAGGGCAGGGGCTGGGAGTACGTGGAGGCCGTGCTGGCGCGGGTCGCGGAGCTGGACCGCGCGGGCGAGTCCGTCCTGGTCGGGACGGCCCGGGAGCTGGGACTGGACGCCGAGGAGTTCGACACCGCCCTGATCGACGGGCGGCACATCCTGGTCGTGGACGCCGACCACGCCGAGGGCAAGGCGATCGGTGTGACCGGCACGCCCACCTACGTGGTCGGCGGGGAGCGCCTCGACGGCGGGAAGAGCCAGGAGGGTCTGCGCGAGCGGATCGAGGGGATCGTGGACCGTCTGCTCGCCGGGCAGGAGGGCTGAGCCGGGCCCGGTCCCGGCCGGCCCGCGTGCCGGTCACAGCAGCGGCTTGTACATCGCGTACTGCGTGGTCGTGTAGCCGAGGGAGTCGTAGAGCCGTTCGGCCGGGGTGTTGTCCGCGAACACGTTCAGACCGATGCGGCGGCGGCCCGCGGCGATCGCCTGGGCCTCCGCCGTCAGCATCAGGGCGCGGCCGTGGCCCCGTCCGCGGTGGCGGGCGGAGGTCTCGACGTCGAAGACGTAGGCGCCCTGCCCGCGGACCGAGAGCCACAGGGTGCCCACCGGGGTGCCCTCGTGCTCCAGCACGCTGAACAGCATGCCCTCGCTGGTGCGCCCGTCGGGCAGCAGGGCGGCGTGGTCGCGCTCCGACTTGGCCCGGGCCTCGGCGCCGGGTACGCCCCGCTCGCTCCAGCTGTGCGCGTAGTCGGTCTTGCCCTGCTCGAGGTAGGGCCCGAACTCGGCGTCGGTCATGGGGCGGACCCGGCTGCCCTCGGGCAGGGCGGGCGCGGTGACGCCCAGGTCCTTCTCCATGTTCCGGTTGCGCACGACGTAGCCGAGCGCGGTGGCCAGCCGCAGGCCCGCTGCGGAGCGGGCGGGGACGGACACCTCGATCCGTCGGCAGCCCCAGCCGCGCGCCACCTCCTCGGCGGCGAGCGCGGCGACGGTGCCCCGGCCCCGCCGGCGGTCCGCCTCCTGGATGCGCAGCGTCATGATCCGGGCGACGGCGTCACCGAAGACGGGGTCGGTGCCGATGTGGATCGCGCCGACGGGGCGGCTGTTCACGCACACCTGGTAGTGGCGTGAGCGGGTGCCGTCGGCGTTCTGCTGAAGCGGCTCGGCCGGCCGCAGGGTGGTGGTCATCACGGGTGTTCTACCCGCTGGCGGGCCGTGGGTCAGCCGAATATCCGGGTGCGGTCGGACACGCTCACGGGTCGAGGTCGGCCGCCGCGCGCTCGTCGAAGATCCGCATGGCCTTGGCGGTCACCGGGCCGGGGGCGCCGGGCAGTTCGCGGTCGTCGACGCGGTGCACGGCCTGGACGTCGCGGAGGGTGGAGGTGAGGAAGATCTCCTCGGCCCGCTCCAGGACGTCGAACGGCAGGTCGGTCTCCCGGGCGCCGGTCCACTCGACGGCCAGGGCGCGGGTGATGCCGGCGAGGCAGCCCGACGCGACGGGCGGGGTGTGCAGTTCGCCGTCGAGGACGACGAACACGTTGGATCCGGTGCCTTCGCAGAGCTGTCCGACGGTGTTGGCGAACAGCGCCTCGGTGGCGCCCCGTTCGCGGGCGCGGGCGAGGGCGACGACGTTCTCGGCGTAGGAGGTGGTCTTCAGGCCGGTGAGCGCGCCGCGTTCGTTGCGGGTCCACGGGACGGTGACGGCGGCGGTCGTGTCGGGGCGGCGGGCGGTCTCGCCGAGGGCGACGACGAGGGTGGTGCCGTGCTCTCCCCGGTCGGAGCCGAGGGGGCCGTGGCCGCCGGTGTAGGTGATGCGCAGCCGGCCGAGCGGCATCGGGTTGGCGTCGAGGACGGCGGCGCACGCGCGGCGCACCTCGTCGAGGTCGGGGTCGGGCAGGCCGAGCCCCCGGGCCGAGCGGGTCAGCCGGTCGAGGTGGCGGGTGAGCGCGAACGGCCGCCCGTCCACGGCCTTCACCGTCTCGAAGATGCCGTCGCCCACGGTCAGCCCGTGGTCGAGGACGGAGACGCGGGCGGACTCGATGTCCTGCAGCCCGCCGTCGAGCCAGATCTTCACCTATCGGATCCCTTCACTCACCCCGTGGGTGCCCGACGCTACCGCGAGCAGCCGGGACGCCTTCAGTTCGGTCTCGCGCCACTCCCCCTCGGGGTCGGAGCCCCAGGTGATGCCGGCTCCGGTGCCGAAGCGGAGCACGGCGGTGCCGTCGGCGGCCCGCTCGATCCAGAAGGTGCGGATGCCGACGGCCAGCTCGGCGGTGCCGCGGTCGGCGTCGACCCAGCCGATGCCGCCGCAGTACGGTCCGCGGGGGGCGGGTTCCAGCGCGTCGATGATCCGCAGGGCGCTCGTCTTGGGGGCACCGGTGACGGAGCCGGGCGGGAAGGCCGCGGCGAGCAGCTCGGGCCAGCCGGTCCCGGCGCGCAGGCCGCCGCGGACGGTGGACACCAGGTGCACGAGTCCCGGGTGCTTCTCGACGGCGCACAGGTCGGGCACGGTGACGGTGCCGGTGGCGCAGACCCGGCCGATGTCGTTGCGGACGAGGTCCACGATCATGACGTTCTCGGCGTAGTCCTTCTCCAGCAGGTCGGCCTCGGTGCGGCCGGTGCCCTTGATCGGGCCGGACTCGACGGTGCGCCCGTCGCGGCGGAGGAAGAGTTCCGGTGAGGCGGTGGCGATCTCCACGCCGTGCCCGGGCAGGCGAATCGTTCCGGCATAGGGGGCGGGGTTGCCGCGGGCCAGCAGGGCGGTCAGCCGGTCCACGTCGGCGTCGGCGGGGACCTGCGCGGACAGCACCCGGCAGAGGTTCGCCTGGTACACCTCGCCGGCCGCTATGCGGTCGCGGATCGCCCGTACGCCCGCCGTGTACGCGGCGTGGTCCATGGACGACGTCCAGTCACCGGGGGCGGGTCCGCGCCAGGCGTCCGGCACCGGGGCCGGGACCGGCTCCTCGCGCACGTCCCGGAAGCGTGCGCAGGTCAGACGGCCCTCGAAGTCCGCGCAGACGGCCCAGAAGCCCCGGGATTCCAGTGCCGAGGGGTCGTCGGTGACGTCGAGGAGGCCGGTGGCCACACGGGTGCCGAAGCGGGCGAGAGGCGGGAGGTCGTGCACCCGACGAGTGTAGGGCGGGAGCCGTCGCGGTGACCTCGTCGAGTCCGTCACGGTGCGCTGACCTGGTACGTGAGCGGACGCAGCGCAGCACGCTGCACAAACGCGTTTTTGTGCTGGCCCCGGAATCCGCTAGAGTTCACCTCGTCGCCGGAACGCGCAAGCCGACCGAACCGACAGGCGGACGTAGCTCAGTTGGTAGAGCGCAACCTTGCCAAGGTTGAGGTCGCGAGTTCGAACCTCGTCGTCCGCTCGAAGGAAGAGGGGGATCCCGGTCCCCTACACTCCTGGTGGAGTGGCCGAGAGGCGAGGCAACGGCCTGCAAAGCCGTCTACACGGGTTCAAATCCCGTCTCCACCTCCAAGGACGATTAGCTCAGCGGGAGAGCGCTTCCCTGACACGGAAGAGGTCACTGGTTCAATCCCAGTATCGTCCACTGGATCCTCGGATCCTCCGCGCGATTAGCTCAGCGGGAGAGCGCTTCCCTGACACGGAAGAGGTCACTGGTTCAATCCCAGTATCGCGCACGCAGTGCCCACGACCGGCCACGGCCGGTGACCGTGGTCCCGAGGACGATTAGCTCAGCGGGAGAGCGCTTCCCTGACACGGAAGAGGTCACTGGTTCAATCCCAGTATCGTCCACGCCTCACCGGAACCCCCGGCCGCCCAGCGGCCGGGGGTTCTGCCGTTCCCCCGGGAGTCCGGGGGCCGCGTCAGGACGAGAACAGCATGCGCCCGAAGCTCTTCTGCCGGCGGTGACCGTAGTGGGCGCCGTGCGGCGCGGCACCCCAGGCGGGCGGCTGCGGGGCCGCCGGGTACGCCTGCGGCGCGGCGGGCGGCGGCGGGGCGGGCTGCGCCCACTGGGCCTCCAGCCGGGTCAGCGACTCCAGTTCGCCGTAGTCCAGGAAGATCCCCCGGCACCCGCTGCACTGCTCGATCTGTACGCCGTTCCGGTTGTAGGTGTGCATCGGCGCGTGGCACTTCGGACACTGCATGACGGCTCCAACTCCTCGCTGATCGGTCCCGCTTCACTTGTCGCCAGGACAGACTCCGTCCGGCTCCGGTCGGTTGCACACTACGTCGTCCCGCCCGGCGCCAACTCCCCCTCGGCGGCTGCCGGGACGGCCGCGATCCGGGCGCAGGCGTCGACGACGCACTGTTCCACCTCGTCGAGGGGGCGGCCGTCCGCGGCGCTCTTGACGATCATGCGGGCGGCGGTCTGCACGGTGAGGGCCCGGGCCGGGACGTCGAGCGCGGGCCAGGGGTCGCCGGCGACGGGGACGGCCGGTCCCCGGGCGGCCCGGTAGGCGTCGAGGAACCGCGCCCACTCCCCCGGGCCGAGCAGGCCGCACGCGTACCAGGCCGCCGGTCGGGCGAGGTCCCAGGCGGGGGCGCCGAGCCCCACGTCGTCCACGTCGATCAGCCGCCACGGCCCGTGCGGGAGGCGGACGAGCTGGCCCAGGTGGAAGTCGCCGTGGCAGAGCGCGGCCGGGCCGGGCGCCGGGGCGTCACCGCGGG
>NZ_JAAGMD010000740.1 GCF_010548465.1 Streptomyces sp. SID14436 | reverse complement strand
GGCCGGGAAGAGGTCTGCGTGCGCTGGGGCGAAGGCGCCGAGTGCCGGGTCACCCTGGTCGCCGAATCGTTCGTCCGGCCCCACCTGCTCGCCGACCTCACCGAGGCCATGGCGGTCGAAGGCGCCGAGATCGTCTCCGCGACCGTCGAGCCCCCGACCCAGCAGCAGGTACGGCACACGTACACCGTGCAACTCCCGGACGCCGCCCACCTGCCCGCGCTGATGCGCGCCATGCGCAAGGTCGCCGGGGTCTACGACGTCAGCCGCGCCCAGCCCCAGACCTCCGGCGCCTGACCGGGTCCCCGGCCGCGACCGGCGCCCCGCGCGAGCGGGCCGGGCGGTTCATGCCGCTCGCGCGTGGGGGCGGGTCGCGGGTGAAGGGCGGTCG
>NZ_JAAGMD010000716.1 GCF_010548465.1 Streptomyces sp. SID14436 | reverse complement strand
CGGCCGCGCCGGGGAACCGGCCCGCCATCCCGACCACGGCCACCTCGGCGGTACGCGGTACGGCGGGCGCGGGCGCCGCCGTCCACAGCGGCTCGCCCGGGTCACCGTCGTCGGCCGCCTCCAGCGGGGCGCACAGCATGCCCAGCAGGAACGTGTGGGTCGGACCCAGCCCCAGCGCCGCCGCGAGGTCGCTCTGCCGCAGGTCGCCCACCGGGCACACGGCCACCCCGGACGGCACCTGCTGCTGCATCAGCAGCTGGGCCATGTGCCCGGCCTCCAGGGCGAGATAGCGCGGAGCCTGGTCGCCGTACAGCGGCTCGATGCCCCGGGTCTCGCCGACCAGGTGGATCTCCGCCGCCGCGCGGGCGGCGAACGGCCGGTTGTAGAAGACGTGCGCGGCGACCGGCACGTCGGCGTCCGTGCCGAGGGGTTCCAGGGTGTGGGTGCGCGGCCGGTAGTAGTACGCGCCGCCCTCCAGGCCGTCGACCGCGCCGTCCCGGACCAGGACGTAGACCTGGACGGCGTAGGTGTCACCCGCCGAGGGGTAGAGCGCCCCGTCGTCCGCGCGGTCGCCCGTCCGGGCCAGGACGCGCAGCAGGTCGCCCAGGCGCGCGACGTCCAGCCGGCGCGCGGCCGTGGGCCGCCGG
>NZ_JAAGMD010000690.1 GCF_010548465.1 Streptomyces sp. SID14436 | reverse complement strand
CCGCCCGACGCCCCGGCAGCGGAGGCGGCGGCCGCCGTGGCGGCGGACGCGACGGTCTCCGCACTGGTCTCGCTCACGTGCCGCTCCTCTTCGCCGGGTCCGCCCGGCCGCTGGTCGCGGGGGCGTCGGGTGTCACGGGCGGGTCTGCCGGGGCCGGGCCCAGGCCCAGCAGGGCCTGCCCCACCGCACGGGTCCTACGTCGTGTGACGCCCCCGGGCCGGATGCGGTTCACCCGGCCCCGGGGGTGTGCCTGTTCCTCAGGTGCCTGTTCCTCGGGTGCCTGTTCCTCAGGTGCTGTTCCTCAGGTGCCTGTCCTGAGGTACCTGTTCCTCAGGTGCCCGGTTAGGGGGTGCCGGATGCGCCGGCGCCCGCCCCGGCCGCCGCCGCGCCGTCCCGCTCCGGTGCGCCGTCCCGGCCGCCGGACCCTTCCGGCGTCTCGTTCACCAGGACGCGCGGGACCCGGCTGCCGACGCGGGTGACGATCTCGTACGCGATCGTCCCCGCCGCCTGCGCCCAGTCCTGGGCGGTGGGCTCACCACGGTCGCCGGGGCCGAAGAGCACCACCTCGGCGCCGGCCCGGGGCTCGTCCCCGCCCAGGTCGACGACGAACTGGTCCATCGCGATGCCTCCGGCCACCGTGCGCAGCTTGCCGTCGACGAGCACCGGGCCCGCCCCGGAGGCCTGCCGCGGGACCCCGTCCGCGTAGCCGACCGGGACCAGGCCGAGGGTGGTCGGGCCCGGGGTGACGTACCGGTGGCCGTAGCCGACGCCGTGGCCGCCCGGGGCGTGCTTCACGAGGGCCAGGCAGGCGGACAGGGTCATCGCCGGGCGCAGCCCGAAGTCGGCCGGGGTGCCGAGCGCGGGGCTCGGCGCGATGCCGTAGACGGAGACCCCGGCCCGCACCAGGTCGAAGTGGGCCTCGGGGACGGTGAGGACGGCCGGGGAGTTGGCGATGTGCCGCACCTCGGGCCGCACCCCCTGCGCCTCGGCCGCCGCGATCATCTCGCGGAACCGGGTGAGCTGGGCGGCGGTCGCCGGGTGGCCGGGCTCGTCGGCGCAGGCCAGGTGGGACCACACGCCGACGACCTGGAGCAGCCCGTCGGCCTCGGCGCGCAGCGCCGCGGCGACCAGGTCCGCCCAGTCGGCGGGCTGGCAGCCGCCGCGTCCGAGCCCGGTGTCGGTCTTGAGGTGCACCCTGGCCGGCCGGCCGGCCAGCCGCGCGGCGGCGGTGACCTCCTCCAGCGCCCACATGCCGCTGACGGACACGTCGATGTCGGCCTCGATGGCCTCCCGCCAGGGCCCGCCCGGCGTCCACAGCCAGCACATGACCCGCACCCCTGCCGGGATCCGCGCCTCGGGCGTGCGCAGCGCGAGCGCCTCGTGCGGGGTCGCCGCACCCAGCCACGTGGCGCCGGCCTCGACCGCCGCCCGCGCACACGGGAGCGCGCCGTGTCCGTACCCGTCGGCCTTGACGACGGCCATGAAGGCGGCGCCCGGCGCATGGGACCGCAGGCTGCGCACGTTCGCCCGCAGCGCGGCCAGATCGATCTCCGCACGGGCCCGCAGGTGCGCGGACCCCGGTGAGGCAGCTGTCTCGTTCATTGCGCTCAGTCTCTCAGAGGGGTGGGACGGCCCAGGGGCACCGGAGCCCACTACGCACCGGGCACCGCCCCGGGGCACCGGAGCTCTTCACGACGTCAGCACCCAAGCATCCCCCCGGCCGCCGCCCGGCACCGGGGTCCGGGTGAACGGGGCCCACGGGACGGGACGCCGGGAGGGCCGGCGGAATTTCCGCCCACGTGGGACGCCGGCGGCGGGTCCGGGTGCGCCAGTCGGGCCGGGGGGCGGCTCGGGCCGGAGGGGCGATAGGGGGCGAGGGCGCGGCTCAGGACGCGGGCGCGGCTCAGGACGCGGGCGCGGCTCAGGACGCGGGTGCGGCTTGAACCGGGGGATCGGCTTGGGGCCTGGGGCGGCTCCGGCCGTAGGGACGGCCTCTCGGGGGGCTCAGGCCGGGGGCGCTCGGACCGTGAGGACGATCCGGGCCGGGCGGGCTGGGGCCATGGGAACAGCACAGGCTCCGGGGGCAGCGTGGGCCATGAAACCGGCCCGGGCCGGCCGCGGCTCAGCCCGTGAGGCCGGCTTGCCGGAGGGCGCGGCTCGGGCCATGGGAACGTCTCAGGCCAGGCGGCGGCTCAGGCCATGAGGCCGGCCCGGGCCCAGCGCGGCCCAGCCCGTGAGGACGCCTTGCCGGAGGACGCCTCGAACCGCGAGGACGATCCAGGCCGGGCGCGGCTCGGACCATGGGGACAACTCAGGCCCCGGGCGCCGCTTGGGCCATGAGGCCGACCCGGCCCCAGCACGGCTCAGCCCATGAGGCCGACTTGCCAGAGAACGCCTCGCACCCTGAGGACGATCCAGGCCGGGCCCGGCTCGGACCATGGGGACAACTCAGGCGAGGCACGGCTCAGGCCAAGAGGCCGGCCCGGGCCGGGGCAGCTTGGGCCACGAGGCCGGTCCGGACCGGGGGCGGTTCAAACCCCGGGGCGCCCCGACCGGGTGCCCGTCCCTCAGCCGCGGGCGACGTCCCGCCACGCCTCGGTGAGGGCACCCGCCACGTCCTGCGCGCCCACCGGCGCCCCCTCCGCCGCGAACCGGCCCGCAAGGCCGTGCAGGTAGGCCGCGACGCTGCCCGCGTCCAGCGGCGGCAGTCCCGCCGCCAGCAGGGAGCCGGCGAGCCCGGACAGCACGTCCCCGCTGCCCGCCGTGGCCAGCCAGGAGGTGCCGGTCGGGTTCACCCGTACGGCGCCGCCGTCCGCGGCGGCCACGAGCGTCGTGGAGCCCTTGAGGAGCACGGTCGCCCGGTATCGCGCGGCCAGTTCGCGGGCCGCGCGCAGCCGCCCGGCCTCGACCTCCCGGCGTTCGACGCCGAGCAGCGCTGCGGCCTCTCCCGCGTGCGGGGTCATCAGGGTGGGGGCGCGCCGGTCCCGTACGGCGTCCGGGTCGGCCAGCCGCAGCCCGTCCGCGTCGATCAGCACCGGCACGTCGGCGGCCAGCACCTCCGCCACGGTCGCCGCGTCCTCCCCCGCCCCGGGCCCCACCACCCACGCCTGCACCCGGCCGGCGTGCGCGGGACCCGCCTCGGACACCAGGGTCTCGGGGAAGCGGGCGATCACGGCCCGGCC
>NZ_JAAGMD010000670.1 GCF_010548465.1 Streptomyces sp. SID14436 | reverse complement strand
CGCCCGAAGGTCCCGCCCGGCGGGCCGCCCGGCGCCGCCGCCGGCGTCGCCCCGGCGGCTGACGGGACGCCAGGGACTCCCGACTCCCTCTGAGGCGAGCCCGGTTGAAGTTCCGCGGCCCGGGAGGTCATGGTCCCGTTCATCGCGGGCATCCGAACTCCATCCGCAGTCGCCGGGACCCGGACGAGCCACGCCGCCGTCCGGTCCGGCGCGCTCCCCGACGGATCGAGGAGGACCGGCATGAGCAGAGGCAGCCGCACCCTTTCCGCGCTCTACGTCGCCGTCGCCCTCTGGCTCGCCTACTGCACCGTGCGCACCTGGGGCACGGTCCCCCTCTGGACCAGCCTCGCCATGGCCGTCGCCGGTCTGGCCCCGGTGCTCGGGGTCGCCCGGGAGGGCGTCATCGCGGAGGAGCGGCATGCCGTCGCCGTCCTGCGCGAGCGCGAGGGCCGGCGCGGGGCCTGGCGCGACACGGCCGCCGCGGTGCTCGCCCGGGTCGAGGTGGACGCCGCGTGCTGCGAACGGTGGTGGACGTCGTGCGCGACCGACCACGACCCCGGCTGCGCGCACCGCACCTCACGCGACGGCACGGCCTGACGCCCGTCCACGCCCCGCGGCCGGGCCCGGCCGCGGGGATGTGAACGCCTGGTCCGGACCAAGGTGTTGACGCCCCCTTACCTCATGCCTTGAATCAAGAGGAGACGCTCTTTCCCCCCACCACCTCGGTCCGGCGTGCCCGCCCCGCGGTCCGCCGAACGGAAGGGAGAGCCATGGCCTCTCCGCGCACCCTCCGCACCTGGCTGACCGCCGCCCTGTCCGCCGCCCTCGTCGCCGCCGGAGCGACCGGGACCGCACGGGCCGAACCCGCCGACGCCCCCGCCCCGACGGCCGTGACCTTCTCGGACACCTTCGACGGCCCGGCCGGAGCGGCGGTCGACTCCTCCAAGTGGCAGCTGGAGACCGGCGACAACGAGAACAACCACGAGCGGCAGTACTACACGGGCGGCACCAGGAACGCCGCCCTGGACGGCCAGGGCCACCTCGTCATCACCGCCCGCAATGAGAACCCCGCCAACCACCAGTGCTGGTACGGCACCTGCCAGTACACCTCCGCCCGCCTCAACACGGCCGGGAAGTTCACCGCGCAGTACGGACACGTCGAGGCCCGCATGAAGGTCCCGCGCGGGCAGGGCATGTGGCCCGCCTTCTGGATGCTGGGCATGCCGGTCGACTGGCCCGCCTCCGGCGAGATCGACATCATGGAGAACGTCGGCTTCGAGCCCTCCACCGTCCACGGCACCCTGCACGGCCCCGGCTACTTCGGCTCCGGCGGCATCGGCGCCTCCTACACCCTGCCCGGCGGCCGGGCCTTCGCGGACGACTTCCACACCTTCGCCGTCGACTGGGCGCCCGACTCCATCACCTGGTCCGTGGACGGCACCGTCTACCAGCGGCGCACCCCGGCCGACCTGGGCGGCCGGACCTGGGTGTTCAACAAGCCGTTCTTCCTCATCCTCAACCTCGCGGTCGGCGGCTACTGGCCCGGCGACCCCGACGGCTCCACCGTCTTCCCGCAGCAACTCGTCGTGGACCACGTCTCGGTGACCACCGGCGACACGGCCCGGGGCGTCCCGGTCAGGGGGCTCGCCGGCAAGTGCGCCGACGTCGCCGGGGCGAATCCGGCCAACGGCACCCCGGTGCAGCTCCACGACTGCAACGGCACGGCCGCCCAGCAGTGGACCGCCGGGGCCGACGGCACGCTGCGCGCCCTCGGCAAGTGCCTGGACGCCACCGGCAACGGCACCGCGGACGGCACCCCGTTGCAGCTGTGGGACTGCACCGGCGGACCCAACCAGAAGTGGACCGTCACCGGGGCCCGCGACATCGTCAACCCGCAGGCCGACAAGTGCGTGGACGTCACCGGCAACAGCTCCGCCAACGGCGCCAGGCTGCAACTGTGGACCTGCACCGGGGGAGCGAACCAGAAGTGGACGCTGGGCTGAACCGCGCCGGCGCCCCTGCGCGCCGCTGAGCCGATCGACAAACAGGTTGCGGCCTGCGCCCTGATCGCTACGCTCACCGCGTGCGTATCCCCCGCTCGCCCTCGGGCTGGACCATGGCCGTCTTCGGTGTACTCGCCGCGGCGCTCGGCGCCGTCGGCCTGGTCTCACCGGCCGCGCAGCTGTCGCTGCTCGGTCTCGCTGTGCCGGGCGCGCGGGGGAGCGGCGACCACACGGCAGCCTTCGTGACCGCGTCGTCGATGGCGGCCCTCAACATGGGCGTGTACTACGTGCTCGCCGCGCTGGCCGACTGGCGTGCCTTCTACCTGTGGACCGTGCCGTTCCGGCTCCTCACCTGCACGGTGTTCACCGTCGCGGTGGCCGGCGGCAGGGCACCGCAGGCGTTCCTCGGCGTCGCGGTGTGGGAGGGCCTCGGCGCACTGGCGACCGGCGCCGCCCTGCTGCACGAACGGCGCGCCGCCCGGCGGCAGCCGGCCGCCGGCGCGCCCGC
>NZ_JAAGMD010000642.1 GCF_010548465.1 Streptomyces sp. SID14436 | reverse complement strand
CGAAGCCGGCCTGCTCCAGCAGGCGGACGACATGGACACCCAGGGCGCCGACGCGGAGGTCCCGGCCGCCCGGGACGGCGACCCGGCGGACACGCCCACGGCGGCGGACCCGGAGACGGCCGCGGCACCGCGCCCCGCCGGCCCGGCCGCGCCCGGCTACGACGACGCCGAGCGCGAGGCCGTCCTGAAGGTCATGCGTGAACGGCGGGACATCCGCAACGGCTTCCGCAGCGACCCCATCCCGCACGAGGTGCTGCTCAGGGTCCTGGAGGCCGCCCACACCGCGCCCTCCGTCGGCCACTCGCAGCCCTGGGACTTCGTCGTCATCCGCTCCGCCGACACCCGGCGCAGCATGCACGAACTGGCCATGCGTCAGCGCGACGCCTACGCCAAGTCCCTCCCCAAGGGCCGGGCGAAGCAGTTCAAGGAACTGAAGATCGAGGCCATCCTCGACACCCCGGTGAACATCGTCGTCACCGCCGACCCCACCCGCGGCGGCCGGCACACCCTCGGCCGGCACACCCAGCCGCAGATGGCGCCCTACTCCTCCGCGCTCGCGGTGGAGAACCTCTGGCTCGCCGCGCGCGCCGAGGGCCTCGGGGTCGGCTGGGTCAGCTTCTTCGACGAGCGGGAGATGGTCCGCGCGCTCGGCCTCCCGGAGCACCTGGAGGTCGTCGCCTACCTGTGCGTCGGCTACGTCGACGAATTCCCGGACGAGCCCGAGCTGATGCAGGCCGGCTGGTCCAAGCGCCGCCCGCTGTCCTGGGTCGTGCACGAGGAGACCTACGGCCGCCGCGCCCTGCCCGGAGAGGACCCCCACGACCTGCTCGCCGAGACCGTCGCACAGATCCGCCCGCTGGACGCCAAGGCCCTCGGCGAGGCGTGGGAGCGGCAGAAGCGCATGACCAAGCCGGCCGGGGCGCTCGGCATGCTGGAGATCATCTCGGCGCAGCTGTCGGGCCTGTCCCGGCAGTGCCCGCCGCCCATCCCGGAGCCCGCCGCCGTCGCGGTCTTCGCCGGTGACCACGGCGTGCACGCCCAGGGCGTCACGCCCTGGCCGCAGGAGGTCACCGCGCAGATGGTGGCCAACTTCCTCGGCGGGGGAGCGGTCTGCAACGCCTTCGCCGCCCAGGTGGGCGCCGAGGTCTGTGTCGTCGACGTCGGCGTCGCGTCCGACCTCCCGGCGACGCCCGGTCTGCTGCCGCGCAAGATCCGCGCCGGCACGTCCGACATGACCACCGGGCCCGCCATGACCCGCGAGGAGGCCAAGCAGGCCGTCGAGGTGGGCATCGAGACGGCCCGCGACCTGGTCGCGGCCGGCAACAAGGCCCTGCTCACCGGCGAGATGGGCATCGCGAACACCACCGCGTCCGCGGCCCTGATCTCGGTGTTCACCGGCGCCGACCCGGCCGAGGTCACGGGCCGCGGGACCGGCATCAACGACGAGACCCTGGTCCGCAAGACCGACGTCGTCCGCCGCGCCCTCGAACACCACCGGCCGGACCCGGCCGACCCGCTCGGCGTCCTCGCCGCGGTCGGCGGCTTCGAGCACGCCGCCATGGTCGGGCTGCTGCTCGGGGGCGCGTCCCTGCGCACGCCGGTGATCCTGGACGGCGTCAGCGCGGGCGCCGCCGCCCTGGTGGCCCGCGCCATCGCCCCCGAGGTGCTCGCCGCGTGCATCGCGGGACACCGCAGCGCCGAGCCGGGCCATGTGGCCGCCCTCAACAAGCTGGGCCTGCGCCCCCTGGTCGACCTCGACCTGCGCCTCGGCGAGGGCACCGGCGCGCTGCTCGCCCTGCCGCTCGTGCAGAGCACGGCCCGCGCCATGCACGAGGTGGCGACCTTCGACTCGGCGGGGGTCACCGAGAAGTAGCCCGACGCGGCCCCGCGCACCGGCGGGACCGCGCGCACCAATGGCACCCCGGGC
>NZ_JAAGMD010000614.1 GCF_010548465.1 Streptomyces sp. SID14436 | reverse complement strand
CGCGCCGGGGCGCAGCGCCCCGGCCCGCTCCCGCAGGCGGTCCAGTACGGTGCCGTCGCGGCGGCGCCGCCGCTCGGTGCGCCCCGGGTGCGGACGCGGCGCCTCCAGGTCGGGGACGACGGCGGGCCGCGAACCGGTGTCGAAGTGCACCAGGACCTCGTGGCCCTGGAACTCGACGTGCTCGACCAGCCCGGTGAGCACCACCTCGCCGGGGCGGGCGGCACCGGCCTCGGCGATGCGGACGGCCTCCGAGCGCAGCCCGACGATGACCTCCCGGCCCTGCTGCACCCGCAGCAACTGGTGGTCCAGGGACAGGGGTTCGGGCAGCCGCAGGAACTGCTTGCCGAGGCTGATGGTCATGGCGCCGTCCAGCGGCGCGCGGACCAGCCCGCGCAGCAGGTTGATGCGGGGGATGCCGATGAACGCGGCGACGAAGACGTTCGCGGGCAGCGCGTACACCGTGCGCGGGCTGCCGACCTGCTGGAGCACGCCGCCGCGCAGCACGGCGACCCGGTCGCCCAGTGACATGGCCTCCCCCTGGTCGTGGGTCACGTAGACCGTGGTGACGCCGAGTTCGCGGGTGAGCCGGGACATCTCGGCGCGCAGGTGGTTGCGCAGCTTGGCGTCGAGGTTGGACAGCGGCTCGTCCATCAGGAAGGCGGAGGGGTGGCGGGCGACGGCCCGGCGCATGGCGACGCGCTGCCGCTCCCCGCCGGACAGCTGCGCGGGGAAGCGGTCGAGGAGGTCCTCGATGCCCAGCATGCGGGCGGTGGCGTCGACCCGCGGGGCCGGGTCCGTCCCGGGCGCCTCGATGCGCAGCGGGAATCCGATGTTGTCGCGGCTGGTCATGCTCGGGTAGAGGGCGAAGTTCTGGAACACCATCGCCATGTCCCGCTCGGCGGGCGGCAGGTCGTTGGCGTACTCGCCGTCGAGGAACAGGTTTCCGCCGTCGATCTCCTCCAGACCGGCGATCATCCGCAGCACGGTGGACTTGCCGCAGCCGGAGGGGCCGAGCAGGACGAGGAACTCGCCGGGCGCGATGTCCAGGGACAGCCGGTCCACGACACGGTGGCCCCGGGTGTAGGCCTTGCTCACGTCGTGCAGGGAGATGGCGCGTTTCATGACGGTGCCCCCTGGGGTTCGGCAGGGCGCGGATGCTCCGCGGCGGGAAACGCCTCGTGCGAGCCGTACGGGGCGTGTGAGTCACGGAAGCTAACGGAATGTGCACGGCCGGGGGAAGGGAGCGGACGGATCGCGCTGCGAGCGTCCAGTCCGTGAGAAACGGGACCGCTGGGCTCCGGTTCGGCGGCCCGGGTACGGCCCGGCTCCTTCTCAGGGGCGGGCGGCGCCGTCGCGTCCCCGGGCGCGGTGGGGCGATCGGTGCGGCTGCGGGGGCGCCGTTCGGCCGGGGCGTTCCGGGTCCGCGGGCGGACGGGGAGCGGCGGGGCCGGCCGGGGAGCGCAGGGCGATGCCCGAG
>NZ_JAAGMD010000594.1 GCF_010548465.1 Streptomyces sp. SID14436 | reverse complement strand
GGAGGCGGGGTCCGCGCCGGGCTCGCCGGGGGCCGATGCGGTGCCCTCGCGCAGGGCCGCCCGCAGCTGCCCCGCCGACACCCGCCGGGCGATGCCGGCCTCGGCCCGCACCCGCAGCAGGTGCAGGGCGATGACGGACGCCACGTCGGTCAGCTCCCGGATGCGGTCCGGGGCGACGGGCGACTTGACCACGGCCCAGATGGAGCCCAGCCACTCGCCGCCCGCCCGGACCGGCACGATCAGCCGGGGCAGGGTGCCGTCGGGGCCCGCGGGCGTCCACACCGGGTCGGCTGAGCGGGCCAGCCTGCGGAACACACCGCTGGCCCGGAAGTGGGTGAGGGTCTCCGGCGGCACGCGGCGTCCCACGATGGTGGAGACCCGCGCCGGGTCGGTGGTGTCCTGCCGGGCCGAATAGGCGAGCACCCGGGACTGCGCGTCCTCGACCGTGACGGGCGCGTCGATGATCTCGGCCGCCTTGTCCGCCAGCGCGAACAGGTCGTTGTGCGGGCCGGACGCGCCGAACGCCCCGGCCCCGGGAGCGGAGGCGTGGTCGAGGACGCCCCGCAGCAGCCAGACGACGTGGGCCCACGAGGTGTGCGGGCGCAGCTCCACCAGCGCGGGTCCCGCTGCCCGCCGGGCGGCGCGCGCCACCTTCGTGTCACCCGCGACCGGCCCCTTCAGGACGACGCCCGCGGCCTGGGCGGCGGCGGCCCGTTCCAGCAGGGCGAGGGCGTCCGCCGCGTCGGTGACCCCGACGCCGAGCACCAGCTCTCCCGGCCGGCCCCCGGCGTCGCCGGGCTCGGCGAGGCTGACGTCGTGCACCTGGGCGTTCCCGGCGGCCACGACCGTGCGCAGGAAGCCGGAGCCGAGGGAGTCCACCAGGTCGGTGACGGCGATCATGCCCGCCACCCCGCGCCAACGGGCCGTACGGAAGGGGTCATGCACACATTGTGGCGCACGCGGATGGTGCTCGGCGCACCATCTGTCGCCGCGCTCTTGGCCGCCCGGCACAAAGACAACGTCTCCGGGCGGGCCCACCATCGTCGTACGCCCCCCTATTTTTCTTATCCTTGCAGTACGTGAGAAGAGGTTCCGCATGGCCCGCCCTTCCTCGCCCGCACACAACGGTCCGAGCCGTGTCGCCGTCGTCGGCGCCGGCATGGTCGGTCTGTCCACCGCCTGGTTCCTTCAGGAGCGGGGCGTCGAGGTCACCGTGTACGACCGTGACGGCGTCGCCGCCGGGTCGTCCTGGGGCAACGCCGGGTGGCTGACGCCCGGCCTGGCCACGCCGCTGCCGGAACCCGCCGTCCTCACCTACGGCGTGCGCGCGGTGCTCAGCCCGTCCTCCCCGGTCTACGTCCCGCCCAGCGCCAGCCCGAGCCTGCTGAAGTTCCTCACCGGCTTCGCCCGCAACAGCACCGCCACCCGGTGGCTGCGCGCGATGCGCGCCCTCGTCCCCATCAACGACCTGTCGCTGTCCAGCTTCGACCTGCTGGCCGACGGCGGTGTCGAGGCCCGCACCCTCGACGCCAAGTCCTTCCTCGCGGCCTACCGCACGGCCGAGGAGCGCAAGGTCCTGCTGGAGGAACTGCAGCACATCGACGCGGCCGGCCAGAGCATGGAGTTCGACGTGCTCGACGGTGACGAGGCCCGCGGCATCGAGCCCTCCCTGTCGGACGAGATCGGCGCGGCCATCCGCCTGCACGGCCAGCGCTACATCGACCCCGGTCACTTCGTGCACGCCCTGGCGGACTCCGTCCGCGCCCGGGGCGGGAAGATCGTGGAGAGCACGGAGATCACCGACGTGCACGACACCGGTGCCGCCGTCGCGGTCCGCACCGGCCACGGCGAGGTGGCGCGCTTCGACTCGATCGTCCTGGCCACCGGCGCGTGGCTCGGCCGGCACGCCCGGAAGTTCGGCGTGCGCTCCGTCGTCCAGGCGGGCCGCGGCTACAGCTTCAGCGTGCCGATCCAGCACGTCCCGGCCGGCCCGGTCTACTTCCCCGCCCAGCGCGTCGCCTGCACCCCGCTCGGGGACCGGCTGCGCGTCGCCGGGATGATGGAGTTCCGCAAGCCGGAGGCCCCGCTGGACTCCCGCCGGATCAACGCCATCGCCGAGGCCGCGCGCCCGCTGCTGAGCGGGGCCGACCTGAACGCCCGCCAGGACGAGTGGGTCGGCTCGCGCCCCTGCACGACCGACGGCCTCCCGCTCATCGGCGCCACCAAGTCGCCCCGCGTCTTCGCGGCGGGCGGCCACGGCATGTGGGGCGTCACCCTCGGCCCGGCGACCGGCCTGCTGCTGGCCGAGACGATGGTCACCGGCCGCCGCCCGGCCGAACTGTCCCCGTTCGACCCACTGCGCTGACCACTGAGCTGACCGCCGCGCCGCCGGGCGGGACCCCGACCACGGTCCCGCCCGACGGCCCCGGCTCCCGCGCCCCGGCTGGGTGGCTCCGGCGTTCGCGACCCCGCCCGGCGGCCTCGGCTCCCGCGACCCGGCTGGGTGGCTCCGGCCTTCGCGACCCCGCTCGGGGGTTCCGGTTTCCGTGCCCCGGCCCGGAGGTTCCGGCTGCCGCGCCCCGGAAC
>NZ_JAAGMD010000572.1 GCF_010548465.1 Streptomyces sp. SID14436 | reverse complement strand
CGCGGCGGCGGGGCTGCGGCACGCGGCGGAGACGGCTGCGGCCGCGCAGGGCCTGCCGGAGCGGCCCTGGTACGACGCCCGCCGGCTGGACATCGACCTGCTGCTGTGGCGGCTGCGCGACCACCCGGACCTGGCGGCCTTCGTGAACCGGGCGATCGGCCCGGTGCTGGAGCACGACCGCCGTTCCCGGCCGCCGCTGCTGCCGACGCTGCAGACGTATCTGGCGCACGCGGGACGCAAGGCGGAGACGGCGCGGGAGCTGCACCTGAACCGGCAGACGCTCTACAACCGCCTGGCCCGCCTGGGCGAGTTGCTGGGCAGCGACCTGGACGACCCGCACACGGTGCTGGCGCTGAGCCTGGCGCTGCGGGCCCGGCGGCACGTGCCCTGACCCGGCACCCGCCGGCCGCGGGCGCGGTCAGATCAGTGGCAGCGGGCGGGTCAGCTCGTCGTACACGCTGAGCACCTGGGCGACCGTCTCGTCCTCGCTGGGCCAGCCGGCCGCCTGCCGGGCGCCCCGGGCGCGCAGTTCCTCCCGGCGCGCCGGGTCCGCGAGCAGGCGCAGGGCGGCGTCGGCGAGGGCGCGGGCGTTGCCGTAGGGGACGAGTTCGGCGGCGTCCCCGACGAGTTCCGGGGTGCCGCCCACCCGGGTCGCCACCAGCGGCACGCGCGCGTGCAGGGCGTCCTGGGCGAACAGGGAGCGCGCCTCCCACCGGCTGGGCAGCAGCGCGACGTCGGCGGCGGCGAGCAGGTCGGTGACGTCGTCGCGCCGGCCGAGGAGGCGCACCGGCAGGTCCTCCTGCTCGATCCGGCGCTGGAGTTCGCCCCGCAGCGGCCCCTCCCCGGCGACGACGACCAGCGGAGGCGGGTCGAGCCGCCGCCAGGCGTGCGCGGCGTCCAGCAGGGTGCGGTAGCCGCGGTACCGCTCCAGGGCCCCCACGGCGATCATCAACGGGCGCCCGGTGGCGCCGAGTTCGGCCCGCACCTTGGGCCGCAGCCGGTCGGGGTCGAGGGGGTCGGAGGCAGGGCGCGGGGCGGGCAG
>NZ_JAAGMD010000548.1 GCF_010548465.1 Streptomyces sp. SID14436 | reverse complement strand
CGGAAACACCGAAGGGAAGCGCCCGGAGGAAAGCCCGAGAGGGTGAGTACGAAGGAAGCGTCCGTTCCTTGAGAACTCAACAGCGTGCCAAAAGTCAACGCCAGATATGTTGATACCCCGTCCATCCGGTTTCGGATGGACGAGGTTCCTTTGAAACACACACAGCGAGGACGCTGTGAACCATCGGATTATTCCTCCGGTGGTTCCGCTCTCGTGGTGTGACACCCGATCACGGGTACACATTCACGGAGAGTTTGATCCTGGCTCAGGACGAACGCTGGCGGCGTGCTTAACACATGCAAGTCGAACGATGAACCACCTTCGGGTGGGGATTAGTGGCGAACGGGTGAGTAACACGTGGGCAATCTGCCCTGCACTCTGGGACAAGCCCTGGAAACGGGGTCTAATACCGGATACTGAACCGCTTGGGCATCCAGGCGGTTCGAAAGCTCCGGCGGTGCAGGATGAGCCCGCGGCCTATCAGCTTGTTGGTGAGGTAACGGCTCACCAAGGCGACGACGGGTAGCCGGCCTGAGAGGGCGACCGGCCACACTGGGACTGAGACACGGCCCAGACTCCTACGGGAGGCAGCAGTGGGGAATATTGCACAATGGGCGAAAGCCTGATGCAGCGACGCCGCGTGAGGGATGACGGCCTTCGGGTTGTAAACCTCTTTCAGCAGGGAAGAAGCGAAAGTGACGGTACCTGCAGAAGAAGCGCCGGCTAACTACGTGCCAGCAGCCGCGGTAATACGTAGGGCGCGAGCGTTGTCCGGAATTATTGGGCGTAAAGAGCTCGTAGGCGGCTTGTCGCGTCGGTTGTGAAAGCCCGGGGCTTAACCCCGGGTCTGCAGTCGATACGGGCAGGCTAGAGTTCGGTAGGGGAGATCGGAATTCCTGGTGTAGCGGTGAAATGCGCAGATATCAGGAGGAACACCGGTGGCGAAGGCGGATCTCTGGGCCGATACTGACGCTGAGGAGCGAAAGCGTGGGGAGCGAACAGGATTAGATACCCTGGTAGTCCACGCCGTAAACGGTGGGCACTAGGTGTGGGCGACATTCCACGTCGTCCGTGCCGCAGCTAACGCATTAAGTGCCCCGCCTGGGGAGTACGGCCGCAAGGCTAAAACTCAAAGGAATTGACGGGGGCCCGCACAAGCGGCGGAGCATGTGGCTTAATTCGACGCAACGCGAAGAACCTTACCAAGGCTTGACATACACCGGAAAGCATCAGAGATGGTGCCCCCCTTGTGGTCGGTGTACAGGTGGTGCATGGCTGTCGTCAGCTCGTGTCGTGAGATGTTGGGTTAAGTCCCGCAACGAGCGCAACCCTTGTCCCGTGTTGCCAGCAGGCCCTTGTGGTGCTGGGGACTCACGGGAGACCGCCGGGGTCAACTCGGAGGAAGGTGGGGACGACGTCAAGTCATCATGCCCCTTATGTCTTGGGCTGCACACGTGCTACAATGGCCGGTACAATGAGCTGCGATACCGCGAGGTGGAGCGAATCTCAAAAAGCCGGTCTCAGTTCGGATTGGGGTCTGCAACTCGACCCCATGAAGTCGGAGTCGCTAGTAATCGCAGATCAGCATTGCTGCGGTGAATACGTTCCCGGGCCTTGTACACACCGCCCGTCACGTCACGAAAGTCGGTAACACCCGAAGCCGGTGGCCCAACCCCCTTGCGGGGAGGGAGCTGTCGAAGGTGGGACTGGCGATTGGGACGAAGTCGTAACAAGGTAGCCGTACCGGAAGGTGCGGCTGGATCACCTCCTTTCTAAGGAGCACTTCTAGGCTGCCTCGGCAGTCCAGAGGCCAGGATGCGAGCGAACGTCTCGCACTGGTTGCTCATGGGTGGAACGTTGACTACTCGGCACACTCGGCTTGATGGATCACTAGTACTGCTTCGGCGTGGAACGTGAAACCAGTGAGCGAGGGTGTCGGGCACGCTGTTGGGTGTCTGAGGGAATGAACTTCCTTCAGTGCCGGCCCCAGTGCACTCCGGGTTTTTCCGGGGGTGATGGGTGGTTGGTCGTTGTTTGAGAACTGCACAGTGGACGCGAGCATCTGTGGCCAAGTTTTTAAGGGCGCACGGTGGATGCCTTGGCACCAGGAACCGATGAAGGACGTGGGAGGCCACGATAGGCCCCGGGGAGTCGTCAACCAGGCTTTGATCCGGGGGTGTCCGAATGGGGAAACCCGGCAGTCGTCATGGGCTGTCACCCTTGCCTGAACACATAGGGCAAGTGGAGGGAACGCGGGGAAGTGAAACATCTCAGTACCCGCAGGAAGAGAAAACAACCGTGATTCCGGGAGTAGTGGCGAGCGAAACCGGATGAGGCTAAACCGTATGCGTGTGAGACCCGGCAGGGGTTGCGCATACGGGGTTGTGGGATCTCTCTTTCATGGTCTGCCGGCCATGAGACGAGTCAGAAACCGTTGATGTAGGCGAAGGACATGCGAAAGGTCCGGCGTAGAGGGTAAGACCCCCGTAGTCGAAACGTCAGCGGCTCGTTTGAGAGACACCCAAGTAGCACGGGGCCCGAGAAATCCCGTGTGAATCTGGCGGGACCACCCGCTAAGCCTAAATATTCCCTGGTGACCGATAGCGGATAGTACCGTGAGGGAATGGTGAAAAGTACCCCGGGAGGGGAGTGAAATAGTACCTGAAACCGTGTGCCTACAAGCCGTGGGAGCGTCGCTGATGGGCTTGCCCATCAGTCGTGACTGCGTGCCTTTTGAAGAATGAGCCTGCGAGTTTGCGGTGTGTTGCGAGGTTAACCCGGGTGGGGAAGCCGTAGCGAAAGCGAGTCCTAATAGGGCGTTTGAGTAGCACGCTCAAGACCCGAAGCGGAGTGATCTAGCCATGGGCAGGTTGAAGCGGAGGTAAGACTTCGTGGAGGACCGAACCCACCAGGGTTGAAAACCTGGGGGATGACCTGTGGTTAGGGGTGAAAGGCCAATCAAACTCCGTGATAGCTGGTTCTCCCCGAAATGCATTTAGGTGCAGCGTCGTGTGTTTCTTGCCGGAGGTAGAGCACTGGATAGGCGATGGGCCCTACCGGGTTACTGACCTTAGCCAAACTCCGAATGCCGGTAAGTGAGAGCGCGGCAGTGAGACTGTGGGGGATAAGCTCCATGGTCGAGAGGGAAACAGCCCAGAGCATCGACTAAGGCCCCTAAGCGTACGCTAAGTGGGAAAGGATGTGGAGTCGCAGAGACAACCAGGAGGTTGGCTTAGAAGCAGCCACCCTTGAAAGAGTGCGTAATAGCTCACTGGTCTAGTGATTCCGCGCCGACAATGTAGCGGGGCTCAAGCGTACCGCCGAAGTCGTGTCATTCATACATAAGGGCCAACGCCTGTATGGATGGGTAGGGGAGCGTCGTCTGCCGGGTGAAGCAGCCGCGGAAGCGAGTTGTGGACGGTTGACGAGTGAGAATGCAGGCATGAGTAGCGATTCACACGTGAGAAACGTGTGCGCCGATTGACTAAGGGTTCCTGGGTCAAGCTGATCTGCCCAGGGTAAGTCGGGACCTAAGGCGAGGCCGACAGGCGTAGTCGATGGATAACCGGTTGATATTCCGGTACCCGCTGTGGAGCGTCAAACATCGAGCATCGTGATGCTAAGGCCGTGAAGCCGCCGGCTGAGTCTTCGGACGAGGTCGGAGTGGTGGAGCCGCTGAACCAAGCGGTTAGTAGGTGAGTGATGGGGTGACGCAGGAAGGTAGTCCAGCCCGGGCGGTGGTTGTCCCGGGGTAAGGGTGTAGGACGTCAGGTAGGTAAATCCGCCTGGCAATAGTCTGAGACCTGATGCCGAGCCGATTGTGGTGAAGTGGATGATCCTATGCTGTCGAGAAAAGCCTCTAGCGAGTTTCATGGCGGCCCGTACCCTAAACCGACTCAGGTAGTCAGGTAGAGAATACCGAGGCGTTCGGGTGAACTATGGTTAAGGAACTCGGCAAAATGCCCCCGTAACTTCGGGAGAAGGGGGGCCACACTCGGTGATCCGATTTACTCGGTGAGCTGGGGGTGGCCGCAGAGACCAGCGAGAAGCGACTGTTTACTAAAAACACAGGTCCGTGCGAAGCCGTAAGGCGATGTATACGGACTGACGCCTGCCCGGTGCTGGAACGTTAAGGGGACCGGTTAGCTCCATTTCGGTGGGGCGAAGCTGAGAACTTAAGCGCCAGTAAACGGCGGTGGTAACTATAACCATCCTAAGGTAGCGAAATTCCTTGTCGGGTAAGTTCCGACCTGCACGAATGGCGTAACGACTTCTCGACTGTCTCAACCATAGGCCCGGTGAAATTGCATTACGAGTAAAGATGCTCGTTTCGCGCAGCAGGACGGAAAGACCCCGGGACCTTTACTACAGTTTGATATTGGTGTTCGGTTCGGCTTGTGTAGGATAGCTGGGAGACTGTGAACCTTGGACGCCAGTTCAGGGGGAGTCGTCGTTGAAATACCAGTCTGGTCGTGCTGGATGTCTAACCTGGGTCCGTGATCCGGATCAGGGACAGTGTCTGATGGGTAGTTTAACTGGGGCGGTTGCCTCCTAAAGAGTAACGGAGGCGCCCAAAGGTTCCCTCAGCCTGGTTGGTAATCAGGTGTTGAGTGTAAGTGCACAAGGGAGCTTGACTGTGAGACCGACGGGTCGAGCAGGGACGAAAGTCGGGACTAGTGATCCGGCGGTGGCTTGTGGAAGCGCCGTCGCTCAACGGATAAAAGGTACCCCGGGGATAACAGGCTGATCTTCCCCAAGAGTCCATATCGACGGGATGGTTTGGCACCTCGATGTCGGCTCGTCGCATCCTGGGGCTGGAGTCGGTCCCAAGGGTTGGGCTGTTCGCCCATTAAAGCGGTACGCGAGCTGGGTTTAGAACGTCGTGAGACAGTTCGGTCCCTATCCGCTGTGCGCGTAGGAGTCTTGAGAAGGGCTGTCCCTAGTACGAGAGGACCGGGACGGACGAACCTCTGGTGTGCCAGTTGTTCTGCCAAGGGCATGGCTGGTTGGCTACGTTCGGGAGGGATAACCGCTGAAAGCATCTAAGCGGGAAGCCTGCTTCGAGATGAGGGCTCCCACCCACTTGATGGGGTAAGGCTCCCAGTAGACGACTGGGTTGATAGGCCGGATATGGAAGCACGGTAACGTGTGGAGTTGACCGGTACTAATAGGCCGAGGGCTTGTCCTCAGTTGCTCGCGTCCACTGTGTTGGTTCTGAAACCACGAACAACCCCGCGCCAGGTCACGCTGTGGTGCGGTTGAGTGTTTCATAGTGTTTCGGTGGTCATAGCGTAGGGGAAACGCCCGGTTACATTCCGAACCCGGAAGCTAAGCCTTACAGCGCCGATGGTACTGCAGGGGGGACCCTGTGGGAGAGTAGGACGCCGCCGAACAA
>NZ_JAAGMD010000519.1 GCF_010548465.1 Streptomyces sp. SID14436 | reverse complement strand
TGCCCGCGCCCCCCGGCCCGCGCACCGCCGGCCCGAGGTCAGGGGGCCGGGGTGTACCCGGCCGGGCCCGGCCTCGGCTACGCTCCATCAGCATGTCGCACCCTGACGATCTGCTGGCCGGCATCGCTGCGATGGTGGAAGCGGATCAGGACAGTCAGATGTCACTCACCGTGGTCGTCTCCGGGGCCGTGATCACCGGACGGCTCGCACCGGAGGCCCTGTGGCGGGCGCGGGTGGCGGAAGTGCTGCGGGACTCCGCACGCCTGCGCCACTTCGCCGTTCCCTTCGCCGAGGCCCGCGAGGCGGACGCCCCGCCCACGCACCTGCACTTCCACCTCGCGCGCATCCTCCAGGGCAGCTACGGCATCCCGGACACGGGAGGCATGTACCGCGTCGCCCTCGCCGATGTCAGCGCCTGGACGATCGGGGACATCGGCTACTCCGACGAGTGAGCCGGGCCGGACACGGGGACCGTCCGGACGCCCGTGGGACGCCCGTGGGAGGGCGGTGACGGGCGCGCGCCGCGACGCCGTCCCCGCGTCCCCGTGTCCCGGCGTGCTCACGGGGTCAGGTCGACCGACTCGCAGGCCTGCGCGTACTGCGCCGTGCAGATCTCCTCGGCGGTGTAGACCTTGTCGAGGATCACCGTGTCCTTGATGTTGTCCTTGGTCACGGCGACGACCGGCACGAGCATCGCCGGGATGTCCTTGCGGGTCGGGCTGTCGACCCGGTCGCGGGCCAGCGCGTCGAACTGGATGGAACGGTCCTGCACGCGTGCCACCGCGATCTCCGCGGCGCCGCTCGCCTCCAGCAGGAACGACTTGTACACCGTCATGTACTGCTCGCCCGACACGATGCGCCGCACCGCCGCCAGGTCCGCGTCCTGCCCGGTGACCGGCGGCAGTTCGGCGACCCCGGCCTCCTTGAGCGCCTCGATGACGGCGCCCGCCATCCCGTCGTTCGCGGAGTAGACGGCGGCGATGTCGGCCGCCCCCACCTTCTCGATCGCCTCGCGCATGTTCTCCTTGGCGACCTTGGGGAGCCACTTGCGGGTGTCGTACCGGGCGACGATGTCCACCTTGCCGTCCAGTTCCGCGAGCGCGCCCTTCTTGAACAGCGCCGTGTTCGGGTCGGCGGGGGCACCGTTCATCATGACGACCTTCTCCGCCTCGGCCTCCTCGCCGAGCGCGTCGAGGACGGCACGGCCCTGCACCTCGCCGACCAGCTCGTTGTCGTGCGAGACGAACGCGTCGATCGGCCCCTCGGCGAGCCGGTCGTAGGCGATGACCGGGATGTCCGCGTCCTTGGCCCTCCGCACGTCGGCGGCGACCGCCTCGGCGTCCACCGCGTTCACCACGATGACGTCGACCCCGTCGGCGATCAGCTTGCCGAACTGCTCGCTCTGCTTCTCGCTGCTGCCCTCCGCGTTGGCGTAGACGACCTTGCCCTTGCCGTCGGTGAGCGCGGCCACCCGCTCCTTGATCAGGGGGTGGTCGAACTTCTCGAAACGCGCCGTGTCCTTGTCGGGCAGGAGCAGACCCACGGTCATCTCACCGTCGTGGGTCGGCGACGCGTCGCCGTCCGGGCCGGCGGCGCCGAGGACGCCGCACGCGCTCAGGGACAGCGTGCAGGCGGCGGCCGTCAGGACCCGCGCGGTACGGCGCGCGACGGCCGGGGTACGGGCAGTACGGGTGGTACGGGTGGTACGGGGGTTCACATCAGGTGCCTTCCGGGGCGGGGTGCAGCGTGGCGACCGGGTGATGGGCAAGCCAACGCGGCATGACCGGGCAGCGTCAAGAAAGCACTGTAACGGGCTCGCAACAGCAATCCCGCACCCGCCGGAATGCGCCCGTACGGCATCTGTTTTCGGCCGTCGGTACCGTTTTTCGGACCTCAACTCCCGTTCCTGCACTGAATGTTGTTCAATACCCGGAAGCTACTTACGAGTTACCTGCGTCGCCCTCACGTGTTTTCCCCACGGCGTGCGGAGTATTTGCGCAGGAAAGGCACAGGGGCTGCACACCGCCGCCCCCGCCTCTCGTTAGCGTGACGGTCCCTGCTCCGATCAGGAAGAAGCAGATGGACTACTGCTCCACGTGCCGCCGTCATCTGAACGGCGCTCTGGTGTGCCCGGGTTGCGGCGCCTACGCGCCCGACATCGCGCCGGGCGTCCTCGGCGGGCACCACGTACCGGGAGCGGCGACCGCGCACCGGAACGTCCCGGCGACAGCTGGGGACCCGGCGAGCCGGGCGGACCGCCCGGTCCCGCCGGACGCCCCCCGTTCGGCGAACCCCGTCACCCCGGCCGGAGCGGACCATCAGGCACCCGGCGCGGGACCGGCGGCGCACGCCCCGCACGCCGGTGAGGACATACCCTCCGACGTCCTGCCGCCGATGTCCGCCCGGCCCACCGGACGCGCGGCCCGGCGGCGGCAGCAGGACCGCCGGCGGAAGACCCAGCGCCGTGCCCTGATCGCGACGGCCGTGGCGCTGGTCGGCGGCGGGCTGACCGTCGCCTCGATGGAGCGGG
>NZ_JAAGMD010000493.1 GCF_010548465.1 Streptomyces sp. SID14436 | reverse complement strand
GCGCTCCGCCGCAGCACAGGGGCGTGCGCGCCCCGCCCGGCCGCGACCGGCCGACGGGCCCGCTTCGCGGGAGCGCCTTGCACTCGGGGGGGTCGAGTGCTAATCATTGGCGTTAGCACTCTGAAGGTGAGAGTGACAACGAAGGACCGGGTCGGTGAGGCCCGCAGGCCGCGTGGGGCAAGGAACCACGGGCCGGCGAGCCGTCCGTCGCGGGCGCGGGCGCGGTCCGAAGGAATCACCCCCAGTCCTGGAGGGACCACTTCACATGGCCAAGATCATCGCGTTCGACGAGGAGGCGCGGCGCGGCCTCGAGCGCGGCATGAACCAGCTCGCGGACGCCGTCAAGGTGACGCTCGGCCCCAAGGGCCGCAACGTCGTCCTCGAGAAGAAGTGGGGCGCCCCCACGATCACCAACGATGGTGTGTCCATCGCCAAGGAGATCGAGCTCGAGGACCCGTACGAGAAGATCGGCGCCGAGCTGGTCAAGGAAGTCGCCAAGAAGACGGACGACGTCGCCGGTGACGGTACGACCACCGCGACCGTTCTCGCCCAGGCCCTGGTCAAGGAGGGCCTGCGCAACGTCGCCGCGGGCGCCAACCCGATGGCCCTCAAGCGCGGTATCGAGAAGGCCGTCGAGTCGGTCTCCGCCGCCCTGCTGGAGCAGGCGAAGGACGTCGAGACCAAGGAGCAGATCGCCTCCACGGCCTCCATCTCCGCCGCCGACACCCAGATCGGTGAGCTCATCGCCGAGGCCATGGACAAGGTCGGCAAGGAAGGCGTCATCACCGTCGAGGAGTCCCAGACCTTCGGTCTGGAGCTGGAGCTCACCGAGGGTATGCGCTTCGACAAGGGCTACATCTCGGCGTACTTCGCCACCGACATGGAGCGTATGGAGGCCGTCCTCGACGACCCGTACATCCTGATCGCCAACTCCAAGATCTCCAACGTCAAGGACCTGCTCCCGCTCCTGGAGAAGGTCATGCAGTCGGGCAAGCCGCTGCTGATCATCGCCGAGGACGTCGAGGGCGAGGCCCTGTCGACCCTGGTCGTCAACAAGATCCGCGGCACCTTCAAGTCCGTCGCCGTCAAGGCCCCGGGCTTCGGCGACCGCCGCAAGGCCATGCTCGGCGACATCGCCATCCTCACGGGCGGCGAGGTCATCTCCGAGGAGGTCGGCCTCAAGCTGGAGAACGCCACGCTCGACCTGCTGGGCAAGGCGCGCAAGGTCGTCATCACCAAGGACGAGACCACCATCGTCGACGGTGCCGGCTCGGCCGACCAGGTCCAGGGCCGCGTCAACCAGATCCGCGCCGAGATCGAGAACAGCGACTCGGACTACGACCGCGAGAAGCTCCAGGAGCGTCTGGCGAAGCTGGCCGGCGGCGTGGCCGTCATCAAGGCCGGTGCCGCCACCGAGGTGGAGCTCAAGGAGCGCAAGCACCGCATCGAGGACGCCGTCCGCAACGCCAAGGCGGCCGTCGAGGAGGGCATCGTCGCCGGTGGTGGCGTGGCCCTGCTGCAGGCCACCCAGGTCTTCGAGAAGCTGGAGCTCGAGGGTGACGAGGCGACCGGCGCCAACGCCGTGCGCATCGCGCTGGAGGCCCCGCTGAAGCAGATCGCCGTCAACGCCGGCCTCGAGGGCGGTGTCGTGGTGGAGAAGGTGCGCAACCTGACCCCGGGCCACGGCCTGAACGCCGCGACCGGCGAGTACGTCGACCTGGTCAAGGAAGGCATCATCGACCCGGCGAAGGTGACCCGTTCCGCGCTGCAGAACGCCGCCTCCATCGCCGCGCTGTTCCTCACCACCGAGGCCGTCATCGCCGACAAGCCGGAGAAGGCCGCCGCGCCGGCCGGCGGCGGCATGCCGGGCGGTGACATGGACTTCTGATCCCTTCGAGGATCGGATCCGTCCGTCGCACGACCGAGGGCGGCACCCCCTGTTCCGGGGGGTGCCGCCCTCGGGCGTTCTCCGGGGCCGGCGAACGCCCCGGGGCGGGTGGCGGTCCGGCGGTCAGAGGCCGCCCATCGGCTCGATGTCGACCCGCACCGGGGTGCCCCACACCCGCAGCACCTCGTAGTCGGTGAACTCGTGCACGATCCGGTACGCCATCGCGGGCCGGGGGCCGCGCCGCTGCGCCGCCAGGTACAGCTCCGCCTCCCGGCGGTCCCGGCGGGGGGTGCCGCACAGCTGCCACGCCTGGCCGTTCCACGCCTCCGGCAGCCAGCGCTGCTGCGGCTGCGGCCGGTCGCCGCGCACCCCGTACCGGGACGGCACCGGCTCGGTGGGCGCGTACTGCGGCGCCGGGCCGTTGAACTCGGCGCGGCGGGCGGCGCGCCGCCGCGTCTCGCACAGCAGGCACAGGTCGGGCGCGCTCTCGTCGACCGGCCCGGTGGGGTGCTCCGGGCAGCGGGTGCTGGGGGCGGCCGAGGTGACGCCCTCCTCCAGCAGGTCCAGGGCCCGGCGCAGGTCGGCCTTGACCTCGTGCAGCTTGGCGTCCGGGGTGTCGCCGCCGAGCGCCTCGCCGTGTTCGCCGAGCAGGCGCAGGGCGCGGCCCAGTGCGGTGAGCTGCGCGTGGTTCATTGGTGTCCGTCTCCGTGGGGGTTCGGGTCGGTACGAGTATCCCAGCGGCCCCGGACCCTGTCACAGCCCGCGGTGACGTCAGGCGTCCGCGGGCCCGCTGCTCCCGGCCTTCGCGAGCGCGGCCCGCAGGTGACCGTCCGCCTCGTCCAGCAGCCGGGCCGCGGTGCCGGCGTCCGTGTCGGTGAGCAGCACCAGGATGGCGTGCTTGACCTCCCCGCCGGTGGCCGTCAGGGCCCGCTCGACGGCCGCGTCGTCCGCCCCGGTGGCCAGGGTGACGATCCGGTGGGAGCGGGCGCGCAGCTTGTCGTTGGAGGCCCGCACGTCGACCATCAGGTTCCCGTACGTCTTGCCGAGCCGGATCATCGTGATCGTCGACAGCATGTTGAGGACGAGTTTCTGGGCGGTGCCCGCCTTGAGGCGGGTGGAGCCGGTGAGCAGTTCCGGCCCGACGACCACCTCGATGCCGTGCTCCGCGGCGGCGGCCAGCGCGCTGTCCGGGTTGCAGGCCAGCCCGACGGTCAGCGCGCCCCGGGCGCGGGCGTGGGTGACGGCGCCGACGGCGTACGGGGTGCGGCCGGAGGCGGAGACGCCGACCACGGTGTCGTCGGCGGTCAGGCCCAGCGCGGCCAGGTCGGCCTCGGCGAGGGCGGCGGAGTCCTCGGCGCCCTCGACGGAGGTGACCATGGCGTCGGGGCCGCCCGCGATGAGGCCGACGACCTGGCCGGGGCGGGTGTTGAAGGTCGGCGGGCACTCGGACGCGTCCAGGACGCCGAGCCGCCCGGCGGTGCCGGCGCCCGCGTAGACGAGCCGGCC
>NZ_JAAGMD010000461.1 GCF_010548465.1 Streptomyces sp. SID14436 | reverse complement strand
GCCGGCTGCCGCACGGGGACGCCGCCGCCTCGGAGATGCCCGGCGCCCCGTCGGCCGCCGCCCGGGGCCGCCCCCGGGTGTCACGGTCGGCCGATGCGCTCCCCGGGCACGGTGATGTCGCGCGTGGTCCCCGCCGGGTGCGGATCGCGGCCGGGCGTGGCCGGGGCGGCGTCCAGCTGCGCGGTGATGACCAGGGTGCCTTCCTCCATCCGGTAGTCGAGGGGGAGGCCCAGCCCGCGCATGGCGGCGACCATCCCGGTGTTGGACGCCTGCGTCACGGCGTAGACGTGGGCGCAGCCCGCCTCCACGGCCATCGCCACCAGCCGGCCGAGCAGTTCGCCGCCGATGCCCCGGTGCTGCCAGGCGTCCTCGACGATCAGCGCCACCTCCGTCTCGTCGCCGTCCCACAGCAGGTGGCCCAGGCCGACGATGCGGCCCGAGGCGGTCTGCGCGGCCAGGGTGCGGCCGAAGCGGGGGCCGAGCAGGTGGCGCAGGTAGCGGTCGGCGTCCCCGACCGGGCCGTGGTAGCGCATCCGCAGGGTCTGCGCCGAGCACCGCGCGTGCATCTCCCGCGCGGCGGGGACGTCGGAGGTGTCCGCCCGCCGCACGGTGATGTCCCTGCCCTCCGCCAGCGTCAGCACGTCCCGGCCGGGAGGCAGCCGCGGGCCGAGCCGGGTGTCCAGTTCCACCAGTGCCCGGGCCCGGGCGAACTCCGTGGGCGTGAACGGCAGATGAGGCCGCTCGACGATGATCGTCCCACCGTCGGGGGCCCGCAGCCGCATCACGGTGTCGCCCAGGGAGTCCTCCACCGGGGCACCACCGCCCGCCGGGCGCCCGGCCGGTGACGCGGCGGGCAGCGAGCGGATCGTGCAGCGTCCCAGCAGCCGGCGCAGACCGAGCGGGAGTTCGGCCGCGTCCAGAGCGGTGCGGGCGGCCAGTCCCAGCACCCGGGTCGGGGTGTCCACGAGGTCGTGCGCGTCGGCCCGCTCGATCCAGGTGTCCGCGCCCCCGGCGGCCGTCACGGCGGCCGAGAGATCGGCGCCGGCCAGCCCGGCCGGGGCGCGCAGCAGGAACTCGTCCACCGTGGCGGCGCCCAGCGGGTGCGTCTGCAGGCTCAGGATGTCGACCTGCCGCCCGGCGAGCGCCGTGCACAGGGCGGCCAGCGATCCCGGCCGGTCCTCCACCGTGGTCCGCATCCGCCACAGGGCACCCTCGGGGCGCGCGCCGCCGGTATCCGGTTCCGCCGGTTCCGGTGGTGCGTGACCGTGACGCCGTGTCCGCCAACTCCGCAGCAGCATCCTGAACGTGCCGGCGGAGGCGGCCGGGCGCCGGGCGGCGCGGCCCTCGGGGGCGGTGGGCGTCACATCGGACATGTCTCGGCTCATGCACCCACTGTGGTGGCAGCGTGTTTCGTGATCACGAACGTGCTGTGACCGGTGGGTAAAGAGTTCTTATGCCCTGATTGCGGCCCTCGCCGCTCGTGCCCCCGTCACTGCCCGACCCGCCCCGGCACCAGCCGTTTCGTGTACAGCACGGTGCCGTCCTGCTCCCGCAGCCGGACCGTCAGCTCCGCGCTGTCGCCGTCGATGTCGACCTGGCCGAAGAACTGGTACCCGCCGGCGGGCGAGACGTTCGACGCGGTGGGCGCCTTGACGAACACCCGCTCCGGGCCGAAGGTCCCGTCGAGCGCCACCGCGGGGAAGGCCCCGGCGTTGAGGGGCCCGGAGACGAACTCCCAGAAGGGCTCGAAATCCCCGAACGCCGCCCGCTCCGGCCGGTAGTGCTGTGCCGAGGTGTGGTGCACGTCCGCCGTCAGCCACACCGTGCCGGTGATCCGCCGGTGCTTCACGAACCGCAGCAGTTCCGCGATCTGCAGCTCGCGCCCGAGCGGCGCCCCCGGGTCACCCTGGGCCACCGCCTCCACGTGCTGCCGCCCCTCGGTGGTGTCCGGCACCACCAGCCCGATCGGCATGTCCGCGGCGATCACCTTCCACACCGCCCGGGAGCGAGCCAGCTCCCGCTTCAGCCAGTCCAGTTGCTCACGGCCGAGGATGCCCTGCGGGTCCACGGTCTGACGGCCGGGGGAGTTGGCGTTGCGGTGGGTGCGCATGTCCAGCACGAACACGTCGAGCAGCGGACCCTGCCGCAGCACCCGGTACATCCGGCCCTCGCGCGCGCCGGGCCGGGGGGCGGACGTCGGGAAGTACTCGCCGAAGGCGCGCCGGGCCCGGGCCGCCAGCACGTCGACGCGCTTCTCCGTGTAACGGGTGTCCGTGTCGGCGATCCGCTGGCCGGGATACCAGTTGTTGCGCACCTCGTGGTCGTCCCACTGGACGACCGACGGCACCCGGGCGTTGAACCGGCGCAGGTTCTCGTCGAGCAGGTTGTAGCGGAAGGCGCCGCGGAACTCCGCCAGGGTCTCCGCGACCTTCGACTTCTCCTCGGTGGTGATGTTGCGCCACCGGGTGCCGTCGGGCAGCTCCTGGGTGGGGGCGATCGGACCGTCGGCGTAGATCGTGTCGCCGCTGAACAGGAAGAAGTCCGGGTCCAGCCGCTCCATGGCGTCGAAGATCCGGTAGCCGCCGAAGTCGGGGTTGATGCCCCAGCCCTGCCCGGCCAGGTCGCCCGACCACACGAACCGGACGCCGTCGCGCCGGCGCACCGGCGCGGTGCGGAAGCTGCCGGTGACGGGTGCGCCGGAGCGGCGCGGGTCGTCCGGGTCGGACAGGGTCACGCGGTAGTGGATCCGCTCACCCGGCGGCAGCCCCCGCAGCCGGGCGGTGCCGGTGAAGTCCGTGCCCGCACCGAGCAGCGGGCCGCGCCACCTCCGCGGGTTGCGGAACGACTCCGTCGGCGAGGTCTCCACCAGCATGCGGGCGGGCCGGTCCGAACGCACCCACACCAGCCCGGAGTCGTGGGTGACCTCGCCGGTCTGCACACCCCAGGGCGCGTCCGGGCGTCCGGACCGGGCGAAGGCGGGGGCCTGCCCGAGGACGGGGGAGAGGGCCAGGGCCGCGGAGGCCGCGACCGAGTCGCGCAGCACGGCACGGCGGGCGGGGAACTGACGGTGCGACATGGACTGCGCCTCCAGGAGCGGGATCCGGTCAGTGTGCGCCGTCAGATGTACTCCGGCGGCGCGGCACGCACCCGAACACCACATGAACAACCGGTTCGCACGCCGGCCTGCTGCGCGGGCGACGCACTCGACGGCCGGTCGGGCGGCGCACGCACCGGCTGGCGCCGGGCAGCGATCCGTCCGCTCGCGTGGGAGGGTGCCTGCGGTTCGCCCGCGCGGGAGGGTGCCCGCGAGCCGTCCCTCTCCGTGAGCCGTCCACCCCGTGTGCGAGGGCGCCCGCGGTCCGTCCGCTCGCGCGGGAGGGTGCGCGTG
>NZ_JAAGMD010000438.1 GCF_010548465.1 Streptomyces sp. SID14436 | reverse complement strand
GCCCGAGTCCCAGCGGCGCCGCGGCCCCGCACCGATGATCGGCCAGGGCCGGCTGGGCGAGCCGCCGGCCGCACCCACCGGCATCTCCGCGCCGCTGCTGCCCGGACTCCCGCCGCCCGCAACCCGCGACCAGACCCTGACCGCGCCGATGATGGCGGGCGCGGCCGCGGTCTCCCCCCTGATACGCCCGCTGAACCAGCTCCCGCCGGTCTCCGCCGGATGGGCCACCCCCTCCGGCATCCGCCCGCCCAGCCTGCTCGAAGCGGCCCCCGCACCCGGCCCCACGTCGGCTCTGCCGCAGGCGTCCGCCTCCGGCAGGGTGCGCTGATCCCCGGTCCGTCCGGTGCGCGCGCGGGCGCGGACCTGATTGAATCCGGTGGGCGCGCCCAGGCCCACGCAGCCGGGTGCCGGACCGTGCTCCGTGGCCGCCGCGGCCACGGAGCCATGGGAGTCGAGGATCTGCGGCCAGCTGCGGGGAGAGCATGAACGAGGGGAAGCCGGGCCCACCGGGGGAGCGGGCGGAGACGCCCGACGACGTCGCAACGACGGAGACGACCGGTGCGACCGGTGCGCGCGAGACCGACCGGGACCATGACGGGGGCGGCACGCCCCCGCAAGGACCGCGGGAGTCCCGCACCGGTGCGCAGGACACGGCCGACGCACCGCGGCCGGCGGACGGCGGGGCGACGGCGCCCATGGCCGATACCGACGGCGACTTCGAGCTGGCCCGCCCCGCGGCCCCCGCCACCGACGCGGACGGCGACTACGCCCTCAGCGACCCCCAGAGCCCCGGACCGGAGCAGAGCGTGCCCACCCAGGGCACGGAACCGCACCCCGCTCCCGGCGCGGGGACGGGCGCCGGAGGCGGCACGGACGGCACGGTCCACGCCCCGGCCGTACCCGGCACCTCCCACGCCCCGGCCGTACCCGGCACCTCCCACGCCCCGGCCGTACCCGGCCCCTCCGGGGAGCCGGCCGGCCCGGCCGCGGCGGACGTCTCCGGCCCCGGACCGGAGCAGACCGTGCCCACCCAGGGCACGGAACCGCAC
>NZ_JAAGMD010000405.1 GCF_010548465.1 Streptomyces sp. SID14436 | reverse complement strand
GCCCTCGTCGTCGACCCCGACCGGCCGCGTGCGCAGCCCGAGCGCGGGGACCAGGTCCAGCAGGCTCCCCCAGCCGGGGTCCTCCACGGCGACCGCGTCCCCGGGCCTGAGGTGGGCCGCCAGCACGCGTTCGATGCCGTCCAGGGCGCCGGAGGTGACGGCGAGGGGCCCGTCCGGGACGCCGTCGGCGTCGAGGCCCGCCCGGGCCGGCCGGGCCAGTTCGGGGGCGACCGGGTCACCGCCGTAGAGCACCGGGTCGCGGTCGCCCTGCGCGGCCGCGGCGGCGAGCACCCCGGCGAGCGGGGGCAGCAGGGCGGGGTCGGGGTTGCCCTCGGAGAGGTCGCGCACGCCCTCCGGCACCTCCACCCGGATGAGGTCGCGCACGGTGGTGGCCGGTTTGGCCCGCACCCGGCTCCCGCGCCGGCCCGCGGTCTCGATGACCCCGCGCTCCCGCAGGGTCCGGTAGGCCGCGGCGACGGTGTTGGGGTTGACCCCGAGCCGCTCCGCCAGCTCCCGGAGGGGAGGCAGCGGCTGACCGGGGCGCAGCGCCCCTTCGCCGACCCCGCGCTCGATGCTGGCGGAAATCTCCGCCGCACGGCTCCCGGTGATCCGATATTCTCCTAGCACAAAGCCAATTATGCACTAGTGCAATGGAGAACGCCATGCCGGGGACCCCGCCGCAGCAGCCACCGCCGTCGTACGCGCCCACCGGACGCACCGTCCCGACCCGCGCCGCCCAACGGGCCTCCTACGACAAGGAGTCGGTGCACGCGATACTCGACGAGGGCTGTGTCTGCCACCTCGGCTTCGTCCGCGACGGCGCCCCGGTGGTCCTGCCCACCCTCTACAGCCGCGTCGGCGAGCGCCTCTACGTGCACGGCTCGACCGGCTCACGGCCGCTGCGCGACACGGGCCGCGCCGGCTCCGGCCTGCCCGTGTGCCTCACGGTCACCCACGTCGACGGCCTGGTGCTGGCCCGCTCCGCCTTCCACCACTCCGTCAACTACCGCTCCGTGGTGGTGCACGGCCTCGCCCACGACGTGACCGACCCCGAGGAGAAGTGCCGGGCCCTGGACTCCCTCGTCGAGCAGGCGGTGCCCGGCCGGGCCGCCGACTGCCGCCCGGCCGACAAGAAGGAACTCGCCGCCACCGCCGTGATCCGCGTCGACCTGGCCGAGGTCTCCGCCAAGGTCCGCACCGGCGGGGTCAACGACGAGCCCGAGGACCTCGCCCTCCCGTACTGGGCCGGCGTCCTCCCCCTGCGCCGGACCTACGGCACCCCGCTCCCCGACCCGGACCTGGCCCCCGGCACCGCCCTGCCCGCCTACCTGGCGTCCGCCGCACGCTGACCCGCCCCTGCCCACGGGCCTCCGGGACGGCGCCCGGGACACGCGTGCACCGGTGAGGCGGGCGGTCCCGCTCCCCCCGGCCGGCGCCGG
>NZ_JAAGMD010000384.1 GCF_010548465.1 Streptomyces sp. SID14436 | reverse complement strand
GGGCACGGCGGCGGGCGCCCAGCGGTGGCGGACGTCGCCCCTCCTGGTGAGGCTGGGGCCACCCGGCCACCCGGCCACCCGGCCCGCCGGCCCCCCGGCCCCCCGGCCCCACGTCCCAGGGAGCACCCGTGCACCGTCTGCCGTCCGCCGCCCTCATCGCCTCCGCCCTCACCACCGCAAGCCTCCTCCTGCTCTGCGCACCCGCCGCCGCGGCCGCTCCGGCCGACGTGGGGGCGGGGGAGTGCATCGCGGGCGGCGGCATGATCGTCATCGCGGCGGAGGGCTCCGGGTTCACCATGCGCTGCTCCGGGGGCACCCACGACGGCGAGACGGTCGTCTGACCGCCGCCCGGCGACCGCTCCGGGCCGTCCCGGAGCGCGCGGGATGCGAACCCGGCCGAATATGGGGCCCAGGGCAGGGAAACCGACCATCGCCCCAGGAGACGCGCTCGTGGAGGTCGTCATGGACCAGGACACATCTCGCTCGCCCGATCTTCCCCAGCCCCTGCGGGCCGTCGTCTCGGGGCTGAAGCACCTGCCGGGAGCCGAGCAGGCCGGAAAGGCCGCCGGCGGCGCGCTGGACGCGATCGGCGCGGTCTCGCCGCGCGGCCGCCGCATGGCCGTCTACGCCGGGGCGGGAGTGCTCGGGGTGGCCGGACTCGTCGAGTGGCCGGTGGCCGTGACCGGCGCCGCCGTCGCCTGGCTCACCCG
>NZ_JAAGMD010000357.1 GCF_010548465.1 Streptomyces sp. SID14436 | reverse complement strand
CGTCCGCCAGGCGCTGCCGCAGGGGCGCGGCCCGGCGGCGCGCGTCGCGGACGGTCAGCGGCAGCGGGCTCCAGCCCGCCAGCCGGCCCAGGTCCACCACCGGCGGGAACACCGGGGAGACCGCCATGATCTCGGCGGGCGTGCCCAGCCGCGGGGCCTCGCCCGGGCCGGGCAGCAGGACGACCTGGTCGGCGTACTGGATGACGCGTTCCAGGCGGTGCTCGGCCATCAGGACCGTCGTGCCGAGGTCGTGCACCAGCCGCTGCAGGACCGCGAGGACCTCCTCGGCCGCCGCCGGGTCCAGCGCGGAGGTCGGCTCGTCCAGCACCAGCACCCGGGGGTGCGGGGTGAGTACGGAGCCGATGGCCACGCGCTGCTGCTGCCCGCCCGACAGGGTGGAGATGGAACGGTCGCGCAGGTCGGCGAGGCCGAGCAGGTCGAGGGTCTCCTCGACGCGGCGGCGCATCACGTCGGGGGCGAGCCCCAGCGACTCCATGCCGTAGGCCAGCTCGTCCTCGACGGTGTCGGTGACGAAGTGGGACAGCGGGTCCTGGCCGACGGTGCCGACCACGTCGGCCAGTTCGCGCGGCTTGTGGGTGCGGGTGTCCCGGCCGGCGACCGTGACCCGGCCGCGCAGCGTGCCGCCGGTGAAGTGCGGCACCAGGCCGCTGACCGCTCCCAGCACCGTCGACTTGCCGACCCCGGACGGGCCGACGAGCAGGACGAGTTCTCCCTCGGGGGCCTCGAAGTCGACGCCCCGGACGGAGGGTTCGTCCGCGCCGTCGTACGTCACCGAGACGTTCTCGAAGCGGATCACGGCAGCTCCTTGCGGTTGTCCTCGGGCGCGGGCGTGACGAAGGCGGGCAGCAGACCGGCCAGGACGGCCGCCGCGGGCCACAGGGGGAACGTCGGTGCCACCAGCGGCACCACGCCGGGGTGCAGGGCCGCCGGGTCACGGGCGGCGGCCACGAACAGCGCGGCGGCCACGGCCGCGCCGGAACCGGCGACCAGCCAGGCCCGCACGTCCCAGCGGTCCGGCCGGTAGCGGGTGCGCAGGGACCTCC
>NZ_JAAGMD010000336.1 GCF_010548465.1 Streptomyces sp. SID14436 | reverse complement strand
GCCGCCCAGCGGCTGCGGGAGCGCGACCGCCGCCCCCGCCGCCGCCCGGCCGTGACCGACGCCGACCCCGACGAGCCGGAAGGACCGGAGGCCGGCACCGACACCGACCCCGGCCTCTCGGCCCTGGCCGCCGACCGGCGCGCGCTCGTCGAGCAGACCGACCACGCCGAATGGGTCGACCAGCAGCGCGAGCGGCAGCAGCGCCCCGGCCAGGGCAGCGACAGCTGGGACCCCGTCCCCGTCCCGCTGCCCACCTACGTCA
>NZ_JAAGMD010000306.1 GCF_010548465.1 Streptomyces sp. SID14436 | reverse complement strand
GGCCGGTGGCCGGCGGAACCGGTGCAGGTCAGGACCAGCGCGAAGACCAGGGCGAGGGCGCAGGCCGTCGCCATCGCGCCCACTCCGCCCCAGCCCCTCAGGCCGGCCCGCACGCGTCGCGCGGTGTGCATCACGCCCCCTCTCACCGGTACTCCGACAGCCTGCGCCCGATGCCCACGACGGCACCGGCGGCGCCCAGTACGGCGAGCAGCGCCGCGCCCGCCGGCAGGCCGGTCAGCGCGTCCCGGCCGGCCCCGGCGGCCTCGTCGAACTCGGTCCGCTCGTGGGTGAGGGCGGCGGCCAGGTTCCGGTCGACCTCGTCGAAGCACTCGCCGGTCGCGCCCTTGCCGCCGATGACCATGTCCAGGGCCTGCTGGTAGTTGCCGTTCTCGTCCTGCTCGCGGGCGGCGCCGTGACGCTCCTTCCACTCCCGCATGCCGGCGAGGGCGGCCGTGACGGGCCGGGTGCCGTCGTCGTCGTCCGCGAGGCGCTCGGCGTGCGCGAGGCCCTTGCCGAGGGCGTCGATCTCCCGGCCGAAGTCGTCGTCGTAGGCGTCGACGGTGGCGTCGCCGACCTTGCGGGTCTCGGCGCCGCGGGCCACCAGCGTGAGGTTCTCGTTGCCGCGGGCCTTCAGGGAGGCGATCCGGGCGTCGTGCAGCACCTCCAGCGAACGCACGCCGTGGTCGCGGGAGTCGTTCAGTCCGGAGCGGGCCAGGGTGTGGCCGGCGGCCAGCCACAGCAGGATCACCGAGGCGGCCGCCGTGGCCGCCACCAGGCCGTGGTTGAGGAGGCGGTTGGTGCGCCGGTAGGTGCGGTGCTGCGCCCAGGCGAGGGCGGACAGGGCGACGACGCCGAGGGCGATCGCCGCCCAGGGGTACGGGGTGGCGTCCGCGTAGTCGGCGCGCAGCCGCTCGTTCTCCGAGCGGTACAGGTCCTCCGCGGCGGGGAGCATCTCCTTCTGCATCTTCTCGTTCGCGTACCGCAGGTAGGCGCCGCCCACGGGGAAGCCCTGCCGGTTGTACGTGCGGGCGCTCTCCACCAGGCCCTTGTACTGCGGCAGCAGGCGGTTGAGGTCGGTGATGGTGGCGGCGGAGGGGGAGTCGGGCTCGGAGTTGGCCGCCGCCTTGACCAGCTTGGCGGCGGCGGTGCGGATGTTCCGCTCGTAGCGGTCGCGGGTCTTCTGCGACTCCTGCCCGCCGGCCAGGAAGCCGCTGGAGGCGGCGGTGTTGGCGGCGGCGAGCGAGCGGTAGATGTCGGCGGCGTCCGAGCTGAGGGGCTGGCTGCGGTTCAGCACGTCGTCGGCGGCGGCCGCCCGGTCGGTCATCTGCCAGGCGGAGACGGCGCCGAAGGCGAGGACGAGGGCGGCCAGCACGGCGCCGATGATGCGCAGCCGGCCGGGCTCGGTGGTGGCGGCCCTGCGCAGCCGCTCGGTGCCCTCGGCGAACGCCGTGCGGCGGACGT
>NZ_JAAGMD010000277.1 GCF_010548465.1 Streptomyces sp. SID14436 | reverse complement strand
GCCGGCCCGCCGACGCCGGCGCAGGGTCCCGGCTACGGCTACCCGCAGCAGCCCCCCGCCGCCGGCTACGGCTACCCGGGCCAGCAGCCCGGACCGTACGGGCACCCGACCCCGCCGGCCGGCTACGGCCAGCCCGGCCCCTACGGCCAGCCGCAGCAGCAGCCGTACGGGCAGCCCGGCTACGGCTACCCGCACGCCACCGTGCCGATGCAGCCGCAGGCCCAGCCGCCGGGCGGCGGCCGCAGGTTCAACCCGCAGGTGGCGATCATCGTGGCGGCGGTCGCGGCCATCGCCCTGATCGTCGGCGGCGGCGTCATGTACGCGGCCGGCAAGGACGACGACAAGAACAACTCCGCCGACGGCGGCGGCGACAAGGGCGGCACGGACGCCAAGGGCGGCGACGACGGCGGCACCAGCGGCGGCAACGCGGGTGCCTCCGAGAAGGCGCCGGACGACCCCGCCTCCAAGGTCCTGTTCCAGGTGCCCGCCCCGAAGCCCCCCAAGGACAGCTCCAGCATCGTGGTCGCCGGCTCCTGGCTGACCGACAAGGTGTACGCCAAGAGCGGCATCGCCGAGATCGTCGGCTACGACCGCGACAAGGGCACCAAGCTGTGGACGGTCAAGCTGCCCGGCCCGGTGTGCGAGGCCAGCAGGCACGCCACCGACGACAACCGGACGGCGATCGTCTACAAGCCGGCCATGCCCACTAAGTCCGAGCCGCAGTCCTGCACCGAGGTCGCGGCGATCGACCTGGAGGCGGGCAAGGAGCTGTGGACCAAGACCGCCAAGGCCGGCACCCGCCCGATCAGCTTCAACAACGTCACCGTCAGCGGTGACACCGTCGCCGCAGGCAGCACCAGCGGCGGCGCCGCCTGGGAGATCGGCAGCGGCAAGCAGCTGTGGGCGCCCAAGCCGTCCGACTCCTGCTACGACTCCGGCTACGGCGGCGGCCCCAAGCTGGTCGCCGTGCGCAAGTGCGGTCCGTACTCCCAGCGCCAGTTGCACATCCAGACCATCGACCCGAAGTCCGGGAAGGTGGTCACCGAGTACAAGATGAGCGAGGGCATCGAGTACGCGAGCGTCGTGTCCACCGACCCGCTGGTCGTGGCCGCCGACGTCGGCGACTCCGCGGGCGACGGCAGCGGCATCTCCGACTTCTTCTCCGTCGACAACAAGACCGGCAAGCTGCGCGCCCGCATCTCCGCCCCCGGCGACGACTACGCGGCCCGCTGCGACGGCATCACCAAGATCGAGAAGTGCTCGGGGCTCGCCGTGGGCCAGGACAAGCTGTACATCGCCACCGAGGAGCACGAGGGCACCGGCAAGTACAGCGACACCAACGAGATCGTCGCCTTCGACCTGGCCACCGGGAAGCAGACCGGACAGCGCGCCGACGCCGGCGACGGCTACACGCTGACCCCGCTGCGCATGGACGGCGCCAACGTGATCGCGTACAAGCGGCCGCCGTACGACAAGGGCGGCGAGATCGTCAGCATCGACGGCGGCTCCTTCAAGCAGACGACGCTGCTGCGCAACCCGGCGACGGAGTCGGTGCGCGACGCCGAGACGAGCATGCTGCCCGAGTACTCGGAGATCCTGTTCTCGGACGGACAGCTCTACATGTCGGAGGTGTTCGCCAGTGACTACGAGAGCAGCAGGAAGGAATACCTGCTGATCGCTTTCGGAACCGGCTGACCGGCTCCCGAGGCCCCGTGACACGGCCCCGTCCCTGCTCAGGGACGGGGCCGTGCGCGTACCGCGCATCCGGTGCGCTTCGCCGCCGAATGAGAGAATCTCGGTGATCCGGGGCGATTCTCGCCGGTAGGGGGAGCGCGACGTCGAACAAGCGTGTAGCTTCCGGGGGCATCCGGGGGATGCGCACGGGGGTGCGGGTGCGAGTGGGAGTCCGGTGGGGGACTGGGGGGTTGCTCGATGGGAGTGCGGCTGATGGTGGTCGACGACCACCGTTTGCTCGCCGAGGCACTGGCCTCGGCGCTGAAGCTGCGGGGACACCGGGTGCTGGCCGCGGCCGCGCCCGTGGCGGGTGCGGCGGACCTGGTGATCAGCCGGGCGCCGGAGGTGTGCGTGCTGGGCACGGCGGCACCGGCGGAGCCGGGCATCTTCGACCCGGTGGTGAAGATCAAGCGGGAGCGGCCGCAGGTGGCGGTCCTGGTGCTGGGGCCGGTGCCGAGCCCCCGGGGGATCGCGGCGGCGTTCGCGTCCGGGGCGTCCGGCTACGTGCGGCACGACGAGCGCATCGAGACGGTGGAGCGCGCGATCATGAAGGCCCGCGCCGGGGAGGCCGCGGTGGCGCCGCAACTGCTCCAGGGGGCGTTCGGGGAGCTGCTCAATCCCGCGGTGCAGCCGGACGACGAGGGGAAGCGGCTGCTGCAGATGCTGACCCCGCGTGAGGTGGAGGTGCTGGTCCGGGTCGCCGAGGGCGAGGACACCCGCCTGATCGCGGCGGGCATGGGCATCGCGCCCTCGACCGCTCGCACCCACGTCCAGCGGGTGCTGATGAAGCTGGGGGTGGGCTCCCGGCTGGAGGCGGCGGCCCTGGCGGCCCGCACGGGCCTGCTGGACCGGGCGGGCCCGCTCCGCCCGGCGGACCTGCCGCCGTCCCGGGAGACCTGACCCG
>NZ_JAAGMD010000247.1 GCF_010548465.1 Streptomyces sp. SID14436 | reverse complement strand
GGCCCGCAGCTCCCAGTCGCCGAGCCGGGCCGACTCGGTGGGCGGCCAGGCCCGCGAGGCGACCCGCGCCAGTTCCCCGTAGGAGGCGGCCGGGCCCCGGCGACGCGCCGGGGCGGCGGGCACCGTCTTGCCGGCGACCAGCGCGGATTCCGGGATCCGGACACTCTCGCCGCCCCGTCGTGTGATCCGCAGCACACCTTCGTCCCATGATGTGAGAACGCCTACCGTGTCGGTGAACTTCTCACCCGAGGGACCATGTTCGATCAAGCTCCGTACCGAGACCCGTTTCCCCACGTCAGCAGCGGTGATACGGACCTCGAGACGGCCGGCCGCAGAGAATTCCACAGGTCGGTCCACCCCTCCTGTTCGGATCATGCCCAGGAACGGAGATACTAGGGGCGGGCATCGACGACGCCGCGCTCCCGCGCGCCAGGCGGCGGAGCCTGAGGAGGCCCGCCAGCGCCCAATCGAGGAGGAACGACAGCGTGACCTACGTCATCGCGCAGCCTTGTGTCGACGTGAAGGACAAGGCGTGCATCGAGGAGTGCCCGGTCGACTGCATCTACGAGGGCCAGCGGTCCTTGTACATCCACCCGGACGAATGTGTCGACTGCGGCGCCTGTGAACCGGTCTGCCCGGTCGAGGCCATCTTCTACGAGGACGACACTCCCGAGGAGTGGAAGGACTACTACAAGGCGAACGTCGAGTTCTTCGACGATCTCGGCTCGCCCGGCGGCGCCAGCAAGCTGGGCCTGATCGAACGGGACCACCCGTTCATCGCGGCCCTGCCGCCGCAGGCGTAGCCGGTCCCGCCCGGCGGCCCGCACCGGCGTGCCGCCTCGGTCCCGTACGGCCCGGCCGCCTCGGTCGCCGCACGGGACCGAGGCGTCTGCCGGGCCAGAAAGAGAGCCGTACCCGTGTCCGTAGTCTCCGACCGGCTGCCCGCCTTCCCCTGGGACAGGCTGGAGCCCTACAAGGCGACGGCCGCCGCCCACCCCGACGGCATCGTCGACCTGTCCGTCGGCACCCCCGTGGACCCGGTCCCCGAGGCCGTCCAGAAGGCCCTGACCGGTGCCGCCGACTCCCCCGGCTACCCCACCGTCTGGGGCACCCCCGAACTGCGGGACGCCATCGTCGGCTGGGCCGGGCGCAGGCTCGGCGCCCGCGGCGTCACCCACCACCACGTGCTGCCGGTCGTCGGCTCCAAGGAACTGGTCGCCTGGCTCCCCACCCAGCTCGGGCTCGGCCCCGGCGACCGGGTCGCCTTCCCGCGCCTGGCCTACCCGACGTACGAGGTGGGCGCCCGCCTCGCCCGCGCCGGCCACGTCGCCTACGACGACCCGACCGAGCTGGACCCGGCCGGGCTGAAGCTGCTCTGGCTGAACTCCCCGTCCAACCCCACCGGCCGGGTGCTGTCCAAGGAGGAGCTGACCCGGACCGTCGCCTGGGCCCGCGAGCACGGCGTCCTGGTGCTGTCCGACGAGTGCTACCTCGAACTGGGCTGGGACGCCGACCCGGTGTCGGTGCTGCACCCGGACGTCAACGGCGGTTCCCACGACGGGATCGTGTCCGTGCACTCGCTGTCCAAGCGGTCGAACCTGGCCGGCTACCGGGCCGCCTTCCTGGCCGGTGACCCGGCGGTCCTCGGGCCCCTGCTCCAGGTCCGCAAGCACGGCGGCATGATGACCCCGGCGCCCAGCCAGGCCGCCGCCGCGGCGGCCCTGGGCGACGACGAGCACGTCCGCGTCCAGCGCGAACGCTACGCGGCCCGCCGCGCCGCCCTGCGCCGGGCACTGACCGGCCACGGCTTCCGCATCGAGCACAGCGAGGCGGGCCTGTACCTGTGGGCCACCCGGGACGAGTCCTGCTGGGACACGGTCGCCCACCTCGCCGACCGCGGCGTCCTGGTGGCGCCGGGCGACTTCTACGGCCCCGCCGGCGAGCGGTTCGTCCGCGTCGCCGTCACCGCCACGGACGAGCGGGTGCGCGCGGCGGTGGACCGCCTGACGGCGTAGCCCGGCCCGCGCGCGTGCGGTGCGCGCGGTGGGAACGGCCGACGGGCCCGGGGAGAACTCCCCGGGCCCGTCGCCGTGTTCGTCCGCCGGTCAGCCGAGCGGCAGGTCCTGCACCGGGAGGGTCTTGGCCGACGGCAGCCCGCGCGAGGTGAGCGAATCGGTCGGCAGGTCGCCGCCCTCGGTCGCCGCGCCCGCGGTGTCGTCCAGCACGTCCCCGGC
>NZ_JAAGMD010000224.1 GCF_010548465.1 Streptomyces sp. SID14436 | reverse complement strand
CGACCTGCGCGCCGTGACCTGCGTGGCCGGCAACACCGACGTCGACGGCGTCGTCCGCAACACGCTGACCGTGCTGGAGCGGGCGGGCGCCGGCGACGTCCCGGTCGCCCGCGGCGCCGAGCGGCCCCTGATCGAGGCCCCCCGCTCCGCCCGCCACGTCCACGGCCACGACGGGATGGGCGACCTCGGCCTGCCCGCGCCGCGCCGCACCCCGGCCGACGTGGACGCCGTGACCCTGCTGCGCCGCGAGATCCTCGCCTCCCCGCGCCCGGTCACCCTGGTGCCGACCGCCCCGCTGACCAACATCGCCCTGCTGCTGCGCACCCACCCCGAGGTCACCCGCAACATCGGGCGGATCGTGTTCATGGGCGGCGCGGCGGGCGCCGGGAACGCCTCCCCGGTCGCCGAGTTCAACGTCTGGCACGACCCCGAGGCGGCGGCGATCCTGCTCACCGCGGGGGTGCCGATCACCATGTACGGCCTGGACGTGTTCACCCGGGTCGTGGTCCCGGCGGCGGACGTGCGGCGGCTGCGCGCGAGTGCGGAGCCGGGTGCCCGGCTGGCCGGCGACCTGCTC
>NZ_JAAGMD010000203.1 GCF_010548465.1 Streptomyces sp. SID14436 | reverse complement strand
CTCCGGCCGCCCGCCCGGGTGCGGTGGGTCCGGGGTGGCCCGCGGGCGCGGCACCGGCCCCCGCTGCGGGGCCGGGCACCGGACGGAGGCCCGGTACCCGTGATCCTCACCGTCACCCCCAACGCCGCCCTCGACGTCACCTACGGCGTCGACAACCTGCGCCCGAACACCTCCCACCGCGTCGGCACCGCGCACCGGCGCGCCGGGGGCAAGGGCGTCAACGTCCCCCGCGTCCTCGCCGCGCGTGCCGGTCGCCGTCCACCTCGACCACGCGCAGTCCACGGACCTGGTGCACGAGGCCGTGCGACTCGCTTCACCTCCGTCATGTTCGACGCCTCCACGCTCCCCTACGAGCAGAACCTGAAGGCGACCCAGGAGATCACCGACCACTGCCGTGCCCATGGCGTGTGGGTCGAGGGGGAGCCCGGCGAGGTCGGCGGCAAGGACGGCGCGCACGCTCCGGGCGTGCGCACGGATCCCGCGGAGGCACGGGACTTCGTCGCCTCCACCGGGGTCGACGCCCTGGCCGTGGCGGTGGGCAGCTCCCACGCCATGACCACCCGGGACGCCGTCCTGGACTTCGCCCTCATAGCCGAACTGCGTGCCTCGGTGGACGTCCCGCTGGTCCTGCACGGCTCGTCCGGCGTGGCCGACGCCGACCTCGCGCACGCCGTCGAGGCGGGCATGACGAAGGTCAACGTCTCCACCCACCTGAACAAGGAGTTCACCCGGGCCGCCCGCACTCACCTGGACGCCCACCCGGAAACCGTCGACCCCCGCACGTACGTCGGCCCCGCCCGCGACGCCGTCGCGGGCGAAGTGGCTCACCTGTTGAAAGTGCTGCACGGCGGGCTCGGCTGACGAAGGCGCCCCCGCGCCCCGGGCCGCTCGTTCCAGGGGCGGCCCGGGACAGCTGTGCCGGCGGAGCCGGCGGCGCTCCTCCGGCCCGCCGATGGGCGGGCCGGGACGACCGAGGCGCCTCGACGGGTCCGCTGGGCGTGATCGGCGGGCGGGGCCGGCAGGAGCATCCGGACGGGGTGCGGGGGCCGTCGAGCACTGCCTCGCCGCCCCACCGGCCGGACGGGGAGACGTGAAGGGGCGGATTACGGTCGTCGACGCCCTGACACCGCGCCGGCCCGACACGCTCGCCCGGCAGTGCCGACGGGTGCGGGACCCCCCGGAGAAGCAGCCGGGCTGACCGGCCCCCGCCCCCAGGGTTTCCGGGCGGGCGCACCGCGGCAGTGCGGCGGCCCGATCGGCAGCGCCCCGCCTCGGCAGGCGCACGTCCGGCGTCCGACAACCAGCGCCC
>NZ_JAAGMD010000178.1 GCF_010548465.1 Streptomyces sp. SID14436 | reverse complement strand
CGGGGCAGGACGGCACGGCGGCGCGGCAGGTTGCCGCGGCGCCGGGCGGGCGGGACGCGGACACCGGTCGCCCGTCCCGGTCCGGGTGCGGGCCGGTGGTCAGGCCGACAGCGGGCGCGCGTCCTCGTCCACGGCGGAGGGCACGTCCGGGTGGATGTCGAAGAGGCGGCGCACGCCGAGTGCGCCGAGCACTTTGTTCACGTGGCTGCCGTCGGCGGCGCCCCGGGCGGGCAGGATCAGCCGGAGCTCACCCCCGCAGGACCGCAGCAGCCGCCGGGCGCCTATGAGCACACCGACCCCGCTGGAGTCGCAGAACCACACGTCGGAGAGGTCGAGGACGACACTGTGCCGGCCGTCCGCCACGGCGTCGTGCACCCGTTGGCGCAGCACCGGGGACGTCATCAGGTCCAGTTCGCCCGACACCCGGAGCACGGCCCATGCGCCCTGCTCCCCGTCGGTCACTGTGAAGGTCACCACCACGCCCTTCGCTCGCCGAAACGGAAGCAGTCCCTACGCTTCCTTGCAGCGCGGCTGCCCACCGGCCGTTTCCCTGAAACGCGAGCACAGAAACGGTTACCGAACAGAAAAGGCTTGATTCAGTCGCGTTCGATCCTATTCGATCGGTTCTGATCGCGTGCAGGGGGGTAGGGCCTCTTACCACTCAGGGCCGCGCGGGGGGCGCACATTGCCACAAAGGGGCGTGCGTCCCTGGTGACGCCGACTACATTCGGGACCACCAGGCAACAAGGGGTGAGGGGGCCGCATGACCAAACGGAACGTACCGCCCCGCTGGGACCGCACCATGCAGCAGCGGCTCACGCGCGGGGAGGCGGCCGCCCTCGGCGAGCTCTACGACCGGTTCGCCTCCCTGGTGCACGGCCTCGCGCACCGCGTCCTCGGTGACGAGCGCGCCGCCGACGCCGTCACCCGGGACGTCTTCGCCCACGTCTGGGAGCACCCGGACGCCTACGACCCCCGGCAGGGCCCGCTGCGCGGCTGGCTCGCCGGGCTGGCCCACCGGCTGGCCGTGCAGCGGCTGCGCGTGACGGAGACCGCCGCGCTCGCCCGGGGCGGCCCGGGCACGACGGAGGAACTGGAGCACAAGGTGCGCCACGCCTCGGTGGCCGCCCGCGCCGACTACATCGTCCAGTCCATGCCGGTGCCGCTGCGGGCGGCGCTGGAGCTCGCCTACTTCCAGCGGCGCGACTACCAGCAGACCGCCGCCGACCTCGGCGTCACCGAGGACGAGGCCCGCCGCCGGCTCCGGCTGGGGCTGCAACTGCTCTCCACGGCCCACGACACCGAGGCCCCGGGCGGCCCGCCCGGCATCGGGGGTGCGGCATGACCGGCGACCGCCTCGCCCCCGGCGACGGCCCCGAGCACACCGGACGGCCCGCCGCCGGGCCGGAGG
>NZ_JAAGMD010000154.1 GCF_010548465.1 Streptomyces sp. SID14436 | reverse complement strand
TCCGGCGGTGGCGACAGCGACGGGGACAAGGGCAACGACACCTCGCAGGCACAGGTCGACGAGGCAGCGGCCAAGAAGTCGTCCGAGGCCCAGATCAAGATCACGCCCAAGGACGGCACCGACAACGCCTCCATCAACAACTCCGCCGCCGTCGCCGTCGCCAAGGGCACGCTCACCGAGGTGAAGATGACGACCGCCGACGGCAAGGCCGTCGAGGGACAGATATCCGCGGACAAGAAGTCCTGGAAGCCCACCGGCCAGCTGGAGCGGGCCACCACCTACAAGCTGACCGCGACCGCCGAGGACTCCAAGGGCCGCGCGGCGCACGAGAACGCCTCGTTCACCACCGTCTCGCCGGCCAACAGCTTCATCGGCAACTTCACCCCGGACGACGGCACCACGGTGGGTGTCGGCATGCCGGTGTCCATCAACTTCGACAAGGCGATCACCAACAAGGCCGATGTCCAGAAGGGCATCACCGTCTCCACCGACAGCGGCCAGGAGGTCGCCTGTCACTGGTTCAACGCCAACCGCATGGACTGCCGTCCCGAGGACTACTGGAAGGGCGGCTCCACGGTCACCCTGAAGCTGGAGCTCGACGGCGTCGAGGGTGCCGAGGGCGTCTACGGCGTTCAGCAGAAGACGGTCACCTTCAAGATCGGACGCAACCAGGTCTCCTACGTCGACGCGAAGACCAAGCAGATGAAGGTCACGCGGGACGGCAAGACCGTCCGGACCATCCCGATCTCCGCCGGTTCGCCCGAGAACAAGACGTACGAGGGCCAGATGGTGATCTCCGAGAAGTTCAAGGAGACCCGGATGAACGGCGCGACCGTCGGCTTCACCGACGACGACGGCAAGGGCGAGTACGACATCAAGGACGTGCCGCACGCCATGCGCCTGAGCACCTCCGGCACCTTCATCCACGGCAACTACTGGGGCGCCAAGTCCATCTTCGGCAGCGCCAACACCAGCCACGGCTGCGTGGGTCTGGCCGACACCAAGGGCGCCAACGACCCGAACACCCCGGGCGCCTGGTTCTACAACAACTCGATGATCGGTGACGTGGTCGTCGTCCAGAACACCGGCGACCGGACCATCGCCCCCGACAACGGCCTCAACGGCTGGAACATGGACTGGGAGCAGTGGAAGGCGGGCTCGGCCCTCTGAGACTCCTCTGAGGCCACCGTCCCACCCGCCGTCCGGCCGATGCCGTCGCCCGCCCCCTCGGGGGAGGCCGGCGGCATCGGCCGTTCCGGGGTCGACCCGGAGCGTGCGCTCCGGGTCAGGCGCCGGCGAGCAGGGTCTCCAGGGCCGTCGCCGGCTCCGGATGGCGGGCCGTCAGCACCGCTCCCGGCGAGTCGTGCCGACAGGCCGCCGCGGCCCAGCCCTCCGTGCAGCCCAGGAGGCCGGCCACCGCGTCGCAGGCGGCCGGGTGGGCCGCCAGCAGCGGTATGCCCCCCGGAGTGTCCTGGCCGGGAGCGGGGGCCCAGCCCTCGGTGCA
>NZ_JAAGMD010000112.1 GCF_010548465.1 Streptomyces sp. SID14436 | reverse complement strand
GGGACGGACCGGACCGGGGACGGACCGGACCGTTCACGGGCCGGCCACGTCGGTCACACCGGCCGGGGCTTCGGGACCGGGGGGCGCTCCGGGCCCGCGTCTGACGGGCACCAGGCCGGCCCTCAACTTCCCCCCTCCCCCTCCCCCCCCCCGCATCAGGGAAGTGCCTTGCACAGTGCCTCCAGCGTGCCCGCCCAGGCGTGGTCGGGCGGGGTGCCGTAGCCGACGACGAGGCCGTCCACCGGGGTGTCGGTGGCGTCGGGATGGCGGAAGCGCCCGAGGCCGAGCACCCGGAGGCCCTGCCATGTCGCGGCCCGGACCACCGGCTGCTCGGTGCCGGGCGGAAGCCTGAGGACGGCATGCAGCCCCGCCGCGATGCCGGTGACCCGGACGTCGGGGGCCCGGGTGGCCAGCGCCTCGACCAGGGCGTCGCGGCGGCGGCGGTAGCGCAGGCGGGCCGCGCGGACGTGGCGGTCGTAGGCGCCGGAGGTGAGGAACTCGGCGAGCGCCAGCTGCTCGACCACGCCGACCGCCGGGCTGTCGCCGTGGGCGGTGACGTCCGGCAGCAGGGAGGGCGGCAGGACCATCCAGGCCAGCCGCAGTCCGGGCGCCAGCGACTTGCTGGCCGTGCCGAGGTACACGACGTGGCCGGGATCGAGGTCCTGGAGCGCGCCGACGGGCTGCCGGTCGTAGCGGAACTCGCCGTCGTAGTCGTCCTCCAGGACCAGCCCGCCGGTCCGCCGGGCCCAGTCGATCAGCTCGGCCCGGCGGCCGGGCGGCAGGGCACCGCCGAGCGGGAACTGGTGGGACGGCGTGAGGAGCACCGCGCCCGCGTCGCCCGGGGCGATGAGGGAACCCTGCTCGTCGAAGGGCAGCGGCACGGTGCGCAGTCCCGTGCGCTCGACGAGGTTCCAGTGGGCGTCCAGGCCGTAGGACTCGACGGCCAGGGTGCCGGCGCCCCGGGTGCGCAGGACGTCGGTGAGACGGCGCAGGCCGTCGGCGAACCCGGCGCAGACGACGACGTGTTCGGGGTCGGTGCGCACGCCCCGGACCCGCGCGAGGTAGTCGGCCAGGGCCTCGCGCAGTTCCGCCCGGCCGCGCGGATCGCCGTAGCCGAAGGCGTCGTTGGGGGCGGCGGCGAGCGCGCGGCGGGTGGCCCGGAGCCAGGCGGCGCGGGGGAAGGAGGAGAGGTCCGGCGTGCCGGGGACGAGGTCGTGGGGCAGCCGGCCGGGCGTGCGCGCGGGGGCCG
>NZ_JAAGMD010000090.1 GCF_010548465.1 Streptomyces sp. SID14436 | reverse complement strand
CGCGGGCGAACTGCCGCAGCTCGACGCGGGTGGCCTGCTCGGCGCCCGCCGCGTGGCGGGTCAGCGCGCGCGAGACCGCGTTGGCCATGTCGGCGGCCACGTCCGGGCGGGACGAGGTCGCCGTGACCGACACCATCGGCGCGTCCGGCGAGGTCGCCGTGCGGACGTTCTCCCGCAGGGTGCGCACCGGCACGCCCGCCCACACCTGGGCGTCGCCGAGCACCGCGAGCTGGCCCGCGACCCGGCCGTACGCCTGGGCGAACCCCAGCGCGGTGCCCGGGTCGGAGTTCTCCTTCGGCACCGCCACGACATAGCTGGTGGCCGTGTAGGTGGGCGTGGCGACCAGCCCGTAGGCGGTGCCGAGCACCGCGCCGGCGAGGACACCGGCCGCGGGCAGCGACCAGGGCGGCAGGGCCCGGAGCCGGGACAGGGCGGCGGCCGGGCGGCGCCGCCCGGTGGGGTTCTCGGTCATGCGGAACTGACTCCCTCGGGTGACGGGGACGACGACGGCGACAGCGGTGGGGGCGCGGGCGACGGCGGCGGGGGCGACGGCGCCGGGGGCGACGGCGGTGGGGCGGCACCCGCCAGGGCGGCCGCGTAGACGTCCGTGAGCAGGCCCGCGGT
>NZ_JAAGMD010000064.1 GCF_010548465.1 Streptomyces sp. SID14436 | reverse complement strand
CGGGGCGGGGCGCCGGCCGGTGGGTGCGCGCCTCGGCCACCAGCCGTGCGAGGTCGGCCCGCAGCCAGGCGATCTCGTCCGCGTCCTGGGCCGTCGCGAGTTCTCGCGCCAGGTCGGCGGCCGGGGACCCGGGGGCGCCGTGGGCCGGCGGGGCGGGCCGGAACAGGTTCACCCGGGAGCGTTCCCAGGGGTCACCGACGACCTCGCAGACGTGGAGCGGGTCGAGCAGCGCCGCCACGGCCCCGGCCCGCGCCCAGGGGTCGCCGGCCTGGCGGAGCAGGAAGCCCAGGTGCCGGTGGCGCCAGTTACGGGGCCGCAGGTCGAGCCCGGCGTCCAGATGGCCGCGCAGGGCCTCGGGGAAACGGCCGGTGAGCAGCGCGGCGTTGCCCGGGTCGGCGGTGAACTGCCGTACCTCGTCGGCGAGGTAGAGCCAGACCACGGCGCGGTAACGGTTCAGGTAGTACTTCACGGGGCTCAGCAGGCCCAGCCGGGCGAGGCGGGTGAACCGGTCCTTCGACACCCCCATGAGTGCGGCCCCCTCCGCGGTGCCCACGGCGCGCACGCTCTCCCGCAGTTCCTCCGGGAAGCCGGGGCGGGCACGCAGCCGCTCCAGTTCGGCGCGCTCGATCCGTGGCCCGCCTCCCCGGTCACCGGGCACGGTGCGGATCCGGCCGAGCCGGACCGCCAGGTCGAACTCCGTCGGCTTCAGGTGCAGTTCGTGCGCCGCGCGGCCCGGCGCGACGGACGCGTCCGGGGTGTGCGGGACGGCGGCGTGCGGAGCGGCGGCGGTCGGGCGCGGGTGCGTGACGGTGTGGGCGGTCATGGTCGTCTCCCCCGTGGAGCGTGCGGCGGACGCCCGGTGCGTCCGCCCGGACACGACGGTATCCGCTCCGTCACGCTCTGTGCCGGCCCTGTGGACAACTCCCGCGGAGCCTGACCCCTCAGGGTGAACGCGCAGGTCAGAGGTCCGTGCCGGGATCGGAGCCGGGGCGGCGGGGGTCCACGCCGAGGTGTTCGCCGACCCGGCTGACGAGGAGGGTCATCTCGTAGCCGACACGGCCCAGGTCGGCCTCCGCGCCGCTGAGGACGCACAGGCAGCTGCCGGAGCCTGCCGCGGTGACGAACAGCACCGCGTCGTCGAACTCGACGAGCGTCTGGCGCACCTCGCCCGCGCCGAAGTGCCGGCCGGATCCCTTGGCGAGACTGTGCAGCCCGGAGGAGACGGCGGCGAGGTATTCCGCGTCCTCCCGGCGCAGTCCGGTGCTCGTCCCCGTCACCAGCCCGTCGTTGGACAGGACCAGCGCATGCCGTATGTGCTCGACGCGCTGGGTGAGATCGTCCAGCAGCCACTCGAGACCCTGGTTCTGCGCCATGCCGTGCATCTCCCCCTGTACTCCCCGTGGACGTCCCCTGCCGCCTCCCCCGCGCGGGCTCCCCTCGCGCCAGCCTTCCCCACGAACGGGCGGCGGGCAAGAACAATGGGCGTCATGGGACAGAAGATGACCGATGAGGAGTGGCGGGAATTCGTCTCGTACGGGACCCGCACCGGCAAGCTGTGCACCGTCCGTGCCGACGGCAGCCCGCACGTGGCGCCGGTGTGGTTCCTGGTCGACGGGGACGAGGTGGTGTTCAACACGGGCAGCGGGACCGTGAAGGGGCGCAATCTGGCCCGCGACGGCCGGGTCGCGCTCTGCGTGGACGACGACCGCCCCCCGTTCCACTACGTGGTGCTGCAGGGGCGGGCCCGGCTCTCGGAGGACCCCGCCGAGCTGCGGCACTGGGCGGCCCGGATCGGCGCGCGGTACATGGGCGAGGACCGTGCCGAGGAGTTCGGCCGCCGCAACGGCGTGCCCGGTGAACTCCTCGTCCGGGTCACGATCGACAAGGTCGTCGCGGAGAAAGGTGTCGCGGACTGAGTCCGGCGGTGTGCGGGATCACGCGGGCATGAGTGACGACCACACGCACGTCCAGGAGTTCTTCACCGCCCGGGCCGCCGACTGGGACAGCCGGTTCCCCGACGACGGTCCCGCCTACGCGGCGGCCGTCGCCGCACTCGGACTGCGTGCGGGCGACCGGGTGCTGGACGCGGGCTGCGGCACCGGGCGGGCCCTGCCCCCGCTGCGTGCCGCCGTGGGCGCCTCCGGCACGGTGATCGGCGCCGATCTCACCCCGGCCATGCTGCACGCGGCCGCCCGGGCCGGACGTGACGGGGACGGGGCGCTGCTGCTCGCCGACGTGGCCGCGTTGCCGCTGCGTGCCGAGGTGCTGGACGCCGTGTTCGCCGCCGGGCTCGTCGCCCACCTGCCGCGTCCCGCCGACACGTTGCGGGAGTTGGCCCGGGTGGTGCGGCCCGGCGGGGTGCTGGCGCTCTTCCACCCGGTCGGCAGGGCCGCGCTCGCCGCACGCCAGGGCCGCCGGCTGACCGACGACGATCTGCGCGCCGAGCCCCACCTGCGGCCCCTGCTGGCTGCCTCGGGGTGGCGGATGACCTCGTACGCGGACGAGGACACCCGGTTCCTGGCGTTGGCGGTCCGGACGCGCTGACGGGAGCCGGGGGCGGAAGGCTGGGCGGGCGGCTTCCGGCCGTCGGGGGCGGGGGGCTGGGCGGGCGGCTTCCGGCCGTCGTGGGCGGCGGGGCGGGG
>NZ_JAAGMD010000039.1 GCF_010548465.1 Streptomyces sp. SID14436 | reverse complement strand
GCCGTCGGGGGTCGTCCCGGTCCGGGCGCCGGGCCCGGCCGCCGGGGTCAGCCGCAGGCCCGACTCACCGATCCGCAGCAGCGCGCCCGGCGTCAGCCGGACCGGGCGGGAGCCGACGGGGCGGCCGTCCAGGGTGGTGCCGTTGGTGGAGCCGAGGTCGGCGACGGCGACCCGGCCGTCGGAGCCGACGGTGACCGCGCAGTGCAGGCGGGAGACGTCGGGGTCGTCGAGCGGCACGTCGGCGTCGGCGGAGCGGCCGATGCGGATCTCGCCGCCGTGCAGCAGATGCACCCCGCCCGCGTCGGGGCCGGCGACGACGTGCAGCCGGGTGGGGGCGTCGTCCAGCTCGGGATGCGCCTCGGGCTCGCCGGGGGCGCCCACGGCCAGCACGGCGCCGTCGATCAGCGGCGGCTCGCCGAGGGTGCAGCGCTGGGCGTCCAGCCGCTGGTCGCCCGCGTACAGCACCGGGGTGCCGGAGGAGCTCTCGGCGCCCGCGACCGCGGAGGCCAGCGCGGAGGCGACGGCGGCCAGGGCCGTGCCCGCGGGTGCCGTGACCAGCACGTCGCAGCTCGGGGTCCGGTCCCGCGCGGGGGAGGAGGGCCCCAGCGGGTCTACGACGGTCAGCCGGATCTGCATCGCCGTCAGCGGTCCCTTCTGCGCGGGCGCTCGCGACACGGGAGGACGAAAGCCGTCCCGCGGTCCCCCACCGCGGGATTCCCCCACCGCCACACGCGCACGTACGGCCAGTTCTGCAGGCATCCTCGCACCTGCCACCGACAACGCGCCCGCCCCCCGTCATCAAATGATCTTGATTGGTCGGCTCTGCCCCCAAAAATGCCTGACCAGTGACGCCCGGATGATCGTTGTGCGCCGACTTGAGATCGGTCACGTCCGGCCTCCGGCAACCAACGGACCACCTCGCACGTCTTTCCTTCGAACACGGACGGGCGCCGGTACGTAAGACCCACGGAAAGACGACGTCGAAGTCGGCAAGCCGGTGTCCCGCGTGGCGGCACTACAGTGGGTCGGAACATTCCGTAGCACGGTGGACCACGGTGTACGCCAAGCAAGCAGCAGGGAGCATGACGTGCGGCCGGTAGGCAGCAAGTACCTGCTCGAGGAGCCGCTGGGACGCGGCGCCACGGGCACCGTCTGGCGAGCACGCCAGCGGGAGACCGCGGGCGCCGAGGCGGCCGTGCCCGGACAGCCCGGCGAGACCGTCGCCATCAAGGTCCTCAAGGAGGAGCTGGCCAACGACGCGGACGTGGTGATGCGCTTCCTGCGGGAGCGCAACGTCCTGCTGCGGCTGACCCACCCCAACATCGTCCGGGTCCGCGACCTGGTGGTGGAGGGCGATCTGCTGGCCCTGGTCATGGACCTGGTCGAGGGTCCCGACCTGCACCGCTACCTGCGCGAGAACGGCCCGTTCACCCCGGTCGCCGCCTCGCTGCTGACCGCCCAGATCGCCGACGCGCTCGGCGCCAGCCACGCCGACGGCGTGGTGCACCGGGACCTGAAGCCCGCCAACGTGCTGCTGCGCCAGACCGGCGGCGAGATGCACCCGATGCTCACCGACTTCGGGATCGCCCGGCTGGCCGATTCCCCCGGGCTGACCCGCACCCACGAGTTCGTCGGCACGCCCGCCTACATCGCGCCGGAGTCCGCCGAGGGCCGTCCGCAGACCTCCGCCGTCGACATCTACGGCGCCGGCATCCTGCTCTACGAGCTGGTCACCGGCCGCCCGCCGTTCTCCGGCGGCTCCGCCCTGGAGGTGCTGCACCAGCACCTGAGCGCCGAACCGCGCCGCCCCTCCACCGTCCCCGACCCGCTGTGGACGGTCATCGAGCGCTGCCTGCGCAAGAGCCCGGAGCAGCGGCCCAGCGCCGAGAACCTGGCCCGCGGCCTGCGCGTGGTCGCCGACGGCATCGGCGTGCACGCCAACTCCGCGCAGATCGCCGCCGCGGAGAACGTCGGCGCCCTCCTCGTGCCCGACCCGGAGCCCGCGCAGGTGCCCGGCACACCCGGCACCCCCGGTGCGTCCGACCCCACCCAGGTGCTGCCGCACACCGGCGGTTCCTACGACCCGAACGGCGCCACCAGCGTCCTGCCGCACACCGCGGGCGCCGGAGCGGCGGACCCGACCGCGGTCATGCCCCCGGTGCCCCAGGGCCCGCCCGGCGGCAACGGCCAGGGCGGCCCCGAGGACCCGCACCCCTGGCAGAACCAGTTGCGCGCGGCCCGCGACCGCAACGAGCAGACCCAGGTCCAGTATCTGGACCCGGGCGAGGACCCGCTGCGCCGCCGCCCCCAGCGGCAGGTGGCCCGGCCCCAGCAGCCGCCCCAGCGCCGGCCGCAGCCCCAGCCGGGCCCCGGCTACGGGCATCCGCAGCAGCACCAGCCGCAGCAGTACGCCCCGCCGCCGCCCCCGCCCCAGCGGCCCCAGCA
>NZ_JAAGMD010000018.1 GCF_010548465.1 Streptomyces sp. SID14436 | reverse complement strand
GCCCAGCGGGTGCCGGTGCTCCGCACGGGTCGCGCCGGCGGTGTTCAGCGGCCGCCGGGCCGGTTCACGCCACCGACCCGATCCGCCCCGCCGGTCCCGGGCCGGAGCCGCCGTCGTGGTGGATCGGGGTGTGGGCGCCGGTGAGGGAGGCGCCGCTGCCGCCGCGCCGGTCGGCGACGATCTCCGCCGCGATGGACAGGGCCGTCTCCTCCGGCGTGCGGGCGCCCAGGTCCAGGCCGATGGGCGACCTCAGCCGGGCCAGTTCCAACTCGGTCACGCCGACCTCGCGCAGCCGGGCGTTGCGGTCCAGGTGGGTGCGGCGCGAGCCCATCGCCCCGACGTACGCGACGGGCAGGCGCAGCGCGAGCCGCAGCAGCGGCACGTCGAACTTGACGTCGTGGGTGAGGACGCACAGGACGGTGCGGCCGTCGACCTCGGTGCGCTCCAGGTACCGGTGCGGCCACTCGACGACGACCTCGTCGGCCTCGGGGAAGCGCGCCCGGGTGGCGAACACCGGGCGGGCGTCGCACACGGTGACGTGGTGGCCGAGGAACTTGCCCACCCGGACCAGGGCCGCCGCGAAGTCGATCGCCCCGAAGACGATCATGCGGGGCGGCGGGACCGACGACTCGACCAGGAGGGTCAGCGGGGCTCCGCACCGGGAGCCCTCGGCGCCGATCTCGACCGTGCCGGTGCGGCCCGCGTCCAGCAGGGCGGCGGCCTCGGCCGCGACCGTCCGGTCCAGTTCCGGGTGGCCGCCGAAGCCGCCCTCCCACGCACCGCCGGGGCGGACCGTGAGGGCCCGGCCGCGCAGCTCGGCGGGGCCGCTCACGAT
>NZ_JAAGMD010000421.1 GCF_010548465.1 Streptomyces sp. SID14436 | reverse complement strand
CGCGGGCGCCGCGGCCGCCGGGGCGATGGCGGGCGCGGCGGCCGTGCACGCGCCCAGCGGCTTCTTCAACCAGGCGGGCGGCTACGAGTACGCCGCGACCCTCGGCCTGATGGCCGCCGGGCTCGCCGTGACGGGGCCCGGCCGGCTCTCCGTCGACGAGGCGCTCGGCCACACCGTCAACCGGGGCTGGATGCTGCCGGTGGCGTTCGCGGTGACCACGGCGGCCACGGTGGCCGTCGTGGGGGCGCGGGGCCGGCGGCTGCGGAAGGCCAAGGAGGGCGAGCAGGAGGCGCTGTTCGAGGAGTGACACCCGGGCCCGGGGGGTATCCGACGGTGCCGCCCGCGCTGTCGGTGCCCTGTGCCACGCTCGCCGTATGAGCGATCACCCGACGTCTCCCGTGCCGTCGCCGCCCGGCCTGTGGGAGTCCATCGACAAGCTGTGCGCCTGGCTCGACACCCACCGGCCGGTCGACGGCCCCGACGAGCTGCTGCTGCGCATCCTGAAGCTGTCGGAGGAGGTCGGCGAGGTCGCCCAGGCGGTGATCGGTGCCACCGGCCAGAATCCGCGCAAGGGCACCACGCACACCTGGGACGACGTGCGTTCGGAGCTGTGCGACGTCGCCGTCACGGCCCTGGTGGCGCTGCGCACGCTCACCCCGGCCGCCCCCGAGGTGTTCGCCCGGCATCTGGAGGAGGTCACCCGCCGTTCGCTCGGCGCCCGTCGGCCGGACGCCTCCGAGGTCTGAGCGGCCCGAGCGGTCCGAGCGGTCTAAGCGGCCTCAGCGGTCCGAGCGGTCCGAGCGGAAGCAGACCTGGCCGACGCGGGGCGCCGCGCCGTCAGGGCCTCTTGTCCAGTGGCCGTGGCCGCACGCCGTCGTCGTCCTCCGCCCGGAGCGGTACAGCAGCCGCCGGGCCGCCCCGTTTCGCCGCCTGGATCTGCTCGTAGACCCGGGTGCGCAGTGCCGTGAAGCGCGGGTCCGCGCGGGTGTGGAGCTGGTCGCGCCGGGCGGGGAGGTCGACGGTCAGCTGTTCCTGGACGACGGTCGGGGACGACGACACGATGACGACCCGTTCCCCCAGGTAGACGGCCTCGTCGATGTCGTGGGTGATGAACAGGACGGTCACGCCGAGTTCCTGCCACAGCCGGCGGACCAGGTCCTCCAGGTCGGCGCGGGTCTGGGCGTCGACGGCCGCGAACGGCTCGTCCATCAGCAGCACTTCCGGCTCGTGGGCCACGGCCCGCGCGATGGCGACGCGCTGCTGCATGCCGCCGGACAGCTGCCAGGGGTAGGCGCCCGCGGTGTCGTCGAGGCCGACGGCGTGCAGGGCGTGTTCGACGAGTTCCCGGCGGCGGGCCCTGGTCAGGTGTTTCTTCTGGCGCAGCGGCAGTTCGACGTTGTCGCGCACCCGCATCCAGGGGAAGAGGCTGCGGCCGTACTCCTGGAACACCACCGCCGTCCCGGGCGGCGGCCCGGTGACGCGCTGCCCCCGCAGCAGGACCTCGCCGGAGGTGGGTGCGAGCAGGCCGGCGACGCACTTCAGCAGGGTCGTCTTGCCGCACCCGGACGGGCCGACGACGCAGACCAGTTCACCGGCGTCCAGGGAGAAGGTGAGGTCGCGCACCGCCTCGACGTGCCGGCCGTGTCCCTCGTAGACCTTCCGCAGCGCCCTCACGTCGAGCATGTGCCGTCCTTTCGCGGGTGGGCGCGGCCGGTTGCTGCCGGTCCGGTCGCCGGTCATGACGCCCTCCTGGAGCGGCGCAGGCCGTGGTACCAGGCCAGGGCACGGCGTTCGACGACCCGGAACGCCAGGGCGAGGAGCACGCCGAGCAGTCCGAGCAGCAGGATGCCGCTCCACATCTCGGGGATGGCGAAACCGCGCTGGAACTGGACGACGGCGAAGCCCAGGCCGTTGCTGGCCGCGAACATCTCGCTGATGACCATCAGGATGACGCCGATCGACAGCGCCTGCCGCAGCCCCGCGAAGATCTGCGGGGACGCGGACGGCAGGACCAGGTGGCGCAGGCGCGCGGGGCCCGCGAGGCCGTAGGAGCGGGCGGTCTCGGCCAGCACACCGTCGACGGCCCGTACGCCCTCGACCGTGTTCAGCAGCACCGGCCAGACGCAGCCGGAGACGATGACGACGACCTTCATGGTGTCGCCGATCCCGGCGAAAAGCATGATGACGGGCACCAGGACGGGCGGCGGTACGGCGCGCAGGAACTCCAGGACCGGTTCCGTGACGGCCCGCACGCGCGGGAAGCTGCCGATGACGAGGCCGAGGGCCCCGCCGAGGACGGCCGCCGCGAGGTAGCCGAGGAGCAGCCGGGTGATGCTGGGCACCACGTCGGCGGCGATCCGCTCGGCGGTCCACACCTCGCGGCCGGTCTCCAGGACGGTGCGCAGCGGCGGCCAGTAGACGTCGGTGCTGCCGGCGGAGGCGAACCACCAGCCGGTCACGAGGAGGACGGGCAGACCGAGGGCGAGCAGCAGCCGCAGCAGGGCGGTGCGGAGGGCGGTAGGCAGGGGCAGGACCGCCGGACGACGGGCCGGCGGGCTTTTCACACGGTCGTTCACGGGGTCACCTCGCCCCGGACGGACTGGTGCCAGGCCAGCGAGCGGCGCTCCACGGCGCGCGCGCCCGCGTTGATGAGGACACCTATCAGTCCCGTGACGGCGACCAGCGCGTACATGTCGGGGACGGCGTGCGAGGTCTGCGCGACGGCGATGCGGGCGCCCAGTCCGGGCGTACCGATGACGAGTTCGGCGGTGACCGCGAGGACGAGGGCCACGGCGGCGGCGAGCCGTACGCCGGTCATGACGTAGGGCAGGGCGGTCGGCCACAGCACATGGCGGATCCGGGCCCAGGTGCCGAGGCCGTAGGAGCGGGCGGTCTCCTCGGCCACGGGGTCGGTGTCCTGGACCCCGTACAGGACCTGGACGAGGACCTGCCAGAAGGCGGCGTAGACGACCAGCAGCAGGGTGGAGCGCAGATCGGTGCCGAACAGAAGGACGGCGAGGGGGATCAGGGCCACCGAGGGGATGGGCCGCAGGAACTCGACGGTGCCGGCCGTCGCCTCCCGCAGATACGGAACGACGCTGATCACCAGGCCCGCGGTGATGCCGGCGGTGGTGGCGATGAACAGCCCGAGGGCCCAGCCGGTCAGGGTGTCGCCGAGGGCGGTCCAGAAGGCGGCGTCGGACATCTCCCCGACCAGGGCGGCGGCGATGGCGCTGGTGGGCGGAAGGTGGTCGGGGGAGACGAACCCGAGCCGGGGCACCGCCTCGACCAGGGCGAGGAAGCCGCAGAGCCCGGCGAGGCCGAGCAGGGCGTTGCCCGGCCCGGTCCCCCGTCGGCGGGCGTCCGGGGGGCCGGTCCGCACCGGTGTGCGGGTCACGGCAGCAGGGTGTCCAGGTCGGGAGCCTCGTCGAACAGGCCGTCCTGGCGCCCGAGTTCACCCAGCCGCTCCAGGGAGGCGCGGTCCGGCTCCTCGGGCCAGTCGGGGAGCGTCATGGCCTGCAGCGTCTTCTCGGGGATCTTGGTGTAGGTGGAGAGGATCTCCCGCACCTCGTCCGGGTGGCTGCGGGCGTAGGCGAGGGACTCCCGGGTGGCCGCGGCGAACTTCTCCACCAGTTCGGGGTCCTGCCGGGCCAGCTTGTCGGAGGTGAAGTAGAGGGCGATCGTGAGGTCGGGCGAGACGTCGACGAAGTTGGAGGCGACGACCCGGCCGCCCTGCTCCTTGACGACCGCGAGGGAGGGTTCGACGACCCAGGCGGCGTCGACCTGCCCGGCGTCCAGGGCGGCGGGCATCTGGTCGAAGGCCAGTTCCACGAACTGCACGCTGTGGGGGTCGCCGCCGGCCTTGCGCACGGATTCCCGCACGGAGGTGTCGCCGATGTTCTTCAGCGTGTTGACCGCGACCTTCTTCCCGGCCAGGTCCTTCGGCGACTTGACCGGGCTGTCGCCCTTGACGACGACACCGCCGAAGTCGGCGCCGGCCTTCCCGGTGGAGGCGACACCGTTGGCGACGGCCCGCACGGGCACGTCGCGGCTCCGGGCGACCATCAGCGAGGTCGTGTTGCTGAACCCGAAGGCGAACTGGCCGCTGACCACGCCCGGCACGATCGCTGCGCCGCCCTGGCCGGTCTCCAGCGTGAGGTCGAGGCCGCGCTTGCGGTAGAAGCCCTGCTTCTCCCCCAGGTAGACGGGGGCGACGTCGACGATGGGGATCACGCCGACCTTCACGGTGGTGAGGCCGTCCGAGGGCGTGCCTGAGGACCCGGACGAGGAGGAACCACAGGCCGTCGCGGTGAGGGCGAGCAGCATGACGGCAACGAACCCGGCTGGCAGACGACGCACAGGGCCTCCTGGATGAGTCGCGGTGAATGTGCGCAGGCCGTACGGACGTTGATGCGGGGAACCTAGGGGCAGCCCTCCGGCCGGTCAACCCATCAGTAGGACAGTCTTCAACAACAGGCCGACTGCCTGCCGTCGAGCGGGAGTTCGCTCGAAGCGCGTCCGGACGTGGCGGAGCCCGGGAGTCGTATCCAGCTCCCGGGCCCCTGGGGATGCCACCCACATGCGCACGCCGGCGCGTTGAAGAGGACGGATCAGTCGTCAAGCCGTCGTGTTCTTCCTTTGAACTACCGCGCCGCGGAAGAGGCGCAGACGAGATTCGAACTCGCATCCGATGGCGTTGTCCGTCCACGGTCGGTCCGGCGATCGGCGGCAATGCTGAGACTGGAGCGAGAGTCTGAGATTGACCGCGGCCGCCGTTTCGGCGAGCCGCGCCTTCAGGCTGAACTTCAGTGTCAGCTTGCGCTCCTGACGCGAACCGGTCCTCAGTCCGGCCCGCGCCCCGTAGCGCACCCCCGCGCTCGCACGCGGGGGCGATCATGGTGCCGACGCGTGGTCCGCGTCAGCGCCAGCAACGACGTCTTGAGGGCCGGGAGCATCGGCATCGTTCACCGCAAGGACATCACCGACGGCACCTGGCGCCTGCGCTATCGGGGCTGGGCCGAACCCGCATTCCCCGGCGCCGGCGGCAGCAGCACGGTCTGACCCCTCTCTCGAACAGGAAGGAGTAGACGTCGTGAACGCCACCGACGCGATGGTCCAGGTTCGCATCACCACCGACGGAACGTGCTTCATCGATGACGAGTTCTTCGTCCCGCCTCCGGGCACCTCGCTCAACGAAGCCGTCCTCTCCCACCTCCAGCTGGAGGCCGCAGCTCTCGATGCCCCCTCCGCGCCGTCCTCCATGATGAGCAGGCTCATTACACCCTGGTTATCCAGGTCAACAGGGACGGCACCAGCGAACCGCTCTCGGACGACTCGGCCAAGGCACAGGGGGCTGCGCAGGTGGACACCCAGGTGACCCCACCACCGGGCCCGTCCAGCACCCAACCCCCGTCCCATTACCGTGGGACGAACCTCTCGCTCCGGACCGTCCGTACGAGCCGCTACCCGAGCCGTAACGGGAACGGCTTGAAGGAAACTGCGTCACCGCCAGAGAGGGGCGCTTTCCAGAGGCCGCTACAAGCGCGGATGCACTGATAAGCGAACTGACCACGAAATACGGCCCGACTCACCTGTACACGCTGGCTGCCGGAAGCGTTCGCGACGACATCGCGTGGCTCATGTGCGATGACCGTTACGCTCTGCAGATCTGGATCTTCATCCCCAGGGCGTGGAACAACCTCCTCGGCCCGACACTCAAGTCCACCGTGCGTGCCGTCAGCAACCCGGTTGGCTGCTGGCGGCGCCTTCCCCGATCCCAAGCCCTGGCTGATGTGGAGGAGATCGCCTCTCTACTGCAAGAGATTCCCGTCCCCCAGGCCGAAACGAACCTCACAGCAGTCCGTCAGCGTCTCCGGCACCTGGCCGCTACGCGCTGACGGGAGAGGAAGCAGTGAACCCGATGCGCACCAGTCGCACCATCCTCTTCGCCCTTCCATATGTGCTCGTCGTCACGGGCATTCTTGTAGCCGGTGAGAAGGCGGGTTCGTCTGGAGGTGCCACCGGCGCTACCCAGGCCCTCGCCGTCGCCGCCATCGGTACGCTGTGGGCATGCGTTCGCGCACTTCGATAGGCGCTTCACGACGACGCGAGGGAATGGCTGGCGGGCCGATGCACTACTGGGCACGATCGTGCTGGAGCGGCCCCTGCCCGTGCGGAACGGGCGTACGGGTACGCGGTCGCCGTGGCCTACATCCAGGCCTCCGGTGAAGCGGTCGTCGGCACTGAGCAGCAGTGGATCGTGTTGATCCAGGAATTCAAGGCCCTGCGAGTGACCACGTATGACATCGCGGACCGGCTGCGCGACTGTCGCGAATAGGGTCCGCGAGCGCGGCTTTCTAGGACCCCGGCTCATAGTGCAGCGAGGCGGCAAGGGCAGATCGACTAGGTCAGCTTGACCGGCCGCAGCATGACGGAGAAGACCGGCGAGTCGGGGAAGGGCTGCTGCTGGCCGATCTGGCGGTAGCCCCACGCCTCATAGACGGCTTGCACGGCTCCGTCGCCGTTCGCCGGGTTGACGAGGAGCGTCACGCGCTCCTCATGACGGTGGGTGAGCCATGCTTCGTGGAGCTGCCAGGCGATGCTGCGGCCCCGCCATGGCTTTCGGACGACGATCTCGTTCAGCGCGACCGTACGCCTTCCCGTCTCGGCTGTGATCTCGTCGGGAAGTGGCGTGAGCATGTTGTTCCACCACTTCGTGTCCGGCGCGAGGGTCGTGCCGAAGCAGAAGCCGACGGGCTCACCGTCCTCCCACCCAAGTACGGCAGTCCAACCGGGGCGGGAGGCGTACATCGTCAACCGCTCATCGAAGCGCTCAACGTCGTAGAAGGGGCCGGTGAGTCCGAAGTCGCGTTGCCGGACCTCGACGTGAATGTCGAGGATGTACTGCCGGATCTCCGGGAGGTCCGCAGCGACGTAGTGCCTCACATCGACCGTGCTCACGTTGCCTTCTCTCCTTGGCTGAAGCGGTCCTGCCACTCGATCATGAAACTGGTTCCGGGGGCCACCTGTGTGAGCCCTCGGTCGAACTGCTGCAAGAGTTTCCTGCTCCGCCCTGACATGGGTGGCTCGCCGCCCTCGGAGAGCAGAGGCAGAGCGGTCGCCACTGCCTGGTCGGCCTCTCCCTGTGCGAGTTGGGCCAGAGCCAGGTGGATGGTGTAGTAGGTGCGGTTACGACGCAGATCGGGCCGGAGCACTGACAGGGTCCGGTGGAGGCGGGCCTCTGACTCAACGTGACGGTCGAGTCGAGCCATCACCAGGGCCGCCAGGCCGTCCAGCTCGGCGCGGTCGAAAAAGCCCATCCACGCGGGCCGGTCCTGGGCTGTCTCAGCGCGCTCGTAGGCCTTCTCGGCGTGAAGCAGGGTGCGCTGTGCTGCGGAGTCTTCGCCGACGGCGGCGAGGATGCCGGCCAGGCGTGCGCTGGCCAGAGAGCGGAAGAGGGCGTCCTGCCGACACACGTAGGCGCGTCGGCCGGCTTCGGCTGCGGCCAGAGCGTCATGCAGGTGAAGCTGCTGGTAGGAGAGGAGCGCAGCGTGCCCCCACAGGCGCATCTCCATCTCACTGCTGCCTGCCATACCGGCGAGTCTCAGGGCCGTGTTCAGGTGCCCCTTCGCCCGCTTCGGCTGCTGAGCATCCACGGCGGCCCACAACGCCGTCCCCGTGAAGGCCGCAGCCAGGTAGTACAGGCGGCGACGAACCCGATCGCTGGCTTGTCCGACTGCCTGTAGGTCGAGAGCGTGCTGCGCGTGAGCGAGCGCGCGCGTCTCCAGGCGGATACCCGCCCCGTTCTTGTTGTCGGCCGCCACCAGTTCCGCGAAGTTGCGCTCCAGCCGGTCGGCGTCGCTCATACCTACCCGCCTCGACCCGCTGGACGGGACCTCGGGAAGGATGGCGGCGGCGGTCAAGGATGCCGTAGCCGTAGTGAAAGTCCGTCGCCGCACTGGGTCCTCCGAAGGTGCTCGCTCTCGGGCAGCAGGAGGGATGAAGCCCAGCTCCTCCGCTGTCACGCCGAATTCTTCTTCGAGAACAAGGCGTTGTCTTGCGTGCGGCCAGCGGGTTTTTCCGGTCAGCCAGTTACGGACGTGGCGGTCGGTGAGCTTGCCGGGGGTGCCTGTCAGGGCGCCGAGCCGCTTGTTCAGCCGGTCCGCCAGTTCCGCTTGCTTCATCCCTGTGCTCTCTAACCGAGCTGCAAGGTGCGGGTTCCCCGTCATGGGCTCAAGGTAGTGGCCTCCGTCGGCTTGAGCACCTTGGCCGGTAAAAATTTCCGGTCCTACGACAGCAAAACGCCACCGGAATTGCCTGTCCACCCGCCGTAGTTGCGCGGTTACCTGTCTGGCAGGCGCCTCCCCGTGACCACTGGAGAGGGCCCGTCATCGGAAGGAAGACATCCGCACGCCGGCGGGAGAGCCAGCACCGAGGGGGTCCAGTGAACGGCACAACAGCTTTACAGCCGCAGATTCTGCCCGTACGTGAGGCCGACCCGGACATTCCTCTGTCGACGTGGGAACCGCCCGGCGACGTTGACGACCTGAAGCGGCTCTTCCAGGCGGTCCAAGACTGGGAGCCCGTGGACTGGAAGCGCGTCAACGAGGGGCTGGACACCGTCCTCGGGGACGACGACCACCCGGCGGCCTTCCTGCCCGACCCCGCCACGGCTGACGAGCTGGCTCAGGACTTCCGGAACGCCCTCACGCAGTTGGTGAACCGGGCCCTGCGAGACGCACAACGGACGGAGGCAGACCCGGAGACCGCCCGGCTGCTCAGCATGGCCCGCAAGGTGCGCGTCGAGGAACTGCCGGACGATCCGGGCAAGGCCCTTGGACTCCTGCGGCGCTTGGGATCAGTCACGAGCGATCTGGTCGAGAGCCTTGAGCGGCTTGGTGTCGTTGAGGGAGTGAGCGAGTGCTGACCACCTCCGGCGGGCCGCTGGTCGTGACGGCCCTCCACGCCACGACCGCGTACGACTACGAGTATTACCGCTCGCGTCTCGCCGACCCCGCCATCCTCGTCGACGCCGTCGCCATCTGCGTCTTCCGCGCCCCGCTCCTGGCCGTCCCCGTCGGCGGTACCCGCAGAGGCGGCTACATGTCCTTCGACTTGGTGACGTTGGCCATGGCCGCCAGGGATCTACTGGACGGGCGGCCCGGCTTCCCCGACCTACGAGTGCGCTGGTCTCCGTACCGCGACACCTGCCACGTCGTCGAGTGGGGCGCACAACCGCCTGCCGACGACGTCTCCCGAGGCCGCTTCTACGGCTACAACCCCGAGTCCATAGCCGCCTTCCTGGCCGCGAAGACCTCCACGACTTCCTCTCCGGCGCTCTTGTCCCGTTCCCCCACGGTCCCGTAGCAGCCGGAGAGGAACCGCTCCCCCATCCCCCCCGAGAGGACGAGCAGCATGTGCCGGCACACCCCTCCCTGCCCCGCCGCAGAAGCGCCGGACCGCGACGCCGCCAGAGTGGTCACCAGCGCCACCGGCACCCAGGGCTGGGCGAGGCTGTGCAACAGAGTGTTCCTCTTCGAAGACACCGGCGAACTTCTGCCGGACGGTCGCGCCGTCGAGCCCCGTCGGCCTGCCGCCTAGAACGACCGCTCGGCGGCCCTGACGTGACGGATCAGGCCGGCGAGCGGTTCACCACCCCGGTGCGGGGTGCCGCCCCGTTCCATCCGAGGCGCCCCGCACCGGCCACCGCCCCACCAGCCCCCAACCCTCTGCGCGCGGGCGCCGAGAAGGAGAACGTACGTGGATACCGCCCCCGACATGACGACCGACGACGCGCACAGCGCTCCCGTCACCGAGCAGCAGTGGCGCGCCCGTATGGTGCAGCGCCTCATCGAGACGGGAGACGCCCACAGCCCACGCGTCGTGGCCGCCTTCCGCAAGGTGCCCCGGCACCTGGCAGTGCCCGGCGCGGAGATGGCCGCGAGCTACGACCCCGAGAACCCGCTGATCACCAAGACGGACGCAACCGGTCAGCACGTCAGCTCGGTGTCGGCACCGCGCGTCCAGGCCATGCAGATCGAGCAGGCCGACATCCAGCCGGGGATGAACGTCCTGGAGATCGGCTCCGGCGGCGTGAACGCCGCCTACCTTGCCGAGCTGGTGGGCGAGAGCGGGCGCGTCGTCACCATGGACATCGACCCCGAGGTCACCCAGCGCGCCAGGGACTTCCTGAAAACGACCGGGTACCGGAACGTCACGGTGATCACTTCCGACGCTTCCGGCGGGGCCGTCGACTTCCAGCCCTACGACCGCATCATCGTCACCGTGCAGGCCGCGGACATCCCGTCTGCCTGGGTGCACCAGCTGAACGACCGAGGCCGGCTCGTGGTCCCGCTGCGGATGCGCGGCATGACCCGCAGCATTGCCTTCGTCCGCGACGACCACCGGCTGGTGAGTGACGGCGTCGAGCTGTGCGGCTTCGTCCCGATGCAGGGCGCCGGCGAGAACCGCATGCGGGTGGCCCTCATCCACGACGTCGAGGGCGAGGAGATCGGGCTGCGCCTGGACGACCAGCCCGAGCCCGACACCAAGGCCCTGGCTGCAGCGCTGAGCATGCCCCGCTGTGAGGCATGGTCCGGCGTGACGCTCGCGGGGGAGGAGTCCAACGAGCACCTGGACCTGTGGCTGGCGACCGCGCTGGACGACCTGTCGCTGATCGCTGCGACGCCGGCCGCCCGCGAGCGCGGTCTCGTCGCCTCCGCATCGCCGCTCGGCATCCCCACCCTCGTGGACGCCGACAGCTTCGGCTACCGCACCGTGCGGCGCACCGAGGACCCCGACCGGTTCGAGCTGGGCGCGATCGGCCACGGGCCGCGGGGCCGGGAGGTCGCCGAGCGGCTGGTTGCGGAGATCCAGACGTGGAACGGCGAGCACCGCGGCGACCGCGCGCACATCGAGGTCTACCCGGCCGGGACGCCGGACGACCAACTTCCCGCGGGCCGGGTCATCAACCGGCCGCAATCGCGGGTCACGATCTCCTGGCCGTGACGCCGCCGGCGTCGCGACCAGGTGGGCAGAGCACATCCCACTTCTCCCTGTAGGAGGCGTACGAGATGGCACCGAAGAGCACCAGCACCACTCTGAAGGCCGCGACCGACTTCGCGGGCACCGACGGGTCGGAGTTCGACCTGAACATCGAGACCGTCACCTCCGCCGCCATCCCCGGCGCGCTGCTGAACGACACCGGTGACGGCTGCGGTTCGACCTGCCAGTCCGCCTGCTCCAACAGCACCTGCATCAGCGGCGGCTGACCGGCCGCTTCTTCACCCGGGGTGGGCCGAGCAGCCGGCCCGGCCCACCCCGGGCACGACCACGAAGGAGGCAGAGCGATGTACCACGCAGTTGACGCGAGCATGATCAGGGTGTCGGCGTTCCAGCTGACGCCCCCGTCGTCGTCCTGGCCCGCTGTCGGCGCGGACGGCAGCCCCGACGCCGCGGCGTGCCGAGCGTGGATCGAAAGCGTCTGGACGGACGACGCCCGAGCCGCTCCCATCGAACTCGCCTCGCCGGTCCTCGCCGACAGCGTGCGGAGGGTCCTCACCAGCGGGGCACGCCCGTCCAGGACCATCCGCACCGCCGCCGCGCTAATGCGCTACGTCCTGCGCATGCAGTACCGCGCCACACCGTTCGGCCTGTTCGCCGGCCCCGCCCCGCTGCGCCTCGGCCCTACGGCACGCGTGCGTCTCGGGACGGACCATCGGGCCTTCGCCAGCGCGGACGCGGAGTGGCTGCACGACGTCATCACCGCCCTGGAACGCGACCCCCACCTGCTGCGGCACCTCCAGGTGATCGCCGATCCCACCTGCACGGTGCGCGGGACACGCATCGACGTCCCCTACCAGCCGGGGCCCGACGGCCCCACAGAGACCACCCTGCGCCGTACGCGGGCGGCAGAGAAGGTGCTCGCCCTGGCGCAGACCCCCGCCACCGTCGGGGACATCGTGGAGAAGCTCCACGCCGAGTACCCCGACGCGCCGCTGGAGACGATCACGGCCATGGTGAGCGACCTCATCGCGCACCGCGTGCTCCTGACCAGCCTGCACGCCCCGATGACGAGCGAGGACGCCCTCGGTCACCTCCTGGAGCAGCTCGACTCCGCCTGTGCCACGCCGCTGCCCCCTACGGTCTCCACTCTCCGCCGCCTCCACGAATTCCTCGTGCAGCACGATGACGCGGCACCCGCCGAGCAGCGTGCCCTGCGCACCCAGGCGACCGCGGCCATGGCCGAGCTGAGCGGGATGGCCGGCGGCGGCCTTGCCATGAACCTCCGCCCCGACTGCGACATCGTCCTGCCCGAGGCCGTCACGCAAGAGGCCGCCAGGGCACTGGAGACCATCGCCCGCATCACGCCTTTCCCCCACGGCACTTCGGCGTGGGCCGACTACCGCGTGCGCTTCCTGGAGCGCTACAGCATGGGCAAGATCGTCCCCCTGCGCGACCTCACCGACCCGGACACCGGCCTCGGATTCCCCGTCGCCTACCGAGGCACCGTCCTCAAGCGTCCGGTCCTGGCCACCACTCCGCGTGACGAATACCTGTTGACGCTCGCACAGAACGCAGCGCTCGACCGCCGGATGGAGGTCGAACTGACCGCCCGGGACATCGAGGCCCTGACCGTGGACGAACCCCTCCAGGTCCCCGCCCACGTCGAACTGTGCTACATGGTGCTCGCGGAAACACCCCGCGACCTTGACCAGGGCGACTTCGAACTGTCCGTGGCGGGCCTGTCCCTCGCGGCCGGCACGATCACGGGCCGATTCCTCAGCACGCTGGATCACCGCGACCGCGACCGGATGGCCGCCGCCTACGCCGGTCTCCCGACACTCACCCAGGGCGCCGAGCGCGCCCAGGTCTCCGGGCCGCCCCTGAAGGTGTCCACCTACAACGTCAGCCGGGCTCCCGCAGTGGTCCCCCACCTGCTCTCCGTCGGCGAGTACAACCCCACCGCCACCCTCAACCTCGACGATCTGGGCGTGATCGCCGACGCCGAACGTCTGTACCTGGTGGCGCTCTCCACCGGCCAGCTCCTCGAACCGTCGGTGATGAACGCAGTCGAGGTCAGCAACTTCACGCACCCGCTGATCCGGTTCGTGTGCGAACTGCACCGCTCCCACAGCGCCGTCCTCATCCCCTTCGCCTGGGGAGCAGCTTCCCGACTGCCGTTCCTGCCCGAGATCCGCGTCGGCCGGACGATCCTGTCCCCGGCCCGCTGGCGGCTGCGAGCCGCCGATCTCGACGCCTCACGCAGCTGGATGAAGGCCCTGATGGACTGGCGGGTCCGCTACGGCGTGCCGCAGGCCGTATACGTCGGCGAGGACGACCGCCGGCTCCGCCTGGACCTCGACGTCCCCGCCCATCAGTACCTGCTGCACGCCGAGCTGGAGCGCCGCCACACCGTCGTCCTGCACGAGGCGCCTCCCGAGAGCCAGCTCGGCTGGATCGGCCGTGCCCACGAGGTCACCGCGTCGTTCGCTTCCGACCAGGCGTCACCCCCGCCCCAGTGCCGTCCGCTGGCCATCCACGGCCGGGACTCCGGCCGCCTGCCGGGCGGGGCCGAGCGCGCGTACCTCAAGGTGTACGGCAGCACCAACCGAGCCGAAGAAGTGCTGACCAACCACCTGCCCCGGCTGCTGCTCGACTTCGGCGCGGAGCCGCCCACCATGTGGTTCATCCGCTACGCCGACCCCGACAACCATCTCCGTATCCGGCTGCGCCTGGACGACGCCGACACCTTCGGCGAAGCCGCAAAGCTGGTGGCGGCATGGGCGAGCGAGCTGCGCAGCGAGGGGCTGATCCATCACGTGCAGTGGGACACCGACGAGCCCGAGACCGGCCGCTACGGCAGCGGCGCTCTTCTAGAAGCTGCGGAGCGGTACTTCGAGGCGGACTCCGCCGCCGCCATCGCACAATTCCGCATCGCCCTGCCCGCCAACCTGCGGCCTGCTGTCACCGCCGCCAGCATGGTGGACATCGCCGTCGCACTCCTCGGCTCACAAGAATCCGGATGGCGATGGCTGACGAAGCACATCTCGAAGGACGAGGGCGCGGCTCTACCGCGTGACGTACAGGCCCTAGCCGTACGCCTCGCAGACCCCGACACATCCGCTGCTGTACTGCGCGAATACCCCGCCGGGGGGCACGTGGCCGGGATGTGGGCGCTGCGCCGCCGGGCCCTTCGCGAGTACGGGCGAGCACTCGGAACCGCCGGCATCGGCCCCGCCAGCGTGCTGCCTTCCCTGCTCCACATGCACCACAACCGCGCGGCAGGGGTCAACCCGGCCGCCGAAGCCGCCTGTCGCCGCCTCGCCCGCAGCGCGAGCTTGTCCTGGATCGAGCGCACCGAAGGAGCACCGCGGTGACCACCGCCCCGCCCAAGGCCGACACCTCTCTCGCCAGCCGCCAGTCCCTCGCCCACGGCCCACTGGGCGCCGCTCTCCTCGATGTGGAGCGCGCCCACCTCGGGCTCGACACATGGCAGGTCGCGCACCGCAAGCTCGCCATCGCCGCGCCGCTCATCGACGGGGACGACGCCAGCCTGTTCCTCGGGGCCCCCGCGATGGCCTACGTCCTGCACATGGCGGCCGGGAGCAGCGACCGGTACGCCGGAGCGCTGCGCACCCTGGACGACGTCATGGTCGGCTGCACGCGCCGCCGTCTGGTCGCAGCCCACGAACGCATCGAGCAAGGGCGACTGGCCACCTTCGCCGAGTACGACCTGTTCCGAGGGCTGACCGGGCTCGGCGCTCTACTGCTGCGTCGGCAGCCCCATGGGCCGGAGATGCGGCGGGTGCTGGAGTACCTCGTACGGCTCACTGAACCGGTGACCGGGCCGGACGGGCAACCGCTGCCCGGCTGGTGGGTCGGTCACGCCCCCGCCTCGAACGCGGCAGCCACACCCGGAGGGCACGCCAACGCCGGCCTCGCCCACGGCATCACCGGCCCCCTCGCCCTGCTGGCGCTGGCCCAGCGCCGAGGCGTCACCGTGGAAGGCCACGAGGCTGCGATGGGACGCATCCTGCGGTGGCTGGACGCCATACGGCAGAGCGACCACAACGGAACTCACTGGCCGCGCTGGGTCAGCAAGACTGGCCCCGCACCTACCCACGTTGCCGCCCCTTCCTGGTGCTACGGCACGCCCGGTGTCGTCCGAGCCCAGCAGCTCGCCGCTATCGCCCTCGGTGACGACGACCGCAAACGCATGGCCGAGCGCGCCCTGCTGTACTGCCTCGCCGACGATCGCCAGCTCGACCTGCTCCACGGCCGCGGCCTGTGCCACGGCGTCGGGGGCCTCATCCGCACGGTGCAGCGTGTCGCAGAAGAGGCCGAAACCCCCGCGCCGTTCCAGGACTGGCTCACCGCAGCCGGCTCCCGGCGCTTCCTCGCGGCAGAAGCCCCGGAGCAGCCCGGCTTCCTGGAGGGAGCGGCTGGCGCCAGCCTGGCATTCCGCACCGTCGAACCCGGCGCCCGGACCGCAACGGACTGGGACGCCTGCCTGCTGCTGAGCTGAAGGAGCGGTCAGGCGATGTACAGCAGAACCGCGCCCGAAGACGCCGTGCTGTCCGTGCTCGGCGGCATGCCGATCGAAGCCGCAGCCAGGCGCGCCGAAACCTCCCCGGCCCGCCTGGCTGCGGCCGTCGAGCGCTACCGGGCCGCCGGCCAGACGGCACTGCACCAGCAGTCCGCGGGCTGGCACCAGGTGTACGTGCAGTTCGCCGACTATCCGACCGCGGCCCGCGCCTTCCGCGCCTACCTCCTCCCCGCGCTGCGCGAGGAGACCGTCGGGGCATGGTGGTTCCTCCGCAAGTACCCCTACTGGCGGTTGCGGGTCCACCCGGCGCCCGGCGCCCCCGCGGAGCCCGTGATCGCACACGTGACGCAGGCCCTCGACTCGGCGGTGTCTTGGGGCGTGGTGAAGGATTGGCAGCCCTCCCTCTATGAACCTGAGTCCATCGCGTTCGGCGGGCTGGAAGGACTGGAGATCGCGCACCGCCTGTTCCACGCCGACAGCCTCGGTGTCCTCGCCTACGACCAGCTCGCCGACAAGGGCGTCGACCGACTGCCCGAAGCCAAGGTGACCTCCCTGCTCCTCCTCGCCTCGTTCCTGCGATCCGCCGGGCTGGAGTGGGGCGAGCAAGGGGACGTATGGGGTCAGGTAGAAGCCAAGCGAGCGCTGCCGACCGACGTCCCGCCAGCCAAGATCAGCGCCATGGTGGACCCGATGCGCAGCCTCCTTACGGTGGACGCGGGCGCAATCTTCGCCGAGAGCGCTTTGGCGTCTCTGCGCACGTGGCTCACGGGCATGAGACGCGAAGGCCAAGCTCTCCAGCAGGCGGCGCATGCCAACCGCCTCGGGCTGGGCCTACGCGGCATCCTGGCCAAGCACGTCACATTCCACTGGAACAGGATGGGATTCAGCGTCCGGCAGCAGGCCATATGGGCACGCGCAGCCCGAGAAGCCCTACTTGGGCAGTGAGCCTTTTCTCACCAGGCTACGGCTGGAACCGTTGAGTCTGTCGGTTGCAAGGATGACGGGCCTTGTGGTGACGGATTTACGGCGTGCTGGGCGAGCGTCCGAGCTGTAGGCGTGCTGCCGGTGGCAGCGGCGTAGGTGCTCCCGTCTGCTCGCTCACGATGCAGATGCTTCCGGTGGCGTGTGAGAAAAGGGGTACCGGCTGAACCTCCTCAGCGGGGCCGCCTGTCCCGTTGGAGCCGAGTGACACGTCAAGCATCTCCATTTTCGAATAGATCGAACATTCCACTGATGTCCAGTTTGTCGTCTGGACTTGGTGCTTAACGCTGGTGGACACTCAGGGACATGTCCCAGGGATCACACGACGCCGCCCATAGCGCGGTTGGTTACCAGCATCAGACCTGGTGGGCGCTGGTGGAACTGTTGCGCTCTGGACCCGAGCGTCCGGACTCCTCCCTCACGCTGGAGATGTACGACGACATCGCCTGGGACGTGTCGGGGACACCCACCGAGTTGCTGCAGGTCAAACACCACAAGGGGAGGACCCGGCGACTGACTGACCGGGCAATGGACGTATGGAAGACCATCCAGGTGTGGATGGATGAGTCTTCGCCAGGTGATGCCAGCGGCCCGTCTCTGGTTCTGGTGACCACGCAGACTGCGGCACCGGGAAGTGCAATGGCCTTCCTTCGCGCCCAAGACCGGGACGAGCCGGCCGCTCTGAAGATTCTGGAGGCAGTCGCCGCCGAGGAGGGATCGGGCGAAACGCGTGAGACGCGTCGCCAGTTCCTTGCGCTTGCTCCTTCGGTGCGGCGCACATTCGTGCACCGCATTCGCGTGGCGGATGGCTCTCCGCACGCCGAAGAAGTGCATGCCGCGGCCCGGACTGCCCTGCAGTGGACGCTGCCCACCGGTCACGAGGAACTGTTCATGGCCATGGTGTGGAAGTGGTGGGATGGCCAGGCACTGGCTCTGCTGCAGGGCCGCCTGACTAGCCTGGACGTGGGATCGGCCCAGGCCGCTATCGCGGAGATCCGGGATCAGTTCACCAGCGAAAATCTGCCCACGCTCGTGCACCTGCTGGACGTGAACGAGGACGACATCAAGGAGCAGCACCGTACCCGTCCATTTGTGCAGCAAATGGAGTGGGTCGCTTACCCGCCTCGCAACCTGCAGAAGGCGATCGTCGACTACTACCGGGCATACACCCAGGCAGCCCGGTGGGTGGACGAGGACCTCATCGGCATCGCAGAACTCGAACGCTTCGAGGCGGAGTTGATCGACGAGTGGGACCGTGAGTTCGAGTGGATGACGGAGGGACTTACTGAGGACGCGGACGAGAAGGCCAGGCAGGCAGCAGGCCGGAGTCTGCTACGCACCTTGCTGGGGCAGACGGGCATCACCGTCCGCTCCCGCTACAACGACCCATTCTTCGCCCGCGGTCACCGCCATGCACTAGCTGACGCCGGCAAGGTCGGATGGCATCCTGAGTTTGAGGAACGCATCAAGCAGCTGCTGCACGTGCACGCCTGAGTGGTGCATGCGAACAATCAGAGGGAAGCGCGGATGACCGGGTGGAGTGAGCAACCCTCCGTCGTCGCGGCGATGCTCAATCCGGCATTGATCGCCGCGCTGCTGGCGACTACCGCCGAGGGACACGCCAAGGAGACCAGTCAAGGCGTTCCTGTGGTGCTGTCATTCGTCGCCGCCCCGCTCGTGCTGCACCGAGGCACCCGCGAAGCCCTCCCAGCATCGACAGCCACACACCTGGCTACCTGGGTGTCACGAAACCCGGTGCTGCGCGCAGGGCTCCCACAGCGTGCGGTCAGTCTCGTGGAACCGGTCCGGGCAGGCATTCGCTTCGGTCTGGCACACGACGTGCTCACCCTTGACCGGGACCGCCTGTCCGCCGTCCCCCGCAAGCGGCCGCGCGGAGTGCGCCCTGCGCCTCAACTCAACGAGGTCCTGCGCAAGGCCAACCTCGTGGGCCGGTGGCTGGCGAAGACCGACAGTCCCGCAACTGTGCTTGCGCTGCTGGGCGTGGCACCCTGATCCGGTGCAGCTGCTCGCGATCATCCTCTACAGCAACACCGGTGACCGACGGACCCTGGAGTTCGAGCCAGGGGCGATGAACGTCGTCACCGGCGAGTCCAAGACCGGCAAGAGCGCCCTGCTGGACATCCTGGAGTACTGCCTCGGACGCGATAGTCTCCAGATGCCCATCGGGCCGATCACCCAGACCGTCGCCTGGTACGCAGCGCTGCTCGACCTGGGCGGTGGCCGGGCATTCGTCGCCCGCCCGGCCCCGCTACCGGGTAGGAGTTCGACGCAGCGTGCCATGCTGCGGTTCGGCACTGACCTGGAGGCGCTCGGGTTCGAGGAGCTGGAAGCCGACGTGGACTCCAACGCGGTCCGCGAGCAGCTTGGGCGCAGGATCGGTATCGAAGAGAACCTCCACGAACCTCCGCCCGGGTCCGCCCGCCAGAGTGTCGAAGCTCATCTCGGTCATGCCGCGTTGCTCTGCCTGCAACGGCAGAGCGAGATCGCCGACCCGAACTTCCTTTTCCACCGGCAGGGTGAGCAGGGCATGGCCCAGACCCTGAAGGACACGATCCCCTACTTCCTTGGGGCTGTCCGCCGCGACCAGGCCCTGCGACGCGCTCAACTCTCCGCAGCCAAACGTGACCTGAAAACTGCTGAGGCTGCCTACCGCAGAGCTCAGGAGGCCGCCCAGCTTGCCGGAGCCACCCTGTCAGCACTGTGGCAGGAGGCGTACGCACTCGGCATGGTGGCAACTTTCGAAGAACCGGAGCGTGCCGCTGCCGTCGCCGAACTGCAAGCGGCAATCACTCACGCGGAGTCCGGGCCTGCCCCCACGGGCGACGGGGAAAGTGCCACACGCAGAGAGCAGTTGCTGCAGACGCGCGACGATCTGCGCAACCAGTTGCGCGGTGTCGCAGCCGAGCGGGAGATCCTGCTACAGCAGGAATCGACTGAGGTCGGCTTCGAGGGCGCTGTGCGCACCCAGACCGCTAGGCTGGCCAGCCTGCACCTGCTGGGCCTCACCCCTGACAGCAGCAGCCCTCTCACAACATGCGCGTTGTGCGGCAGCACCATGGCTGATCCCGACCCATCGGTCGCCGACCTGGACCAGCACCTGCGCCGGCTGAGCGACCAGTTGAACGGCATCGAGGCGGCCCGCCCGGCCCGCCGCGCCGCGCTGACGGTTCTGGACGAGCGAGCCGATGACCTTCGCGGCCAGCTACGCACCGTCGAGGCGGCCCTGCGCCAGCTCACCGCAGCGACTTCCACGGCCGACCAGCTGCCACAGGACGCAGCACGGAATTTCATGAGAGGGCGCATCCACGCCATCCTTGCGTCCCTGCCTGCGGCCTCGGACGCGGAGCTCCAGCGGCTGCGAGAGCTGCTGGAGTTCACGCAGGAGCGAGTCAGCGCTTTGGAGGCCGAACTCGATCCTGCGGAGGAGCGCGAGCAGGTCACCTCCCGGCTGATGGCAGTCAGCCAGGACATGACTGCGTGGGCGAACCGGCTCCAGCTCGAACATGGCGGAAGCAGCGTGCGCCTAGACCTAAGCCGCCTGACCGTCGTTGCCGACACCGAACAAGGGCCGGCTCCGCTCTTCCGTATCGGAAGCGGCGAGAACTGGGTCGGGTACCACCTCGTCGCCCACCTGGCGCTGCACCGCTACTTCGTCCGCCAGCACAGGCCTGTTCCCCGGATCCTGATGCTCGATCAACCCACACAGGCCTGGTACCGATCCGAGGTCGACCAACGCTCCGGGGAACTGCGCGGCGATACCGACCGCGAGGCCGTAAGCCGGCTGTTCCGCCTCATCTACGACGTGGTGCACGAGCTCGCTCCCGACCTACAGGTGATCATCTGCGACCACGCCAACCTTGCCGAGAAATGGTTCCAGGACTCCGTGGTCCACAACTGGCGCCACGGCGAGAAGCTCGTTCCTCAGGAATGGATCGACCAGGGCGCCCGGGGTCCCCTGGAGTCGTGAGCCTGCCCGGCAGAGCAGGGCTCTGCCGCATTTCTCGTCCCGTCATTGCAAGGTGGCCGACCTCATCTGTCGCGTTTTCGCCCTGCCCTACGCCCGCACGCCCCACCGCTCGGGAGGTTGGAGCTAACCGGTATCCCGTAACTGCCGACCACAGACGGGATGATCTCGCTGTGACCAATGTGATCACACCGGGGTGGAAGTCGGCCAGCTGAGTACCCGGGAACCAGTGCGTGGCGCGAGGGTGAGTTGACCCGTGGAACGGTCTGCCCACCCAATTCGACCCCGGAGCCGAACGGCAGAGTGGACACCCCCTCTGACCTGGGCCGGAGGGGTGCGACAGGACGAGCCGGGCTGTACGCCGGGTTCTGTTCCCGGGGTTCCTCGCGGAGCCCCGGGTGACGGCCATCCATCTAGGGCCGGTGTTGCCACCGGCCTCGTGCGGTCTACCCGCGGACTCGGGCGGGCAGCCCTCGAACGTCCGCGCAGAGACGCTTCCGAAGAGGCGTCTCCTCTTGACCTTGCTCCGGGTGGGGTTTACCTAGCCGCCTGAGTCACCTCAGGCGCTGGTGGTCTCTTACACCACCGTTTCACCCTTACCGGGGACCGAGGTCCCCGGCGGTCTGCTTTCTGTGGCACTGTCCCGCGGGTCACCCCGGGTGGCCGTTAGCCACCACCCTGCCCTGTGGAGCCCGGACGTTCCTCGGGGAGTCCCGTGAGGGAATCCACGCGGCCGTCCGCCCGGCTCGTCTGCCGTGTGGACCATGGTACCGGGCGCCGGCGGGGTCCCGGTGCCGTCGGCCGCGGGGGCGAGGGCTGCGCGGGCGTGGCCGACGGGGGCGCGGCGGCTTCCGGGGGCGAGGGCTGGGAGGCCGGCGGCTTCGGGGAGGCGGCCGTCGCCAGGACCGAGCCGGTGAGGATGAGGGCGAAGGCGACCAGGACGGTGACGGTGAGGGCCTCGTCCAGGAAGACGGTGCCGGCGGCGACCGCGATCGCCGGGTGGACGTAGGTGATCACCGAGGCGCGGATCGGGCCGGCCTCCTTGATCAGTTCCAGGAAGGCGACGAAAGCCACCGCCGTGCAGACCACCCCGAGGGCGGCGAGAGCGGCCAGGGTCTCGGCCGAGGGCAGGGCGGCCGGGCGGGTGAGGTACGCGGCCGGGGCGTACACCAGGGCGGCCAGGGCCAGGCAGGGGGCGATGAGGTGCAGGGTGGGGACGTCCTTGAGGTGGCGGTTGGCGATGAGGGGCGCCGTGGCGTAGCCGACGACGGTGACCAGGACCTCCGCGAGGGAGAGGGCGTCGCCGCCGGTGAGGTGGGGCGCGGTGAGGACGGCGACGCCGCCGATGCCCAGTCCGAGGCCGGCGAGGCGGCGGGCGCCCAGGGTCTCCGCGGCGCCGAAGAAGCGGGACAGCAGGACGCCGACGATGGGCACGCCTGCGATCAGCAGGCCGGCCGTGGAGCTGGACAGGTGCCGTTCGGCGTCGGTGAGGGTGTACCAGGGCGCGATGATCTCGATGACGGCGAAGGCCAGCATGGGCTTCCAGCGGGCCCGCAGGTTCCGGGTCAGGCCCGGCTGGCGCAGGGCGAAGGGCAGCAGGAGGGCGGCGCCGAGGGCGCAGCGGGCGAAGACGACCGTGGACGGGGACACCTCGTCCACGGCCACTTTGATCAGCAGGTAGGGGATCCCCCAGACCAGGCCCATCAGGGAGAACAGGAGCCAGCCGCGTGCAGTCATGCGGTGAGTGTCGCGGCGGTCAGCGGGTCGCGTCTTGAACGCTGTTGCGGTACGCGGCCGGGGTCACACCGAGGACGCGGCGGAACCAACGGGTGAGGTGGGCCTGGTCGGCGAAGCCGACGAGGGCGGCGGCCTCGGCCGGGCGCAGTCCGGCGTCGAGGAGGGCGCGGGCCCTGGTCACCCGGTACTGGGCGAGCCACGCGTACGGAGGCACCCCCATCGTCGTGCGGAAGGCGCGCAGGAGCTGGTAGCGGGACAGGCCGAGGCCGGCGGCCAGTTCGGCGAGGGAGGGCGGGGCGAGCAGTTCGTCGGCGAGGCGGTCCCGGACGGCGCGGGCGACGGGGCCGGCGTCGGGGACGGTGTCGTCGCCCGGGCGGGCCGTGGAGTGGCGGCGGGCGAGGGCGGTGAGCAGCCAGGGCAGCCGGGACTCGGCCTCCAGGGGGTCGGGGTGGGCGCTGAGGTCGGTGTGGGTGCGGCGCAGGGCGGCGGCGAGTTCGGGGTCGTCGAGGACGGGCTCGCGGAAGTGCGGCAGGGCGGTGCCGAGGGTGCCGTCGGTGAGGAGGGCGGGGGTGGCGTAGAGGGCGCGGTAGGCGTAGCCGTCGGGGGCGGCGGGGCCGCCGGTGTGCATCTCGCCGGGTTCGAGGACGACGATCGATCCGGGGCCGGAGACGATGCGTCCGCCGCGGTAGGCGATGACCTCCAGGCCGCCTACGGTGACGCCGACCGTGTACTCGTCGTGCGTGTGCGGGGCGTACTCGTGCCGGTCGAAGCGGGCGGTGAGCAGGTCGAGCGACGGCCCGCACCGGCCGAGCCGGGCCCTGGTCCAGCGTGCCTGCTCCCGTACGTTCCCCGTGTTCCCCACCGCGCACCCCCCGGATCAGGGGACCAGACGAAGTCGGCGGTGTCCAGGTCGAAGGCGCACCCCCGGGCGGTGCGACGGTGGCCGGTTGACCTTGCCGCCGCGTCAACGTTTCTACTGGGGGCATGCGGATCGGAGAACTCGCCGCGGCCGTCGGTGTGACCACGCGGGCCGTGCGGCACTACCACCATCTCGGGCTGTTGCCGGAGCCGGAGCGGCTGAGCAACGGCTACCGGAACTACACGCTGCGGCACGCGGTCGTGCTGGCGCGGATCCGGCGGCTGACGGAGCTGGGGCTGGGGCTGGCCGAGGTGCGGGACGTGCTCGCGGACGACGCCGGGAAGGACCTGATGGAGGTACTGACGGAGCTGGACGAGGACCTGGCCCGGCAGGAGGCGGCGCTCCGGGAGCGGCGGGGGCGGTTGCGGGCGCTGCTGGAGACGGAGGGCGGGCTGACCGCCGACGGGCCGGTGTCCCCGGAGCTGGCCGCCCTGTTCGAGGAGCTGGCCGGCCTCGCCGACTCGCCCTCGGCGGCCAAGGAGCGGGAGGTGCTCGCGCTGATCGAGACCACGGCGCCGCCCGAGCAGCGGGAGGAGTTCATGGCCATGTTCGGCAGCGCGCTGTCCGCGCCGGGCGGGGTGGAGCGGGCGCAGCGCGCGTACGCCGTGCTCGACGCGCTCGCCGACGCCGGTACGGACGATCCGCGCATCGACGAGGCCGTCGGTCTCTTCGTCGCCTGCCTGCCCGAGGGGCTGGTGCCGCCGGGGGCGGGCTCCGTCGACCAGGAGCACAGTTTCCTGCGCGCCCTGTACGCCGATTTCGCTCCGGCCCAGGCGGAGGTGATCCGGCGGCTGCTGAGGAGACTCGGGGAGGGGCGGGGCGCGTGAGCGGGGGACGGTGTGGGGGTGTCCCCGGCGGGTGAGGCCGGGGCCCGTGAGCGGTGGGGCCGCGGGGTTTCCCGGCAGGTGGCGGCAGGGCGCGTGAGCGGGCGGCGGCGTGGGGGCGTCCCGGCAGGTGGGGGCAGGGCGCGTGAGCGGGCGGCGGCGTGGGGGCGTCCCGGCAGGTGGCGGCGGGCGCGTGAGCGGGTGGGTCGCGGGGTGTCCCGGCGCGTGGGGTCGGGGAGCGGGCGCCGTACTCTTGCGGCGGGGTTCCGCCCGCCGGGCCGCCGGGTCCCGAACGCCGGAGACACGACCGGGCACGCGAGCCCCGATGCCGTGAGCCCGGATGCCGTGAGCCCCGACGCCTGAGCCGAAGTCGAAGGAGTACGTGTGCTTGTCCTGCTGCCGCCGTCCGAGGGCAAGGCCGCTTCCGGCCGCGGGGCCCCGCTGCGTACGGAGTCGTTGTCGCTGCCGGGGCTGACCGCCGCCCGGAACGCCGTGCTCGACGAGCTGGTCGACCTGTGCGCCGGGGACGAGGACAAGGCGCGCGAGGTGCTGGGGCTGAGCGAGGGACTGCGGGGCGAGGTCGCCAAGAACGCGGAGCTGCGCACGGCCGGGGCCCGGCCCGCCGGGGAGATCTACACCGGGGTGCTGTACGACGCGCTGGGCCTGGCCACGCTCGACACGGCGGCGAAGCGGCGGGCCGCGCGCTCGCTGCTGGTGTTCTCGGGGCTGTGGGGGGCGGTCCGGGTCACCGACCGGATCCCGTCCTACCGGTGTTCGATGGGCGTCAAGCTGCCGGGCCTCGGGGCGCTGGGCGCGCACTGGCGGGCGCCGATGGCGGAGGTGCTGCCGGAGGCGGCCGGGAACGGACTGGTCCTGGACCTGAGGTCGGCTGCGTACGCGACGGCCTGGAAGCCCAAGGGCGAGGTGGCGGGGCGGACGGCGACCGTGCGGGTGCTGCACGCGCCGACCCGGAAGGTGGTCAGCCACTTCAACAAGGCGACCAAGGGCCGGATCGTCCGGAGCCTGCTGTCGGCGGGGTCCGCGCCGGGGAACCCGGCCGAGCTGGTCGACGCGTTGCGGGAGCTCGGGTACGAGGTGGAGTGCGAGGCGCCCGCCAGGGCGGGGACGGCGTGGGCGCTGGACGTGCTGGTGGCGGACGTTCACTGAGGCCCGAGGGCGCGCAGCACAGGCATTCCGTTGCGCACTGTGCAATGCGCTTTGCGCAGGGTGCTCTCGCGCGGCAGCATGACCGTCATGAGTTCACCCCTGCCCTCTTCCGGCCCGTCTTCCGGCCCCTCCCCCGCCGCTGCCTCCCGCCCGGGTGCCGGTGCCCCCGCCGCGTCCCTGCTGGACCTGGCTCCCGTCGTGCCCGTCGTGGTGGTCGAGGACGCCGCCGACGCCGTTCCGCTGGCGCGTGCGCTGGTGGCCGGGGGGCTGCCGGCGGTCGAGGTGACCTTGCGGACGCCCGCCGCGCTCGACGCGATCCGGGCGGTCGCCGCCGAGGTGCCCGGGGCCGTGGTCGGGGCGGGCACGGTACTCACGCCTCAGCAGGTGGACGACGCGGTGGGCGCCGGTGCCCGCTTCCTGGTCAGCCCCGGGTGGACGGAGCGGCTGCTGGAGGCGATGCGGGCGTCGGGGGTGCCGTTCCTGGCCGGGGTGTCGACGGCCTCGGAGGTGGTGGCGCTGCTGGAGCGCGGGGTGCGGGAGATGAAGTTCTTCCCGGCGGAGGCGTCCGGCGGCACGGCGTATCTCCGGGCGCTCGCCGGGCCGTTGCCGCAGGCGCGCTTCTGCCCGACGGGCGGTGTCGGGCCGGACAACGCGCCGGACTATCTGGCGCTGCCCAACGTGGGCTGCGTCGGCGGCAGTTGGATGGTCCCGGCGGATGCCGTGGCCGCCGGGGACTGGGCGCGGGTCGAGCGGCTGGCCCGGGCGGCGGCCGGGCTCAGCGCAGGTGTGACGTCTCGTTGAACAGGCGGACGCTGGCGTTGCCGTCGGCGTAGTAGGCGACCGCCGACAGGGAGGCCGCCGACAGTTCCATGCGGAACAGGGCCTCCGGCGGGGCGCCGAGGGCGAGCCGGACGAGCGTCTTGATCGGCGTGACGTGGGTGACGAGCAGGACCGTGCGGCCCGCGTGCGCGGCGATCAGCTTGTCCCGCGCCGCGGCGACCCGGGCCGCGGTGGCCGCGAAGCTCTCGCCGCCGCCGGTCGGTTCGGCGTCGGGTGCGGACAGCCAGGCGCTCAGGTCCTCCGGGTGGCGTTCGCGGACTTCGCCGAAGGTGAGGCCCTCCCAGGCGCCGAAGTCCGTCTCGCGCAGCCCCTCTTCGATCTGCACGTCCAGGCCGAGGCGGGCGGCGACGATCTGTGCGGTCTCGCGGGTCCGGGCGAGCGGGGAGGCGACGACCGCCTGCACGGTGCCGCGCCGGGCCAGGGCCGCGGCGACCCGCTCGGCCTGCTCGCGGCCGATGCCGGAGAGGGAGGGGTCGCTGCCGCCGCTGCCCGAGAAACGCTTCTGCGGGGTCAGTGGCGTCTCGCCGTGCCGGAGCAGGACGAAGGTGGCCGGCGGGCCCATGTCGGCGGGGCCCCAGCCGGAGCGGGGGGTGGCGACGGCCTCGGCGGCACGGACGTCCGCGCCGGCCTTTCCCGCCTCGGACGTGGGGTCGGTGCCGGACTGCCCGGCCTCGGAGGCGGGACCGGGTCCGGCCTTCCCGGTCTCGGACGCGGTTCCGGCTCCGGCCTTCCCGGCCTCGGACGCGGGGTCGGTGCCGGCCTTCCCGGTCTCGGAGGCGGGGTCGGTGCCGGCCTTCCCGACCTCGGACACGGGACCGGGGCCAGCCTTCCCGACCTCGGACACGGGACCGGGGCCAGCCTTCCCGACCTCGGACACGGGACCGGGGCCAGCCTTCCCGACCTCGGACACGGGACCGGGGCCAGCCTTCCCGGCCTCCGACGCGGGACCGGGGCCGGACGCGGGTTGGGCCGTGTCGGCGGGGCTGTCGTTGCGGAGGTCGGGGGCCGCCGGGGTCTCCGCCCGGGCGGCGGTCGTGCTGCGATGGCGGGCCGCGCCCTCGGCGAGTGCCG
>NZ_JAAGMD010000905.1 GCF_010548465.1 Streptomyces sp. SID14436 | reverse complement strand
GCGCGACAGTCCGGTGCGGCTCCCGACCCGCTCAGGGCTCCGCCCCCGCCATCGGTCACGTCCCCGCGCGGGCCGGGCCCCCCTCCACGTGCCCCGCCCACCCGGCCCGGACGGAGCCCCTGACACGAAGCGCTCCCGCCCCAGGACCGGGCGACACCCCCTCCCCCGTGCCCCGCCGTCCGGCCCGCGCGACAGTCCGGTGCGGCTCCCGACCCGCTCAGGGCTCCGCCCCCGCCATCGGTCACGTCCCCGCGCGGGCCGGGCCCCCCTCCACGTGCCCCGCCCACCCGGCCCGGACGGAGCCCCTGACACGAAGCGCTCCCGCCCCAGGACCGGGCGACACCCCCTCCCCCGTGCCCCGCCGTCCGGCCCGCGCGACAGTCCGGTGCGGCTCCCGACCCGCTCAGGGCTCCGCCCCCGCCATCGGTCACGTCCCCGCGCGGGCCGGGCCCCCCTCCACGTGCCCCGCCCACCCGGCCCGGACGGAGCCCCTGACACGAAGCGCTCCCGCCCCAGGACCGGGCGACACCCCCTCCCCCGTGCCCCGCCGTCCGGCCCGCGCGACAGTCCGGTGCGGCTCCCGACCCGCTCAGGGCTCCGCCCCCGCCATCGGTCACGTCCCCGCGCGGGCCGGGCCCCCCTCCACGTGCCCCGCCCACCCGGCCCGGACGGAGCCCCTGACACGAAGCGCTCCCGCCCCAGGACCGGGCGACACCCCCTCCCCCGTGCCCCGCCGTCCGGCCCGCGCGACGGTCCGCTGCGGCTCCCGGCCCGCTCAGGGCTCCGCCCCCGCCATCGGTCACGTCCCTCCCGGGCGTCCCCGTCCGCACGCCCCGGGTGGGGCGCCCCTCCCCCGGACGGGCCAAGCGCGCATGCGGCGCTCCACGGCACGGGGTCAGAGTGAGCAGCGTGACAGAAACCGGCGAGCGACGGCGCGGCACGGCCGCCCGCACCACCACACGTGATTCCGGCGTCAGGAACGCCCGCGACGCGGCACAGCGCGCGGCCGAACTGCTCAGCGGCCTGATCCGGCACCGTCTGGAGGGCGTCTCCGCGGTCAGCCGCGACGAGGACGACGGCTGGACGGTCCACGTGGACGTGCTGGAAGTGCCCCGCATCCCCGACACCACCAGCCTGCTCGCCACCTACGAGGTGGGACTCGACCCGGACGGCGACCTGCTCCGGTACCGGAGGATCGCCCGCTACCGGCGCGGTGCCCAGGACCAGTGAGCGGGCTCCGGCCCGTGACCGGAAGGACGACCGCATGATCACCTACGACGACGAGGTCGTCTGCGCGCCCCGCGCCGGAACCCTCTACGACGTCCTCGAACTCATCCTCGACCGCGGCATGGTGATCGACGTCTTCGTCCGCGTCTCCCTGGTCGGCATCGAGATCCTCAAGGTGGACGCCCGCATCGTGGTCGCGAGCGTGGACACGTATCTGCGGTTCGCGGAGGCGTGCAACCGCCTCGACCTGGAGCACGACGTGCGGTCGAAGACCGTCCCCGAACTGTTCGGCGGCCCGGTCGCCAAGACCGTGGGCAAGGGCGCCGCCCGCGGGGTGGGCAGGAAGGCGCGCTCGCTCACCGACAAGGTGCGCGACGTCCTCGCCCCCGAGGAGACCGACGAGGACGAGGACGCCGCCGTCGAGGAGGCGGAGGAGGCGCCCCGTGCCCGCGGCCGGGAGCGCGAGGAACGCGCCCCGCAGCGGACCCGGAGCCGCCCGGCCGCCCGCCGCCGCGCCGACGACGGCGACGAGGACGACCGCCCGCGCAGCCGCACCCGCCGGCGCACGGAGACCGAGGAGGAGTGAGCGTGCCCGTCACCACCGCCACCACGACGGCCGAGGACACCCTGTACGTCTACGGCATCGCACCCGCCGGTGTCCGGGCCCCGCGCCGGCCCGGGGTGGA
>NZ_JAAGMD010000888.1 GCF_010548465.1 Streptomyces sp. SID14436 | reverse complement strand
GACGCAGCAGCCCGCCGGAGCACAGCGTGCCGAAGATTTCCTGGAAGGAGACGTCGAAGGACAGCATGGAGAACTGCTGGGTGACGGCGGGGGCGGCCAGGCCGCCTTCCGCACGCTGCCAGGTCAGCAGGTTACACAGGGTCTCGTCGGGTACCTGCACCCCCTTGGGGACGCCGGTGGAGCCGGAGGTGAACAGGGTGTACA
>NZ_JAAGMD010000863.1 GCF_010548465.1 Streptomyces sp. SID14436 | reverse complement strand
GCCGGGCACCGGGGCGATCCGGCCGTGGACGGCGCTGTGCGGGCCGCAGTCCAGCGGGGCCGGGCGGCCCGGCACCGGCGGCGCGCACAGGATTTGCCGGGTCTCGGCGTCCGCGTGCAGGTCGAGGACCAGCGTCGTCGTGCCCGCCGGCCGCAGCCGCAGTTCGTCGCGGAACCAGTGCCAGGGGAACGCCGTGTAGCGCACCGTCGCCGGGGTCGTGCGGGCCAGCGCCAGGTGCACCAGCCGCTGGCGGCGGTCGAGGTGCAGCTGCCCGGCGACGTAGACGGTGAGCGGCCCGGGCGCGGCGGCGGCCGCGCGCAGCCGGGTCAGCACGGCCTGCGGCTCCAGCGGGTCGGCGAGTTCGATGACGTTCACGGTGCCGGTGCCGGTGGCGGACAGCACCGGCGGCGGCACGGCCGCCAGGACGGGGAGCACGGACGCGGCGTCCACCAGCCGTCCCCGGCCCACCGGCGAGGCCGCCAGCAGCAGCACGGTTCCGGGCACGCTCGTCTCCCCCCGTCGATCACCCACGGCAGCACGGTAACCGCTGCGGCCCTCGCGGGGGGCCGGGGGCGGCCGGCGTCCCCCCGCGGGGCGCTTCCGCGACGAACCGTGTCCGCCGACTTGCCCGCGGGGCCCGGCCGGTGTGCCCTGGTAGGCGGGGGCGAGGAGAGAGGAGTGCTCTCATGGCTCACGCGGCACCCCGGTCCCGGGTAAGGAACAAGCGGTCCGGCACGCCCGACATCTTCAGCGCGCAGGCCCACCGGATCGCCCGGTTCGCACTGCCCGTCGTCCTCGGTCTGGTCTACGGCTACTGGGCCGCCGCCAACCGGCGCTACGGCGGGCCCATCACCGGGTGGAACCTGCTCTTCGGGTTCCTCACCGCCCTCGCGTTCATCGTGCTGTACCTGGCCGTGCAGTGGCTGGCGCCCAGGATGAAGCGCGAGGTGCACGCCGCGCTCTGGGGCGCGTTCACCGCCGCCTCGGTCGGCTTCCTGGTCAGCACGACCAACTACAGCGTGCTGTGGTCCATGTGGCTCGGCCTGGCGTCCGGCGCGGCCCTCACGGCGCTGCTGTTCTACCGCTTCCACTCCCGCGAGGACGCGGCGGGACACCGGCGCGCCTGAGCACGGCGTCCGGGGCGGCGGCCCGGGTGACGGCCGGGGGCTCGCGGAATCCCCGGACCCACGACCGTCACCCGTTCGGGTGAAGCACGTCCGGGGGTGCGGCGGCCGGGGGCGGCACCGTGCACCCGTCTGCGGGCGCTGCGCTCGCGGAGCCGGCGCCGGCCGCCTTGCCTGGAGGGGTGTCCGCCTCCCCGGGCCCGCCCGCCCCTCCCGCCG
>NZ_JAAGMD010000823.1 GCF_010548465.1 Streptomyces sp. SID14436 | reverse complement strand
CCGTACCAGGTGATCGCCGCCGACGGCACCCGCCCGCCGTGGCGGCCCGGCAGTTTCGACCGGGTGCTGGTCGACGTGCCGTGCACCGGGCTCGGGGCCCTGCGCCGCCGCCCGGAGGCACGCTGGCGGCGCCGCCCCGCCGACCTGGACGGCTTCGCGCCCCTCCAGCGCGGGCTGCTGCGCACCGCCCTGGAGTCCGTGCGGGTCGGCGGAGTGGTCGGCTACGCGACCTGCTCGCCGCACCTCGCCGAGACCCGGGCCGTCGTCGGTGACCTGCTGAAACAGTTCCCGGACACCGAGCTCGTCGACGCCCGCCCGCTGCTGCCGGACCTGCCCGGCCTGGGGGAGGGGCCCGATGTGCAGCTCTGGCCGCACCTGCACGGCACGGACGCGATGTACCTGGCACTGATCCGCCGGACCGGCTGACCCCGCCCCGCCCGCGCCCGCCCGGCGCGGGCCCCGGCCGGTAGGTGAAAGGTGCCGGGAACCGGCAAAGGTCTGGACCGGCGGGAGCAGGCCGGGCCGGGCATGGCAGGCTTGGTGCATGGCCGCGCAGATCAACCCCAGCATCCTGTCCGCCGATTTCGCCCGCCTCGCGGACGAGGCGAGGGCGGTCGAGGGAGCCGACTGGCTCCACGTCGACGTCATGGACAACCATTTCGTCCCCAACCTCACGCTCGGCGTGCCGGTCGTGGAGTCGCTCGCCCGCGCGACGGACACCCCGCTGGACTGCCACCTGATGATCGAGGCCCCCGACCGGTGGGCGCCCCAGTACGTGGAGGCGGGCGCCGGCTCGGTCACCTTCCACGTCGAGGCCGCCGCCGCGCCCGTCCGGCTCGCCCGCGAGATCCGAGCCAAGGGCGCCCGCGCCTCCATGGCGCTCAAGCCCGCGACGCCGGTCGAGCCGTACGAGGACCTGCTGCCCGAGCTGGACATGCTGCTGATCATGACGGTTGAGCCGGGCTTCGGTGGGCAGGCATTCCTCGACATCATGCTGCCGAAGATCCGCCGCACCCGTGAGCTGATCCGCAAGCACGGCCTCGAGCTGTGGCTGCAGGTCGACGGCGGGGTGTCGGCGGCCACCATCGAGCAGTGCGCGGACGCGGGCGCCGACGTCTTCGTCGCGGGATCCGCCGTGTACGGGGCCGAGGACCCGGCCGAGGCGGTCCGTGCCCTGCGCGACCAGGCGGAGGCCGCCACGGGCAAGGCGTCCTGGGCGTGCGACCACTGAGCGTCCGGGACGTGAACGGCAGCCAGCAGCACCCATCGACAGCGCCGGATCTGCAAGGATGAACGGCGAATCCAGAGTGTGAACAGCAGTGAGGAGATCGCCGTGTCGGGTATGTCGGCGGGCCGGTCAGCCATGCGGATGGGACCCGCTGAGCTGGTGCAGGCGGCGGCCATGGCCCGCCGCTTCTACCTCGAGGGAAAGTCCAAGATCCAGATCGCGGAGGAGTTCGGCGTCAGCCGCTTCAAGGTGGCCCGGGTACTGGAGACCGCCCTCGAACGGGATCTCGTGCGCATCGAGATCCGTGTGCCGGCCGAGCTGGACGCGGAGCGCTCCGACGCGCTCCGCGCCCGCTACGGCCTGAGGCACGCCGTGGTGGTCGAGTCCCCGGCCGAGGCCGAGGAGACCCCCGACCCCGAGAATCTGGGAGAAGTGGCCGCCGACCTGCTCGGCGAACTGGTCGACGAGGGGGATGTGCTGGGGCTGGCCTGGGGCCGGTCCACCATCCACATGGCGGCGGCCCTCGACAAGCTGCCGCCGTGCACGGTGGTGCAGCTCACCGGGGTGTACGACGCCGGGACCGCCGAGCGCGGCTCGGTGGAGGCGGTCCGGCGCGCCGCGCAGGTGTCGGGCGGCGACGCCCACCCCATCTACGCGCCGATGCTGCTCCCCGACGCGGCCACCGCGCAGGCGCTGCGGCACCAGACCGGCATCGCGCGGGCCTTCGAGTACTTCGACAAGGTCACCGTGGCGTGCGTGTCCATCGGCTCCTGGGAGCCGGGCATCTCGACGGTCCACGACATGCTCAGCGACGAGGAGCGGGCGCACTACGCCTCCCTCGGGGTCGCCGCCGAGATGTCCGCGCACCTCTTCGACTCCGACGGCCGCCGCATCGGGCGCGACCTGGGGGAGCGGTGCATCACCGTCAAGGCCGACCAGCTCCGCCGCATCCCCGAGGTGGTCGCCATCGCGGGCGGGCAGCGCAAGGGCCCCGCGATCGACGCGGTGCTGCGGTCCGGGCTCGTCACCAGCCTGGTGACCGACACCTCGGCCGCCGACTACCTGCTGGCCGCCGGTCCGGCGCCGAAGCCCGCCCTCAACCGGTCGGACCCCGACGGCATCTGACGCCCCGTCGCCCGTGCGGCGGGTCCGTGCCGGACCCGCCGCGGCGGGGTGCGTCCCGGCGGCCCGCCCGGCGCTGTTCGGAGGTTCCTCCAATGGGGTGCGGGCCAGGGCTGGACGATGTGACCGCGGGGGACCGGCCGTCCGTCGTGAGAGAATGAAGTACGTGCTCTTTCCCCCTGGCTGACCTGTCCGGGGGCCACTTCTGATCGACTGGGATGTGCAGCACGTGCGTTTCCTCAACGACATCCAGCCCCCGTACGACCTGACGTACGACGACGTGTTCATGGTGCCGAGCCGCTCCGCGGTCGGCTCGCGTCAGGGCGTGGACCTCAGCTCCCCGGACGGCACTGGCACCACCATCCCGCTCGTCGTCGCCAACATGACCGCCATCGCCGGACGCCGCATGGCCGAGACCGTGGCCCGCCGCGGCGGACTCGTGGTCATCCCGCAGGACATCCCGATCGAGGTCGTCACCGAGGTCGTGGCCTGGGTCAAGAGCCGTCACCTGGTGCTCGACACCCCGATCGTGCTCGCCCCGCACCAGACCGTGGCCGACGCCCTGGCCCTGCTGCCCAAGCGGGCGCACAACGCGGGCGTCGTGGTCGACGACGACGGGCGGCCGGTCGGCGTGGTCACCGACAACGACCTGTCCGGCGTGGACCGCTTCACCCAGCTCGCCGAGGTCATGTCCCAGGACCTGCTGCTCATCGACGCCGCCATGGACCCGCGTGAGGCCTTCAACACCCTCGACGGCGCCAACCGGCGCTACGCCCCGGCCGTCGACTCCAGCGGCCGCCTGGCGGGCATCCTGACCCGCAAGGGCGCCCTGCGCGCCACGCTGTACACGCCGGCCACCGACGCCCGGGGGCGGCTGCGGATCGCCGCCGCCGTCGGCATCAACGGCGACGTCGCCGGGAAGGCCCAGCAGCTGCTGGGCGCGGGCGTGGACACCCTCGTCATCGACACCGCGCACGGCCACCAGGAGTCGATGATCAACGCGCTGAAGCTGGTGCGCGACCTCGACCCGCAGGTGCCGGTCGCCGCGGGCAACGTCGTCGCCGCGGCCGGTGTGCGCGACCTGATCGAGGCGGGCGCGGACATCGTCAAGGTCGGTGTCGGCCCCGGCGCCATGTGCACCACCCGCATGATGACCGGCGTCGGCCGGCCGCAGTTCTCCGCCGTGCTGGAGTGCGCCGCCGAGGCGCGCAGGCACGGCAAGCACGTGTGGGCCGACGGCGGCATCCGCCACCCGCGCGACGTCGCCATGGCCCTCGCCGCCGGTGCGTCCAACGTGATGGTGGGCTCCTGGTTCGCCGGGACCTACGAGTCCCCCGGCGACCTCCAGCACGACGCGAACGGACGCCCCTACAAGGAGTCCTTCGGCATGGCCTCCGCGCGTGCCGTGCGCAACCGCACCTCGGAGGAGTCGTCCTACGACCGCGCCCGCAAGGCGCTGTTCGAGGAGGGGATCTCCACCTCCCGCATGTTCCTGGACCCGGACCGCCCCGGCGTCGAGGACCTGATCGACTCGATCATCGCGGGCGTCCGCTCCTCCTGCACCTACGCCGGCGCCGGGTCGCTGGAGGAGTTCGCCGAGAAGGCCATCGTCGGCGTCCAGAGCGCCGCCGGATACGCCGAGGGCAAGCCGCTGCACGCCAGCTGGATCTGATCCGTACCGCTCTCCCGCCCGGCTCCGCCGGCCCGACCCGGGGCCGGCGGAGCCCGTCGGCGTGCCCCGCCGCGCCGGCGGGAAGCGGCGTGCGCAACGAACAGCCACCCGGTCCCCGCGAACGCAATGATCTTGCGGAGACGCGCAAGGTTGCTGCATTTCGAAGGCAACGCGCGAACTCGTAGGGTTACGCGCTGTACGTGGTGCGGCGGGGACCCGCCCGACGGGTCCCGGCTGTCGCGGGAGTCCGCCGGTCCCCCTCGCGCAGGACCGGCAGTGACGAAGGAGTCAGCGCGTGCTCGACCAAGGCGCACCCCCGCTCAACCCGCCTCCCCCCACCCCGCCCGCCCAGGGCGCCGGTGCGCGCCTGATGCGTCGCAAGCCCGTGGAACGCCTGGTCGCGGAGGGCGGCCACGGCGAGGGCGGGTCGCTGCGCCGCTCCCTCGGGCTGTGGCAGCTCACCATGATCAGCATCGGTGCCACCCTCGGCACCGGCATCTTCGTGGTGCTCGGCGAGGCCGTGCCCAAGGCCGGCCCGGCGGTCACCCTCTCCTTCGTGATAGCCGGACTGACCGCCCTGTTCTCCGCCCTGTCCTACGCGGAACTGGCCGGCACCATCCCCGTCTCCGGCTCCTCCTACTCGTACGCGTACGCAACGATGGGCGAACTCGTCGCCTGGGTCTGCGGCTGGTGCCTGATGCTGGAGTACGGCGTCTCGGTCGCCGCCGTCGCCGTCGGCTGGGGCGAGTACCTCAACGAACTCCTCGACGGCACCATCGGCGTCACCATCCCCGCCGCGCTGTCCGCGCCGCCCGGTGACGGAGGCGTTTTCAACCTGCCCGCGCTGATCGTCGTCCTGCTCGCCATGGCGTTCCTCATGGGCGGCGCCCGCGAGTCCGCCCGGGCCAACACGATCATGGTCGTGGTGAAGATCGGTGCCCTGGTGCTGTTCTGCGCCATCGGCGTCCAGGGCTTCCGCTCCGGCAACTACGACAACTTCATGCCGCTCGGCATGGCCGGAGTCAGCGCCGCCGGGGCGACCCTGTTCTTCTCGTACATCGGCTTCGACGCCGCCTCCACCGCGGGCGAGGAGGCCAAGAACGCCCAGCGCGACCTGCCCCGCGCGATCCTGCTGTCGCTCGCCATCATCACCGCGCTCTACGTGCTGGTCGCCGCCGTCGCCGTGGGCGCCAAGCCCTGGCAGCGGTTCACCGAGTCGGAGGCCGACCTCGCCCAGATCATGACCGAGGTCACCGGCCAGTCCTTCTGGGGCACCCTGCTGGCGTTCTGCGCGGTCATCGCCATCGCCAGCGTCGTCCTCACCGTGCTCTACGGCCAGACCCGCATCCTGTTCGCCATGTCCCGCGACGGGCTGGTGCCCAAGGTGTTCGGCCGGGTCAGCCCCAAGACCGGCACGCCCCGCCACAACACCCTGATCGTGTCCCTCTTCTGCGGCGTGCTCGCCGCCGCCATCCCCCTCGGCCAGCTCGCCGACGCCACCAGCATCGGCACCCTGTTCGCGTTCGCCCTGGTCAACGTGGCCGTCGTGGTGCTGCGCCGGAGCCGCCCCGACATGCCCCGCACCTTCCGCGTGCCGCTGTCGCCGCTGCTGCCCGCCGTCGGCCTCGGCTTCTGCCTGTGGATGATGGGCAGCCTGTCCACCGTCACCTGGGCCGTCTTCGGTGTCTGGATGGCCGTGGGACTCGTGTTCTACTTCGGGTACGGCTACCGCCGCTCCCGGCTCGCCGCATCGGACACCACGGAAGCAAAGTGAACCACCCGCAGTGCTGAACGATCTCGACGAACGCATCGTGCACGCCCTCGCCGAGGACGCCCGCCGGTCCTACGCGGACATCGGCCAGGCCGTCGGCCTCTCCGCCCCCGCCGTGAAACGGCGCGTGGACCGGCTCCGCGCCACCGGGGCCATCACCGGATTCACCGTCCGGGTCGACCCGGCCGCGCTCGGCTGGGAGACCGAGGGGTTCGTCGAGATCTACTGCCGCGGCAACACCTCCCCGGAGACCATCCAGCGCGGTCTGGAGCGCTACCAGGAGGTCGTGTCCGCCTCCACCGTCACCGGGGAGGCGGACGCGGTCGCGCAGGTCTTCGCCTCCGACATGCGGCACTTCGAACGGGTGCTGGAACGCATCGCCGGGGAGCCCTTCGTCGAGCGGACGAAGTCCGTGCTGGTGCTGTCGCCGCTGCTGCGCCGCTTCTCCTCCGGGTCGCCGACCTAGGGCCGTGTCTTCCGGATCACTCCGACTCGGATCGACGGCGCCTTGACAGTTGCCGGTGAGCCCCGCGGCCCCGGGGTGATCCGAAAGACACGGCCTGGAAGGCCGGGCAACGGCTCCGCCGGTGCCGGGACGGATCCCGGTCCGGCGGACTACCATCGGTGGCATGACCTGGCGACATTGATTCCCCCGCCGTGCCTCCCGAGGGCCGCCCCGGGCGCCGTACGTCCCACGTCCGGTGTCCGAACCGCCCTTACGGGAAGGCCTCATGCCCCTCACGTCCACGCGTGCGCCCCGCGACCCCGTCCGCCGGCTGACCAGCACGCTGTACGGCTACGCGTTCCTCGAGGAATGCGTCCTGCTCTACCCGGTGTACGCGCTGCTGTTCAGCGACACCGGCCTCTCGGTCGGGGAGATCTCCTCCCTGTTCGCCCTCTGGTCGATCACCAACATCGTGCTGGAGATCCCGTCCGGCGCCTGGGCCGACGCCGTGTCCCGCCGGCTGCTGCTGTGCCTCGGCCCGCTGTTCACCGCCGCCGGCTTCGCCCTGTGGATCCTGCTGCCCTCCTACGGCTCCTTCGCGGCCGGCTTCGTGCTGTGGGGCATCGGCGGAGCCCTCGCCTCCGGTGCCATGGAGGCGCTGGTCCACGACGAACTCGACCGGCTCGGCGCCGCCGGCCGCTACGCCCGTGTCATGGGGCGGGCGCGTGCGGCCGGCCTGATCGCCGTGATGGCGTCGATGCTGCTGGCCGGCCCCGTCCTGACCTGGGGCGGCCACCTCGCCGTCGGCGCGGCCAGCGTCCTGGTGTGCCTGCTGGCGGCGGCCACGGCCACCCGCTTCCCCGAGCACCGCACGCCGCCGGCCGGGCACGACCGCTGGAC
>NZ_JAAGMD010000805.1 GCF_010548465.1 Streptomyces sp. SID14436 | reverse complement strand
CGGCCAGGGCCGGGGCCGCGTCCCGTTCGGCCTCCTGGATCGCGGCGGACACCCTGCTCACGCGGTCGGCGGCGGCACGGTGCCGCAGGACGGCCTCGGCGGCCTGCCAGGCGGCGTGCAGGGTGCGGGCGTCGGCGAGTTCGCGTTTCTGCGCGGCGGCGGACTTCTCGGCGGCGGCCAGGGACAGGGAGGCGTGCCGGTAGGCGAGTTCGGCGGAGATCAGTGCACTGCGGTCCCGGGCGGACTCGCTGTGGGTGACGGCGTAGGCCGCGGCGGTGA
>NZ_JAAGMD010000780.1 GCF_010548465.1 Streptomyces sp. SID14436 | reverse complement strand
AGGCGCGGCCGGCCGACGGGAACGCGCCGGGCCCCGCCCCGGCACCGAGCACCTTCGGCCCCCGGCCCACCGCGCACGGCCCCGTACGCCACGCGTCCCTCGGGCCGGAGGGGCCGGAGGGGCTGGCCCCGGAGCCGGTCCTCAGGCCGACCCGGTGAAGTGCTCCCGCACCAGGTCCCGGACGACGTCCAGGTCGCCCGCGATCAACGCGTCCAGGAGGACGGTGTGCTCGTGGGCGTCGGCGACCAGTTCGCCGCGATGGCGGGCGTCGGGTCCGCCGCCCACCAGGGGCCACTGCGCCCGGCGGTGCAGGTCCTCGGCGACGCCGACGAGTTGCTCGTTGCCCGCGAGTGCGAGCACCGCGCGGTGGAAGGCGCGGTCGGACTCGGCGTAGGTGGCCCGGCAGCCGGAGACGGCGGCGCGGACCGTGGCCTCGGCCAGCGGGCGCAGTTCGGCCCAGCGCGAGGCCGGCACCGTGCGGGCCAGCCGCATCATCACCGGCACCTCGATCAGCGCGCGCACCTCGGCCAGTTCGGCCAGTTCGCGGGCGCCCCGCTCGACCACCCGGAAGCCCCGGTTCGGCACGACCTCGACGGCGCCCTCCAGGGTGAGCTGCTGCATCGCCTCCCGCACGGGAGTCGCGGAGACCCCGAACCGCTCGGCGAGCACCGGCGCGGAGTACACCTCGCCGGGCCGCAGTTCGCCCGACACGAGCGCCGTGCGCAGGGCGGCGAGGACCTGCCCGCGCACCGAGGCGCGCTGGACCGTCGCACGCGGCCGGGGCAGCGGTGCCTCGCTGTGCGTGTGTTCGCCCCGGGCCGCGCCGTCACCC
>NZ_JAAGMD010000757.1 GCF_010548465.1 Streptomyces sp. SID14436 | reverse complement strand
GGCGGGCGGTTCGCGGTCCGCCGGGGCCGGCGGGGGCCCGGTGCGGAGGCGTCCGGTGAGGTGCTGGTGCCAGCGGGCGCCGGGGGCCGCGGCGAGGACGGTGACGTCGCGGACGCCGTCCTCGGCGGGCCGCAGGACCAGCTGGAGCCGTACCGGCCCGTCGTCGGGCAGGCGCAGCGGGCGCAGGAAGGCGATGTCGGTCAGTTCGGCGCCGGCGCCGGAATCGAGCGCGGCGGCGGCCTCCAGGACGGCTTCCAGGAAGGCGGCGGCGGGCAGCCAGACCTCACCGCCGACCCGGTGGTCGGCCAGGTAGGCGAACCGGCTGTCGCGCAGGTCGATCTCGGTCTGGAACAGGTGCCGTCCGGGCTCGTCGGCGGCCTCGACGTGGGTGCCGAGCAGGGGCGGGGTGCCGGGTGCGGCGGCCGGGGCGGGGGCGAGCCAGTGGCGGGACCGGGCGAAGGCGTAGGTCGGCAGGACGGTGGGCCGGCCGGCCGGGAACAGGACCGCCGGGTCGGGGGTGTGTCCGCCCGCGTACAGGTCACCGGCCCGGCGCAGCAGCACGTTCCGGCCGTCCTGCTGGCGCCGCAGCGACCCGACGGCGGACACGGCGATGCCGGCGTCGGCGGCCACCGCTTCGACGGAGCCGGTGAGCGAGGGGTGCGGGCTGAGTTCGACGAAGTGGCGGTAGCCGTCGTCGAGCAGGCGGCGGACGGTGTCGGCGAACCGGACGGGCCGGCGCAGGTTGTCGAACCAGTGGGCGGCGTCGAGGCGTTCGCCGGGGACGCGCTCGGCGAGGACGGCGGAGTAGAGCGGGACGTCGGACGGGGTGGGCCGGATGTCGCCGAAGCGTGCCAGGAGTTCGTCGCGCAGCGGTTCCATCAGCGGGGTGTGCGAGGCGAACGGGGTCGACAGCGGGCGCACGGTGACGCCCCGCTCCTCCAGCCGGCCGCGCAGTTCGGCGAGCGCGCCGGACTCGCCGGAGACCGCCGTGGAGCGCGGGCCGTTGACGGCGGCGACGAACAGCCGTCCGCCGGCGGCGGACAGCAGGTCGCCGACCTCGTCGGGCGGCAGCTCCACGGCCAGCATGCCGCCGTGTCCGACGTGCGGGACGACGGCGTGGGCGCGGGCGGTCACCACGGTGACCGCGTCGTCGAGGTCCAGGGCGCCCGCGGTGTACGCGGCGGCGATCTCGCCGAGGCTGTGGCCGGCGACCGCGTCCGGGCGGACGCCGAGGGCGCGCCAGGCGGCGGCCAGCGCCGCGTTGACGGCGAACAGCACCGGCTGGAGGTATTCGGTGCGTTCCAGCGGGGAGAACTCCTCCGGTGCGCGCAGCACATTGAGCACCGACCAGCCGGCGTGCCGCCGCACGGCCTCGTCGACGCGGTGCAGTTCGTCGCGGAACTGCGGTGACTGGCCCATCAGTTCGAGGCCCATGCCGGGCCACTGCCCGCCGTGTCCGGCGAACACGAAGGCCACCTTGCCCGCCGGGTCGGCGGTGACCGGGGACACCGGCATGCGTCCGCTCGCCAACGCGTCGAGGAGGGCGAGGAGTTCGTCCCGGTCGCCGGCGACCGGCCCGGCGCGCCACTCGAAGTGGCCGCGGTGCCGGGCCAGGGTGTGGGCCACGTCGGTCAGCGGCGTGCCGTCGTCGAGGTGGCGGGCCAGCCGCGCGGCCTGGCCGCGCAGGGCGGGCTCGCTGCGCGCGGACAGCAGGAACAGGCCGTGGCCCGGCACGGGCGGTGCCGCTGCGGTGTCCGTTGCGGCGGGGGCGGGCGGCGCCTCCTCGACGACGACGTGCGCGTTGGTGCCGCTGATGCCGAAGGCGCTGACCCCGGCCCGCCGGACCCGCTCGCCCCGCGGCCAGGCCACGGGCTCGCGCAGCAGGTGCAGTCCGCTGCCGTCCCAGTCGACGTGCCGGGTGGGTGTGCCGGCGTGCAGACTGCGCGGCAGGGTCTCGTGCCGCAGCGACTCGACGACCTTGATGAGTCCCGCGATGCCCGACGCGGCCTGCACATGGCCGATGTTGGACTTGAGCGAGCCGAGGTGGAGGGGGCGGCCGGCGGGGCGGTCGTCGCCGAACACCTGCGCCAGGGCGTGCGCCTCGATCGGGTCGCCGAGGGTGGTGCCGGTCCCGTGGGCCTCGATGTGGTCGATGTCGCCGGGCCGCAGGCCGGACCGTTCCAGCGCGCGCCGGATCACCTGTTCCTGGGCCGGGCCGTGGGGCGCCGACAGGCCCTGGCTGCGGCCGTCCTGGTTGACGGCGGTGCCGCGCAGCACGGCGAGCACCCGGTCGCCGTCGCGGTGCGCGTCGCCGAGCCGCTTCAGGACGACCATGCCGGCGCCCTCCGCCCACACGGCGCCGTCGGCGCCGTCGGAGAAGGAGCGGCAGCGGCCGGTCGGGGACAGGCCCCGCAGGCGGCTGAACTCGACGAAGGTCTGCGGGGTCACCATCAGGGTGGCGCCGCCCGCGAGCGCCAGGTCGCACTCCCCGGAGCGCAGCGCCTGCACGGCGAGGTGCGTCGCCACGAGGGAGGAGGAGCAGGCGGTGTCCACGGTCATCGCCGGGCCGTGCAGCCCGAGGGTGTAGGCGAGCCGGCCGGAGGCCACGCTGAGCGCGGAGCCGGTGCCGACGTAGCCGTCGAGCTGGTCCAGCCGGGAGCCCGCCAGGTAGTCGCTGCCGAACATGCCGACGTACACGCCCGCCGTGCCGCCCTCCAGGTCGCCGGGCACGATCCCGGCGCGTTCCAGCGCCTCCCACGCCGTTTCCAGCAGCAGCCGCTGCTGGGGGTCCATGGCGGCGGCCTCCTTGGGGGTGATGCCGAAGAAGGCCGCGTCGAAGGACTCGATGTCGTCCAGGAAGCCGCCCTCGCGGACGTAGGACGTGCCGGGGGTGTCGGGGTCGGGGTCGTACAGCGACTCCACGTCCCAGCGCCCGGACGGGAACGGTCCGATCGCGTCCCGGCCCTCGGCGAGCAGCCGCCACAGGGACTCCGGGTCGTCGGCACCGCCGGGCAGCCGGCAGGCCGTGCCCACCACGGCGACGGGTTCGTCGGCGGCCGGGGTGCCGGCGGCGGGCGCGGGGCGCG
>NZ_JAAGMD010000715.1 GCF_010548465.1 Streptomyces sp. SID14436 | reverse complement strand
GCCCGCGGGAGCGTATGCCGAGGGCCGGCGGGGAACAGCCGTACCCCCGTAATCGAATGGATCCGCTAAACCACCCCGAAGGAGTGAAGTGTCCGCGGATCGCTGACGGCCCGGAGCCGGTGTGGACATTCTGTGCGGGTCCCACCCGAGTCTCATGGGGGTCCCACCACCTTGAACAGCATCAATTTCCGTATGCCCGCACGCCGTTGGGCCGTCGTCGCCGCGGCCACCGTCCTCGCCGCCGGGCCCGCGGCGCTGGCCGGCGCGGGCCCGGCTCAGGCCACCGGGGAGCACGGCTCCGCGAGCGCCGCGGTCCTGCGCACCGGGCTCGACGTGGCCCTCCTCAACAAGAGCGTGCACGCCCCGCTCGCGGTCTCCCTCAACGCCGTCGAGGCGCCTGAGAGCGCGCAGAAGACGACTCTGACGGCCACCCTGGACGGCGTCCACGGCGGAAAGCCCTTCAGCGTGCTGCGCGCGGAGGTGGCCGACGCCCGGGCGTCGGTGGAGGGGGCGAAGGCCGAGGCGTCCACCACCCTCGCCAAGGCCCGCGTCCACGTGCCCGGCCTGCCCCTGCTCTCGCTCATCGAGCTGGAGAAGGTCACCTCCAAGGCGGTCTGCGAGGCCGGGAAGACCCCGCTCGCCTCGGCGACCCTGCCCGGCTCGGTGACCGTCCTCGGCAAGCGCGTCACGCTCACCTCCGAGGGCACCACCGAGGTCGAGGTGCCGGGCGTCGGCGAGGTGAAGCTGGAGCTGTCGAAGACGGAGACCACCTCCCGCACCGCCGCCGCCACCGCGCTGCGCCTCCAGGTCGCCGTCAACCCGGCCGAGCTGAACGTCGCCGAGGTCGACGGCACCGTCACCCTGGCCGAGGCCAAGTGCGAGGCCCCCGCCGCGGCGGAGGAGGAGCAGGAGGCGGCGGCCCCGGAGAGCGAGGAGAAGGCCGCCCCGGCCGGGCAGGACGCCGGCGACGTCCAGCCGCAGGGAGCCCGCGCGAAGGAGGCCGCGGCGGACGAGGCCAACCTGGCCGAGACCGGCGGTGACTCGACGACCCCGTACATCGCGGGCGGCGCGGTCGCGCTCCTCGCGGCGGGCGGGGCGGCGGTCGCCATCTCCCGCCGGGGCCGCCGCACCTGACGCGGCGGAGGGGGCGGTACGGG
>NZ_JAAGMD010000689.1 GCF_010548465.1 Streptomyces sp. SID14436 | reverse complement strand
CCGCGCGGCGGCGGCCGACGGCACCGGACGGCGCTCCGGCGGCACGACCACCGGCAGACCCGCTTCCCCGAACAGCACCCGGCGTGCCACCCGCTCCGCCGCGTGCCCGTCGTCGTGCGGGCAGAAGCGGGCGCGGAACGCGGCGCGCAGCTCATCGGAGCGGGAGCCGCGCCAGTGGCCGGTGGCGAAGATGTCGGCCAGCTCGTCCGCGCTGCGCGCCACCGCGCCCGGCGGGAACGCGCACAGGTCGCCGTAGGTGCCGCAGGCCGCCTCGAACGCCTCCTGGTCGGGGACGTGGAGGACGATCGGCCGGTCCAGGCCGGCGTAGTCCGTCATCAGCGAGGCGTAGTCGGTGACCAGCGCGTCCGAGGCCAGGCAGAGCGACTCCACGCACGGATGCCCGGACACGTCCAGCACCCGGCCCGAGGACGCGAGCGGCGGGGCGTCGTGGCGGGCGGGGGAGCGGTCCAGGAGCACGAAGCGCGGGCCGAGCCGGCGGGCCAGCCGCTCCAGGTCGAGCAGCGGGGCCGGGGTGCGCCGGTAGGGGCGGTCGGCGGGCGCGTACAGGATCGCCACCGCGCCGTCCGGGACCCCGAGCGACTCCCGCAGCCGGGCCACGTCCGCCCCGGTCGCCGTGTACAGCCGGTCGGTGCGGGGCCGGCCGTACTCCAGCACCTGGTAGGGGCCGGGCAGCGTCCGCTCGAAGGTCAGGGTGGAGTGGCGGTCGGCGGACACCACATAGTCCCACCGGCCCGCGTCCCGCAGCAGCTCCGCGACATCGGCCTCACCGGCCGCCGCCGGGCGTTCCCGCAGGTCCAGCCCGGTGTGCGTGAGCGGGGTGCCCTGCCGCGTCTGCACCAGCACCTGCCCCTCGCGCTTGACCAGGCGCGGATCGAAGGCGGTGTCGCTCACCAGGTACGCGGAGCGGGCGAGGGCCGTCCAGTACGCGGCGGTGCCGGGGCCGAGGCGGCGCGCGCCCGGCGGGACGGTGTGCAGGTGCTCGGGCCGGGAGACCCAGGCGGTGCGGACGTGCGGGGCCAGGGAGCGGACGGCGGACTCCAGCGCGCCCGGGTCGCCGCCGTGCCCGTGCCCGTCCCGGGAGCTGAACACGGCGCGGTCGGTGCGCAGCGGCAGCAGGCGCTGGACGCGGTAGTGCAGCCGCAGGCCCGCGCG
>NZ_JAAGMD010000669.1 GCF_010548465.1 Streptomyces sp. SID14436 | reverse complement strand
GGCGTGGAGGTCCGGGGGGTCCGTCCTCGCGCGGGCGTCGGTCCGCCGCCGGAGACACCGGCGCCCTCCCGGCGCTGGGTGCGGCCGGCCCGGCTCGCGCAGGCGCTGGCCCGGTCCGGGTCGGCATCGATGCGCCGACTCGGCTGGAAGCCGGTTCCGGCAGAAGGCGCAGGGCCGGTCAAGGCCGGCGAGCCGGTCGTGTTCGTTTGCCGCGGTTCCGCGCAGGGTTGCCGCCGACCGTCGGGTTGGTGCCCGGGGGCCCTCCGTGCGCGTCGGCTCCGGCCCGATACGCCGCCGCCCTCCCGGCGCTGGGGGCGGGGAGGGCGAGGTGCGTGGGGGCGGCGTTAGCCGTTGCGGGGGGCGGGGAAGGCGGTGGGGCGGGGGTCCTCGCGCAGGGCGGGGCTGCCTGCCGTGGGCTGGGTGGGCATGGAGCGGGCGGCGGGGACGGACGGGACGCCCGCGCCCACGTTGACCGTGCGGGTGCCGGACGGCTCCGCGGTGTGCTCCGCGGACTCGGCCGGCGCGGCCTGAGCGGGGGTCCGGCGGGCGCCGTAACGGCGGTGCACGGCCTGCTTGGTGACGCCGAGTGCGGAACCCACCGCGTCCCAGGAGAAGCCCAGGGAGCGGTCGAAGTCGACGGCCGCCGTGACCAGCGTCTCGACGCTGTCCCGCAGTTCCTGGGCGAGCCGGACGGTGGGGGCGGGCGCCCGCCCGTAGACGACGAAGCCCGTGGAGGGGCCCGGGCGGCGCGGACGGTAGACGTTGCCCAACTGGGCGGTGAGGGTACGCAGTGCGTCCACCTGCCGGCGGACCCGCTCGATGTCCCGCACCAGCAAGTGCAGGCTGGCCCGAGCCTGGGCGTCGTGGGTTGCGTGGTCGGCCATGAACAAGCCTCTCGAACCGGCGTTGAAAGGGAGGGCCCGCCTCGGGCCCGGTGTGGTCAACTCTTTCTTGACCAACGCCGATCCGCCCGGCGGGTCACGGGGGCCCCGGTCTTCGGCGCAGGAATTTTTCCCCGCCCGCGCCCGCGAAGCCGCACGCCCGGGCCCCGTACCGCACCTTTCTGCCGGGGTTTCTCCCGGTCCGGTTCACTCGTCTCGGTGAGGGGCCCGGACCGCGCCCGCCATAGACTGGTGCGCTGCCCGCCGTCCCCGCCCGAGAGGCCCGAACCACCCCATGAAGCTGGTCTTCGCCGGCACCCCCGAGGTCGCCGTTCCCGCCCTGGACGCTCTGCTCGCCTCCGGACGGCACGAGGTGGCCGCCGTCGTCACGCGACCCGACGCGCCGGCCGGTCGGGGACGCAGGCTGATCGCCTCACCCGTCGCCGAACGGGCCGCCGACGCGGGCATCGAGGTGCTGAAACCCGCCAAGCCGAAGGACCCGGAGTTCCTGGAGCGGCTCGCGCGGATCGCGCCGGACTGCTGCCCCGTCGTCGCCTACGGCGCCCTGCTGCCCCGCGCCGCGCTCGACATCCCGGCCCGGGGCTGGGTCAACCTGCACTTCTCGCTGCTGCCCGCCTGGCGCGGTGCCGCGCCCGTGCAGCACGCCATCATGGCGGGCGACGAGATCACCGGCGCGTCCACCTTCCTCATCGAGGAGGGCCTCGACTCCGGGCCGGTGTACGGGACGGTCACCGAGGAGATCCGCCCCACCGACACCAGCGGCGACCTGCTCACCAGGCTGGCGTTCGCCGGGGCCGGGCTGCTCGCCGCCACCATGGACGGCATCGAGGACGGCACCCTGCACGCCGTGCCGCAGCCCGCCGACGGCGTCAGCCACGCCCCCAAGGTGACCGTCGAGGACGCCCGCGTCGACTGGCGCGCCCCGGCGCTGCGCGTCGACCGGGTGGTGCGTGGCTGCACGCCCGCGCCGGGCGCCTGGACCACCTTCCGGGGCGAGCGGCTCAAGCTGGTCCAGGTCGCCCCCGCGCCCGGCCGCACCGACCTGGCGCCGGGGGAGCTGTCCGCGGCCAAGAACAACGTGTACGCCGGCACCGGTTCCCACGCCGTGGAGCTGCTGTGGGTGCAGGCCCAGGGCAAGAAGCCGATGCGGGCGGCGGACTGGGCGCGCGGGGTGCGCATCGGCGCGGGGGAGACCGTCGGCGCCTGACCCCGCGGACCCCGGCGGCCGGCCACGACGACGTAGGCTGGAGCGCGCACTTCACCCCACACCCGGAGCACCTTTTTCCCGTGAGCGATCAGCCCCGTCGGCCCCGCCGGACCGGCAAGCCGTACCGTCGGCCCCAGAAGGACCCCGTCCGCATCCTCGCCTTCGAGGCCCTGCGGGCCGTGGACGAGCGGGACGCCTACGCCAACCTCGTCCTGCCGCCGCTGCTGCGCAAGGCGCGCGAGAAGGGGGAGCTGGACGCGCGGGACGCGGCGCTCGCCACCGAGCTGGTGTACGGCACGCTGCGCCACCAGGGCACCTACGACGCCGTGATCGCGGCCTGCGTCGACCGGCCGCTGCGGGAGGTGGACCCGCCGGTGCTCGACGTGCTGAGCCTGGGCGCGCACCAGCTGCTCGGCACCCGGATCCCGGCGCACGCCGCCGTGTCCGCGTCCGTCGAGCTGGCCCGGGTGGTGCTCGGCGACGGGCGGGCCAAGTTCGTCAACGCCGTGCTGCGCAAGGTCGCCCGGCAGGACCTCGACGGCTGGCTGGAGCAGGTCGCGCCGCCCTACGACGCCGACCCCGAGGACCACCTCGCCGTCGTCCACTCCCACCCCCGCTGGATCGTCTCCGCGCTGTGGGACTCCCTCGGCGGCGGCCGGGCCGGCATCGAGGACCTGCTGCGGGCCGACAACGAGCGCCCGGAGGTCACCCTGGTGGCCCGCCCCGGCCGCGCCACCACCGGCGAACTCCTCGACGAGCAGGCCGCCGTGCCGGGACGCTGGTCCCCGTACGCGGTGCGGCTGACCGAGGGCGGGGAGCCGGGTGCCGTGCCGGCCGTGGCCGAGGGCCGGGCCGGGGTGCAGGACGAGGGCAGCCAGCTGGTGGCCCTCGCGCTCGCCCACGCGCCCCTGGACGGCCCGGACCGGTTCTGGCTGGACGGCTGCGCGGGCCCCG
>NZ_JAAGMD010000641.1 GCF_010548465.1 Streptomyces sp. SID14436 | reverse complement strand
GTCCCCGGACTCGGCCGCCGCCAGCCGGGCCGTGCCGCCGCCGCCCGCGTCGACCGGCGCGACCGGGGAGGCAGGTGCCGTCGGCCGGTCGGTGGCCGGTTCGTCGTGGCCGCCGGACGGCTTGCGGGCCGGGGCGACGGTGATGGTGCCCCTGCGGTCGGTCTCGCCGCAGCTGACCTTCACGTCGTACACCCCGGCGGTGACGGTGGACCGGACGCGGCTCTCGCCGACGAGGACTCCGTCGGACACGCTGAGCCGTACGTCGGAGACGAACGCCGCGGACACGGCGACCGCCGTCCGCTCGGCGCACTCGGCCACCCGCAGGGTGACGTCCGTGCCGGGCGCCGGGGCCGCGGGGGTCACCGCGACACCACCGCCGTCCGCCGCGTACGCCGTCGCCGGGGTGAGCGCGGCCACGGCCAGGGCTCCCGTACAGAGAGTGAGTCTCATGGAACTCATCGTGAACCTCCAGACACACGGAGCCTCCCCCGCGAGGGGGGTGCACGCATCCTCGCGGGTGCGCCGGTTACGCCGTCCGGGTGGCGGCCGCGCCGGGCGAGGTTTGAAGCCGCAGGCCGGCGGGGGTGCGGCGGGCGCGGCCCGCCGGGTCAGACGAGGTCGACGAGGTCCGCGATGGAGTCCACGACCTGCGACGGCCGGTACGGGAAGTCCTCCACCTGGTCGGCCCCGGTCAGGCCGGTGAGCACCAGGAACGTGCGCATCCCGGCCTCGATGCCGGCCAGCACGTCGGTGTCCATCCGGTCGCCGATCATGGCGCTGACCTCGGAGTGCGCGCCGAGCCGGTTCAGCCCGGTGCGCATCATCAGCGGGTTCGGCTTGCCCGCGAAGTACGGGTGCTTGCCGGTCGCCTTGGTGATCAGCGCGGCCACCGCGCCGGTCGCCGGGAGGGGGCCCTCGGTGGACGGGCCGGTCTCGTCGGGGTTGGTGCCGATGAACCGGGCCCCGTTGTTGATCAGCCGGACCGCCTTGGTCATGGCCTCGAAGGAGTAGGTGCGGGTCTCCCCCAGGACGACGTAGTCCGGCTCGTGGTCGGTCAGGACGTAGCCGATGTCGTGCAGCGCGGTGGTCAGACCGGCCTCGCCGATGACGTAGGCGGAGCCGTTGGGGCGCTGGTCGTCGAGGAACTGGGCGGTGGCGAGGGCGGAGGTCCAGATGTTCTCGATCGGCACCTCCAGGCCCATGCGGCGCAGGCGGGCGTGCAGGTCGCGCGGGGTGTAGATCGAGTTGTTGGTCAGGACCAGGAAGGGCCGGCCCGTCTCGCGCAGCTTCTTGATGAAGGCGTCGGCACCGGGGATCGGGACGCCCTCGTGGATGAGCACCCCGTCCATGTCGGTCAGCCAGGACTCGATGGGCTTGCGGTCTGCCATGTGCCGGTTCTCCTGCCGTCCGCGATCCTGCGTGTGCCGTCCGCGTGCTGCGTTCGCCCCAGCCTAAACAGACCAGGATCTTGAGGGAATGGCGGCAGGGCCGCCGGTGGGGGTCCGTCCGGTCGTCGGCCGGTCGTCGGCCGGTCCTCGTCCGGTCGTCGGCCGGTCCTCGTCCGCTGCGGGGCGGGCCCGTCGGCTGTGGGTCGGCCCCGGCGACAGTCGCTGGTTCAGCCCCGGCGACGGTTGCTGGTCGGCCCCGCCAACGGTTGCTGGTTCAGCCCTGCCGGCCGTGGGTCGGCCTCGGCGACGGTTGCTGGTTCAGCCCCGCCTGCGGGCCAGCAGCACCGCCGCGCCGGCGGTGAGCAGGGCGGCGGCGGCCACGGCGAGGATCCGGGCCCTGGTGCCGCTGGCGGCGAGCTCGTCGGTGAGCGGCAGGGGGGACGGGGAGGACGCGGACGGGGCGGGCGTGCCCGGGGCCGGGGCCGTGGAGGAGGGCGGGGCGGTGCTGTCGCCGGGGCGGGGGTGGGGGCCCGGGCTCGGCGCGCGGTCCTCCTCGGGGTCCCGCGGGACGTCCGGCTCGGGCTCCCCGGTCCCGGTGCGCGGGGCGGCCTCGACGCGGAAGCGGTAGTCGTTGGACTGGCCGACCCAGTCGCCGTCGTCCCTGTGCCGCTGCACGACGGCCGCGTTGGCGACGACCTCGTTGGCGACGGCGGCCGAGGTGAACTGGAGCCGCACCTTCACGGTGAGGGTCCGGCCGGGCCCGACGGTGAAGCCGCGGAAGCCCGCCTCGTCGTCGGCGAGGGCACCGACGAGCTCGTCCTCGTCGGTGAGCTCGAAACGGACGGGGTGGGGGCGGGGGGTGGGACTGGGGCTGGGGGTGCCGGGGTCGGTGGTGGCGGGTGGGCGGGTGGCGTCGGCCGGGTCGGTGACCGTGCCGCGGTCGTAGAACTCCAGCTGCGCGTGACCGGGCTTGAGGGCCCGCTCGGCGTCGACGAGCACGATCACCGGGTGGACGGCGGTGCAGGTGCGGTCGGTCGTGTTGGTCAGGTCCACGTACCAGACGCCGTAGCCGCCCCCGGCGGTGTAGCCGGCGGGACCGCCGTGGAGGCGGGTGGTGAGGGGGAACTCGCGGTCGCCGTCGGTGGCGCAGGAGGCCGCGGCCGGGGTGGCGCCGGTGTCGGCGTGCGCGGCCGCAGCCGCTCCGGCGACGGGGAGGACGGCGGCCGCCACCGCCAGGCAGACGGCCGCGGGCAGGCAGGGTCGCATGCCACGTCTCCTT
>NZ_JAAGMD010000613.1 GCF_010548465.1 Streptomyces sp. SID14436 | reverse complement strand
CGCGGAGCACCGCGATCTGCGGCAGCCCCGCCCGGCGGGTCAGCGCCGACGCGCGGGCGACGCGCTGCAGCTGGGTGAGCGCGAGCATGCCCTCCTGCATGCGGCTGCCGCCGGTGGCGACCAGCGACACCACCGGCAGCCGGTGCTCCCGGGCGTGGGCGTACGCCGCCACCAGCAGGTCACCGGTGCGCTCGCCCAGGGAACCGCCGAGGAAGCCGAACTCGAACGCGATCAGCACCGCCGGGGTGCCCGCCACCCGGGCGGTGCCGCAGACCACGGACTCCTGCTCGCCGGTGCGTCCGGCGGCGCGGGCCAGGGCTGCGCCGTAGCCCGGCCAGCCGAGCGGGCCGTCGGGCGCGGACCCGCCCGCCGGGGCGGGGAGTTCGGTGAAGTCGTCGGTGAGCAGCGCGATCGCGGCGCGGGCCGGGAGGCGGTCAGGCACGGCCCAGCGCCCGCTTCATGATCTTCCCCATGTCGTTGCGGGGCAGCGCGTCGAGGTGGTGGAGGACCCGCGGCCGCTTGTGCGGGGCCAGGCGGCGGGCCACGTGATCGGCCAGCTCCGGCAGCCCGGGCGGGGCCCCGGGGTCGGCCGGGACCACCCACGCCACGATCCGCTCGCCCAGGTCCGCGTCCGGTTCCCCGGTCACCGCCGCCTCCCGCACCCCCGGGTGCTCCAGCAGCGCGTTCTCGATCTCCCCGGCGCCGATCTTGTAGCCGCCGCTCTTGATCAGGTCGGTGGCCTTGCGGCCGACGATCCGCACCGACCCGTCGTCCTCGCGCACCGCCATGTCGCCGGTGCGGAACCAGCCGTCGGCGGTGAAGGCGGCGGCCGTCGCGTCCGGCCGGTTGAGGTACTCCGTGAACAGGTTCGGCCCGCGCACCTGGATCTCGCCGACGGTCTCCCCGTCGTGGGCCGTCACCGGTGAGCCGTCCTCCTCCACCAGCCGCAGCTCCACCCCCGGCAGCGGCACGCCCACGGTGCCGGGGCGGGAGGGGCGGTCGGCGCGGACGCTGGTGTTCATCAGCGTCTCCGTCATGCCGTACCGCTCGATCACCCGGCGCCCGGTGGCCGCGGTGATCCGCTCGTGGTCGTGCAGCGGCAGCGCGGCGGAGCCCGACACCAGCAGCCGGGCCCCGGCCAGCGCCCGCGCCAGCTCCGGGTCGCCGGGCAGCGCCTCCGCGATGCGGTGGTACATCGTCGGCACCCCGAACAGCATGGTCGCCCCGCCCGCCAGCTCACGGGCCACGCCCTCGGGGGTGAACCGGCCGAGGTGGCGCAGGGAGCCGCCGCGCCGCAGCGGGCCCAGCACGCCCAGCACCAGGCCGTGCACATGGAACAGGGGCAGCCCGTGCACCAGCACGTCGTCGCCGGTCCACCGCCAGGCGTCGGCCAGCGCGTCCAGGGTCGCGGCGAGCGCGCGGCGCGGGATCACGGCGCCCTTGGGCGGGCCGGTGGTGCCGGAGGTGTAGACGATCAGGGCCGGGTCCTCGCCGCCGGCGGGGTCCTCGGCGGGGCCGCCGTCCGGGGCGCGGTCCGCGGGGTCGGCCGT
>NZ_JAAGMD010000593.1 GCF_010548465.1 Streptomyces sp. SID14436 | reverse complement strand
GCGGCCGGGGCAGCCGCGGGCCGCGGGCCGGGCCGGCCGCCGCCTCCCGTACCCGGCGCAGCAGTTCGCCGCCGTCGACGCGCTCCTCGTGGGTGCGGGTCAGGCAGGCCCGGACGATGTCCCGCCAGGCGTCCGGGATCTCGGCGGACAGCCGCAGCTCGTCGGAGCCGCGCGCGTAGGCGGTGGCCGCGTCGCGGCGGAGCGCGGGGGTGGCGCCGGGCAGTGGGAAGGAGCCGGTGAGGACGAGGTGGGCGATGACCCCGAAGGCCCAGATGTCCGCCGAGGGACGGATCCGGTGCCCCCGCTCGTCGATCCGGGACCACAGCAGCTCGGGCGGCGTGTAGTCGGGGGTGGCGAAGGCCGGGGTGTAGGCGTGGGTGCCGTCGAGTTCGGCGGCCGTGTTGAAGTCGGCCAGCCGCACCGAACCGTCCGCCATCAGCAGCACGTTGGCGGGTTTCAGGTCGCCGTGCACCCAGCCCGCGCCGTGCAGCTGGGCGAGCCCCTCACAGATCTGGAGGAGGAGTCCGGGCCCCGCGCCGGGACGCGGCGCGTCGGCGAGCAGGGCGGCCAGGGAGCGCTCGGCCCGCTCCAGCACCAGGACGGTGGCGCCGTCGAGGGCGGGGCGGTCGGGGTCGTCGACGACGAGCGTCTCGTACATCCGGATCAGGCGTGGACGGCGCAGCCGCCGCAGCAGCTCCACCTCGCGCTCGGCGAGATCCCGCAGGTGGCTCACCTGGCGGGGCGTGGCCGTGCCGGTGGGCAGGAACTTCAGGGCGGCCGTGCGGGGCCGCGCATCGCCCCCGTCGGCCCGGCGGGCCGCGTAGACGCTGCCGAACGCGCCCGTGGCGATGGGCTCGCGCACCTCCCAATCGCCGATCCGGTACCCCTCGGGCACCGTCACGGCGTATCCCTGGCTCACCGGTGGCACGGGCACGGCCGCCCGGCTGTGCCCCGGATGCGCTGTCCTGCGTCCCCCGTGGCCGGCGGAGGTACGACGACGATGCGGTACAAGGCTGAGTCCCCCTGTGCCCTCCGGCTCCCCTCTTCCACCCTAGGACGCACGCACGGGGCCGTGCCTCCCTCGTAAGGGTGAGACACGGCCCCGTGCGGTGCCGCGCGGCGGGCGCGCGGCCCGGACGCGCGCTCCCGGCGTCAGAACTTGGGCCGGTTGAACCAGGCGGCGCCGTTCTTGTTGGCGCAGTACACGATGATCAGGATGCCGAGCACCAGGCTGATCAGCGCGAACACGTTGGGACTCAGCAGGCTGATCACGCTGAACAGCACCATGAACGAGGCGTAGACGATCGCGGAGACGCGCACACCGCCCCGGCCGGTGGCGAACTTGGCCGCGGTGACGATGGCCCACACGGCGAAGCCGATCACGAGCGCGCCGAAGACGATCATCACGCCCGCGCCGATGCTGGCCACCCGGTCGGCGTCCTCGGCGGAGATGGACGGGTCGTCGTTGGCGAGGTCCTCGAAGTACTCGGTGAACCAACTGGTGGCGAGCATCATGAACAGGCCGCCGATGACCTGGAATCCGCCCAGGACGTACAGCATGATGCGGGCGGCCTTCACGGTGCCGGGCATCGGCGTCTGCACGGGCGGCGGGCCGCCGTAGGCCGGGGCCGCCGGGTAGCCGTAGCCCTGCTGGGGGGTGCCGGGGTACTGGGGCGGCTGGCCGTAGCCCTGCTGGGGCTGCTGGGGCGGCTGCCCGTAGGGGTTGTTCGGGTCGCCGAAACTCATGGCGGTCCTTCCTCCGTTGTCGCTCGTGCGGGGACGACGCGTGCACGGCTCGGAGGAAGTCCTGTGGTTGCGGTCCGTCCCCCCGGTTCTGCCCGCGGCACTTCTGGGGTTCATCGTTCTTGACCTTTCTCTTACTTGTCCAGCCGCGTGCCGCAGGTGTTGTGCAAGTGCAACATCATCGATCTTGACCGGACCGGGGGCGGAACCCGTGCGGACCGGGGCGGGAGGACCCGGCCGCGGTCGCCCGATGCGCGTTCGCGGACGTTGCTGCCGCGGCGTGCTGCGGGCTGATTGGAACCGGGGGCCCGTCATCCGCGAGGATGGGGGGCATGACCGCCCAGATTCTCGATGGCAAGGCCACCGCAGCCGCGATCAAGACCGATCTGACCGCCCGCGTGGCGGCGCTGAAGGAGAAGGGGGTCACGCCCGGCCTCGGCACGGTCCTCGTGGGGGACGACCCCGGCAGCCAGAAGTACGTCGCCGGCAAGCACCGGGACTGCGCGCAGGTCGGGATCGCCTCCATCCAGCGCGAGCTGCCGGCCACGGCCACGCAGGACGAGATCGAGGCGGTCGTCCGGGAGCTGAACGAGGACCCGGCGTGCACCGGTTACATCGTCCAGCTGCCGCTGCCCAAGGGCATCGACGAGAACCGCATCCTCGAACTGATGGACCCGGACAAGGACGCCGACGGCCTCCACCCGATGAACCTCGGCCGCCTCGTGCTCAACGAGCCCGCGCCGCTGCCCTGTACCCCGAACGGCGTGCTGACCCTGCTGCGCCGCTACGGCGTGGAGATCAAGGGCGCCGAGGTCGTGGTCGTCGGCCGCGGTGTCACCATCGGCCGTCCGATGCCGCTGCTGCTGACCCGGCGCAGCGAGAACGCCACGGTGACCCAGTGCCACACCGGCACCCGTGACCTGTCGGCCCACCTCAGGCGCGCCGACATCATCGTGGCCGCCGCGGGCAGCGCGCACCTGATCCGGGCGGAGGACGTCAAGCCGGGGGCGGCCGTGCTGGACGTCGGTGTCTCCCGCAGCGCCGAGGGGAAGATCGTCGGCGACGTCCACCCCGACGTGGCGGAGGTGGCCGGCTGGATCTCCCCGAACCCCGGCGGCGTCGGCCCGATGACCCGGGCCCAGCTGCTGGTCAACGTGGTCGAGGCGGCGGAGCGCAGTGTCGGCTGAGCGGAGCACCCGGGACGGCGCCGAGGAGCGGGTGCGCGGCGACGCCGAGGCCGCGGCCGACGGTCCGGACGAGCCCCGGGACACGGAGGACGGCGGCGCCTCGGCCGGCCGTCCCGTCGCCGCGCGCGAGGAGGCG
>NZ_JAAGMD010000571.1 GCF_010548465.1 Streptomyces sp. SID14436 | reverse complement strand
CCGGCGCGGGGACGACGGGAGGTGCCGCGGGCAGCGGCGGCGCCGGGCGGGCGGGGGGAACCGGGGGCATGGGGGGCACGGGCGGTACGGGGGGCACGGGCGGCAGGACGGACATGGGCGGCTCCCGTTGCGGTGGGCGTACGGCAATCCACCGCAAAGCATTACGTACCGGACGGCTCCAGGGGGTGCAACGGCGCCGGGGTGGCGTGGTGGCTGCGGGACCCGGCCGAGGGGCGGGCCGGGGCCGGGTCCTGTTCGAGCCGGGCCGGTACTGTTCGGCGAATGAGCTCGCTTAATCTCGACGACTTCACCGATCTGATCGAGCGCCCGGACGGCGGAGTGCGCCGTGACGCGGAGGCGCGCCGGGAACGCCTGGCGGTGCCGCCCGGTTCGCTGGGCCGGCTCGACGACCTGGGCGAGTGGCTGGCGGCCGCGCAGTCCGCGGTGCCGGTGCGGCCGGTCGAGCGGCCGCGGGTGGTGCTCTTCGCCGGGGACCACGGCATCGCCGAGCTGGGGGTGTCGGCCCGTCCGGCGGGCAGCGCCGTGGAGCTGGTGCGGGACGTGCTGGAGGGCGGCCGTCCGGTGGCCGTGCTGGCCCGGCGGCTCGGCGTGCCGGTGCGGGTGGTCGACATGGCCCTGGACTGCGACCCCGCGTCGCTGCCGGCCGACGTCGTGCGGCACCGGGTGCGGCGGGCCAGTGGTCGCGTCGACCGCGAGGACGCCCTGACCCTCGCGGAGGCCGAGGCGGCGTTCCGGGCCGGGGTCGCGGTGGCCGACGAGGAGGCCGACTCCGGTACGGACCTGGTGGTGCTGGGCGATGTGAGCGTGGGCGGGACCACCGTGGCGGGAGTGCTGGTCGCGGCCCTGTGCGGGACGGACGCCTCGGTGGTGACCGGACGCGGCGGCCTGGCCATCGACGATCTGGCCTGGATGCGCAAGTGCGCGGCGATCCGGGACGCGCTGCGGCGGGCCCGGCCGGTGCTCGGTGACCAGCTGCGGCTGCTGGCGACGGTCGGCGGGGCGGACTTCGCCGCGATGACGGGCTTCCTGCTGCAGGCCGCGGTGCGGCGCCTGCCGGTCGTGCTGGACGGCGTGGTGACGGCGGCGTGCGCGCTGGTGGGCCAGCGGGTGGCGTTCCGTGCGCCGGACTGGTGGCTGGCCGCCCACGACAGCGGCGAGCCCGGGCAGGCCAAGGCGCTGGACCGGATGGCGCTGGAGCCGTTGCTGACCCAGGGCGTCACGGTCGGCGAGGGCACGGGCGGCCTGCTGGCCCTCCCCCTGGTGCAGGCGGCGTCCGCGCTGGCCGCGGAGCTGCCGGAGCGGGAGGAACCGCGGCCCGGGAAGGCGGACCCGGCCGGGGAGGCGCAAGCGACGGAGCCGGAAGCGGCACCGGCCGAGGCGTCCGAGGCACCGGACCTCCGGTCCTGACCGGAGGCGGCAGCCGGGAGCCCGCCCGAACGGTCCGCCCCGCGCGGCCAGCGGGCTCACCGGTGTTCGAGGGAGCGTGGCGGGTCCGGATCGGGCTTGCCGCCGATCCAGTCCTGCACGGCCCGCCGGGGGCCGGACCACCGCAGGTCGTGGTGATAGGCCCGCAGCACCGACTTGGCGCGGGCCCGGTGGCGGCGCCGGTAGAACCGCTTGGCCCACGGGGAGCCGGGGCGGGCCAGCCGGATCGCGCCGATCAGGGCGATGACGGGGACGACCACGCCGAAGACGGCGATGCGCGCCTTTCCCTTGCTCAGGGCGATGAGGGCGAAGAGGAAGTTCGCCGTCACGGTGGAGATGACGTTCGCGCGGTTCTGCTGTTCGTCCGCGGTGAGGTCGTCGACGCCGAACGGGGAGAAGCCGCCCAGCAGCAGGCCGACCAGGGCGGCGGTCAGGACGACCATCTCGACGCTCTGCCGGCCCTCCTCGCTCCAGTAGACGTCGTCGAGGTGGAGGATCAGCGCGAACTCGTCGAGGACCAGGCCCGCGCCGATGCCGAAGACCACGGCGGCGACGGCCAAGCCGAAGCCGTGCCGTCCGCCCGCGACCGCGGCGAAGCCGCCGATGACGGTGAGGATGACGCCGGGCACGACGTGGTGGATGTGCAGGTCGCCGGCCTTCACGTTGCCGAAGGGGCCCTTGCCCGCGCGGATCAGGCGGGTGATGACCCGGGTGATGACGAAGGTGAGGACGAAGGCGGCGAGCGCGAGGAGCAGCGGCAGCTTGCCCGGCTCGATGATGTTCCGCTCCAACCAATGTCCCATATGCGCACTTTATCCATGCCCGCCGGGGCTGCCCTGCTGACCACCGGGTAATCTGCGCCGGTGCCCGCGCCCCTCTCCGCTTCCCCGGCCGACGGCCTCCGGTTCGCCTTCGGCACCCTCACCGTGCTCCCCGTCCGGGTCACCCGCTGGGACCGCCCGGCGGCCCGCGCCGGGATGCTCTGTGCCCCGCTGGCCGGGCTGGTGGTCGGCGCGGTGGCCGCCGCCGCCGGACTGCTGCTGTTGTTCCTCGGTTCGGGGGCCGCGCTGGCCGCCGTCGCCTCCGTCGCCGTGCCGGCCGCGCTGACCCGGGGGCTGCACCTGGACGGGCTCGCCGACACCGCGGACGGGCTCGGCAGCAGGAAGCCGGCCGAGGACGCGCTGCGGATCATGAAGCAGTCGGACATCGGTCCGTTCGGGGTGATCACCCTGGTCCTGGTGCTGGCGGCCCAGACGGCCGCGCTGGCCCGGGCCTACGACGACTCCTGGACGCGGGGCGCGCTCGCGGCGGTCGTCGCGGGGGTCGTGGCCCGGCTGGTGATGACCCTGGCCGCCTGCCCGGCCGTGCCGTCCGCCCGCCCGGAGGGGCTGGGCGCGGCGG
>NZ_JAAGMD010000547.1 GCF_010548465.1 Streptomyces sp. SID14436 | reverse complement strand
GCGGTCCCGGGCGGGATCGCCCCCCGCCGCGGCGCACTCGGCGCCGGCGCGGGCGGCCGCGGCTAGGGCCTCTCGTTCGGATCATGCCGGGCTCGCGGGCCCCGGCACCGCGCCTCGCCGCGTGGTCGTCGGTTGTCAGGGCTCCGCCCGCCCTGCCGCCCTCCTCCGCCTTGCGAGCCTCCCCCAGTGCCTGAACGGCGTGGGAGGTGCCCCCATCACCGGACCCCGCTCCCTGATCCGGCCTGATCCGGACGAAAGACCCCGGCCGCTGCTCAGCCGCAGGTGAAGCGGGACTCCGCCCAGTCCGCCAGGGCCACGCCGTCGAAGGGGCTGACCGGTTCGACGACCAGCCGGACGGTCTCGCGTCCCGTGAGGTCGACGTGCACCGGCACCGCCGGATCGCCGCCCTCGACGACGCCGGAGTTCCACAGCCGGGCCCCGTCGGCGTGCACCGAGAAGGTGACCCTGCCCAGCTTCATGCTCAGGTCGTCCACGCCGACCAGCGCGTCGTAGGCGGTGCAGGGGCGGTTGAGGTCGATGGTGACCGAGGACCGGCCGTGCACGGTGACGCCGTGCGCGTGCCGCCGGCCGGCGATGGACAGGCCCGAGCGCTGCCACACCCAGCTGCTCGCACCGATCCGCATCTCCGGGGCGGTGCCGTCGCCCAGGATGTCGTACGAGAGCCGGCTCCACTGGTGGACCGCCGGGACGGGCGGCGGGGGCGGGGGCGGCTGCGGGGCCGGAGGTGTGGGGGTCGGCGTCGGTGCCGGGGCGGGCGTGGGCGCCGGGGGCGGCTTCGGGCTCGGGGTCGGGCTGGGTGTGG
>NZ_JAAGMD010000518.1 GCF_010548465.1 Streptomyces sp. SID14436 | reverse complement strand
GCCCCCGGACCGGGCGGCTCCGGACGCGCCCGGAGCGCGGCTCGACGGATCCGACGGTCGACGGCTCGACGGCTGACGGATCCGACGGTCGACGGCTCGACGGTTCCTCGGCCACGGTCCATGGTGCGGCGTGGCCCCCGGGGGACGGCCCGTCCTGAGTCCCGCCGGGCGGTCGCCTCCGTCCCGTCGGGCCCCGGGGTTCGTCCGGCGGTCGGCTCCGTGCCGTTGGGTCCGTGGGCTCGTCCGTCCGGTCGACCGGATTCGTGCCGGCTCCGTGCCGTTGGGTCCCTGGGCTCGTCCGTCCCGCCCCCGGATTCGTGCCGGTCCCGTCCCTGTCCCGGGGCGGGACCGCCCGGCCGCCGTCTCCCGGCCGCTATCTCCTGGCCGCTGCCTCCCTGCGGCGGCCTCCCCGCGGCGGCCGTTCCCGGTTCACCGCCGGACTGCCGGACTGCTGGACCGCCGGGGGCCGACAGGCGGCACCGCGTTCCGGGCGAGCCCAACCCGCCGCCCCAGGAACTCAGTTCAGCCCGACCCCAGCGCCCGTTCCAGCGCCGCCAGGAAGCCGTCCACCGTCTCCCGGTCGCGCACGGCGAGGCGCAGCCACTCCCGGTCGAGGCCGGGGAAGGTGTCCCCGCGGCGCACCGCGTAGCCGAGGTCGCGCAGCCGGGCCCGTACGGTGGCCGCGTCCGGCAGCCGGACCAGCACGAAGGGGCCCTCGGCGTCCGGCACCACCCGCACGCCGTGCGGGGACAGCCGCCGCAGTCCCGCCACCAGATGGGCGCGGTCCGCGGCCACGCGCCGGGCGGCACGCTCGGCCTCCGCCAGGGCGGGCCCCTCCACGCAGGCCTGAGCCGCCACCAGCGCCGGTGTGGACACCGGCCACAGCGGCTGCGCCCGCTCCAGTGCCGCCACGGTCTCCGGCGCCGCCAGCACGTAGCCGATCCGCAGCCCGGCCAGTCCCCACGTCTTGGTGAGGCTGCGCAGGACCACCAGCCCCGGGACGTCCGTCCGCCCGGCCAGCGTCTCCCGTTCGCCCGGCACCGCGTCCATGAACGCCTCGTCGACGACCAGCGTCCGCCCGGGCCGGGCGAGCCCGGCGAGCGCGGCGGCCGGGTGCAGCACCGACGTCGGGTTCGTCGGGTTGCCGACGACCACCAGGTCCGCGTCCTCGGGCACCGCCGCCGGGTCCAGGCGGAACCCGTCCGCCTCCCGCAGCAGCACCCGGTCCACGGTGTGCCCGGCGTCGCGCAGCGCCGCCTCCGGCTCCGTGAACTGCGGGTGCACCACCACCGGGCGGCGCGCCGGCAGGGCCCGGGCCAGCAGGACGAACGCCTCCGCCGCCCCCGCTGTCAGCAGTACCCGCTCGGCCGGCACCCCGTGCCGTGCGGCCACCGCCGCCCGGGCCGCCCGTCCGTCGGGGTAGGCGGCCAGCCCGGTCAGGGAGGCGGCGATGCGCTCGCGCAGCCAGGCCGGGGGAGTGTCCGCGCGGACGTTCACGGCCAGGTCGACCAGGGCGGCCCCGCTGTCGCGGACCTCGGCGTCGCCGTGGTGCCGCAGGTCGTGGGCGGGCCCCGCGCTGGGCGGAGCCGCGGCCGGGGCGGGGCGCGGCGGAGAGTGCGTGTCCATGCCCGTGATGGTGCCGTGAGTGCCGTACGCGCCCGTCGCCGGGGTGGCGGGAGTGCCGTTCCGGGAGCCCGGCCGCCGTACGACGGCGC
>NZ_JAAGMD010000492.1 GCF_010548465.1 Streptomyces sp. SID14436 | reverse complement strand
GGACGGCGAGACCCCGGCCGGACCGGCCACTCCCGGCCGGACCGCGGCGCCGCCCTTGCGGGACCTGCCGCCCCCGCCCGGCCCCGCCAGCTCGCTGAGCGCGGCGCGCGCCTGGGAGATGCGGATCGCTTCCATGGTCATGTCGTGGCGCATCTCCGAGCGGCTCCAGGCGCGCTCGGCGAGCTCCCACATGGTGGTCAGGTGCATCGGGTTGGTGCCGGTGACCTCGGCCAGGGCCACGATGGCGCCTTTGGGCGCGAGCAGCCGGCCGTTGAGATAACGCTCCCAGGACGTCTTGCTGTAGCCCGTCCGGTCGGAGACCGACGCGACGCTCAGGCCGCTGCGGTCCACCACCCGCCTGAGCTGGCTGGTGAACTCCCTGATCTGCGGATCGAGCTCCTCAGGCAAGGCCTTCCAACGAGCCATTGCTTCCCCCCTCTTCCCCCCGGTACGTGCTGGTATTTCCCTCGCGCATGGTGCCCTTAAGCCGAGTCGCGGTCTGGCTACCCACAGGGATGCCGCCAGTCAGGATCTCAGTTCCCGGGGTGGGGGCGCACGGGAGCGTCAGGGCGCGGGCGTGCACCGTCGCACGCCTACTCGCTTGCGGTCCAGTGTCCCACCGGCGACCCCCTGTTCCGAACGAAACCCGGCACAAGCGCGGAGAACGCCCAGCAACATCCCCTTTGTCCGAGCTGACCGCACAGCCCGGCCTTGCGCCCCTTGGGGCGACAACCACGCCCCTGTCAGGACATCCGCCTCCGCGCCCCCGTCCGCCCGGAGGCGAAGGTCGCGGGTCGGTCCGGGGGTTCCGGGACCCGTAGCGGAACGGTCACTTCCGTGCCACAGCGGACCGGCAGCCGTTGAACAGGCCGTTCGCCTGCCGGAAGGTGGTTCCCGACGGCGGCCCGTCCTTCACGGGGGTGAGGGCGGGCCGCTGTCGCTGGAGGCCCTAAGAGCTGACGGTGAAGTGCAGCAGGTCCTTCAGGAACGGGATCTGCAGCTTGGGATCCGGCTGGACCATCAGCGCCAGCACCACGATCCCCGTGCCGAGCACCCCGTACGTGACGATGTCCGTGAACCGGGAGCGCACGGCGAGCATGCCGACGTCCGGCACCACCCAGCGCAGCACGGCACCGGCGAGCAGGGCCACCCCGATCAGCAGGGTGCCGAGCCGGAACAGGTCGAACGCGGTCAGCAGCAGCCCGAGTCCCACCGTGAGCAGCACGGCCAGGATCGGCCACTGCCGGGCGGGCGCGGGGGCGTCGCCGGCCGCCGCCCGGCCACCGCCCTCCGGGCGCGCGGTGTCCCGGGTGAACAGCGGGAAGCGGCGGGTGGTGCGCCGGGGCCGACCCTGCGCGT
>NZ_JAAGMD010000460.1 GCF_010548465.1 Streptomyces sp. SID14436 | reverse complement strand
GCCGGCCCCGCTCTCCCGCCCTCGGCCGGCGGCCGCACACGGGAGGACCGGGCGTGCCGCCTGCCGGGCGGGCGCCGGCGCGCGGACCGGCCGGTGCGTCAGATCTGCCAGGAACGCAGCCGGTCGGCCGCGCCGTACACGTCGACCGCGCCGATCATCAGGTCGCGGGCCAGGTCGACGAGCGCGCCGTACGGCGGGTCGATGCCGACGCCGCTGACGAACATGTAGGCCACGGCGGTCGCGCAGGCGAACCGCGCGTTCGCCGACGGCAGCGGCCTGAGCACGGTGAGGCTGTGCAGCAGCGCGGCGGCCCGCCAGGCGGGATCCGAGTCGACGCCCAGACGGGGCGGGTCGACGCGGTGCCGGGCCACGGCGGCCACCAGCGCGGAGAAGTCGTTGATGACGGGCTGATCCGGGAGGACCTCCTCGTGCCGCTGGAGCAGCCAGGGCACGTCGATGTGCAGCACGGGTGCCATCGGTCAGGCGGCCCGTCCTTCGTCCTTGGCGCGCGGTTCGTCGTCCGGGAAGGCGGCGGCGAACTCCTCGGCATGGGACGCGAAGAACCGGCGGAAGGCCTCCGCACCCTCCTGCAGCGCGCGGTGGCGGGCGATGTCGGCCGCGGCGGCCTCCCGGACGAGCGCCTTCATCGAGGTACCGCGCTCCTTGGCGATCTGCCGCAGGTCCTCGAGCTCGCGGTCGCTGAACTCCACGTTGAGAGCTGGCATGCCTTCACGGTACCGCGCAGGTACTTACTCGTAAATATGCCCAGGTCACATGGAGTGCGGAGGGGTACCTGACAAGAGCGGAGACATGGCAGCGGACTCGCCCGGCGCGTGGTGCGGGGCGCGGCAGGCGGACCGCGTGCCGTGGTGTCCCGGCCCCCGGGACCGTCGGGCGCCCGCCGGGGCGGGCCCCGGACCTGCCGCCCTCCGCGGGTGCGGCGGGAACCGCCCTTCAGGCTCTAGGCTGGACCCCAGGCGAGGCACCAGCTCACGGTGAGTGGCGCGATGGAGTGGCGACGATGAAGCCGGACGACCCGTTCGACGATTCCGTGACGGCCCGGGCCGTCATCGCCGCCGACGGCACGCTCACGCAGTGGAACGAGGGGGCCAGGAACCTGCTCGGCCACACGGCCGAGGAGGTCGTCGGCCGCCCCGTCGCCGCCCTGCTGGCGGACGGCGCGCGCATGCCCCGGCCCACGGAGGAGACCCGCTGGGACGGCACGGTGACCCTCCGGCACCGGGACGGCGGCACCGTCACCGTGTGGGTGCTGGCGCACCGGCGCATCACCGAGGACGGCGGGGCCGGCGACTGGCTCGCGGTCACCCCGCTGGACACCGGCGACCAGGAGCTGCCCGACGACCCGCTGGTGCGGGCGGCCGTCTTCCAGTCCCCCTGCGCCACCATGGTCTTCGACCGGGCGCTGCGCCTGCGGGGCGTCAACGACGCCATGGCCGACCTCCTCGGCCTGCCCGCCGACCACCTGCGGGGGCTGCGGCCCACCGAGGTCGGGGGCCGGACGCAGCACTCCGAGCTGGAGCAGCACCTGACGACGGTGCTGCGGACCGGCCGGGGCCACGACATGCAGACGTACATGAAAGCGACCGGCGCGAGCCGCGCGCAGGCCTGGCTGGCCCGGCTCGCGCCGCTCACCGACGACTCCGGGCGGGTGCGGGGCGTCTGCGTGACGGCCCACGACTTCACCGAGCAGTACCGGGCGCGGGAACGGCTCCTGCTGGTCAACGAGGCCAGCATCCGCATCGGCACCACCCTCGACGTGGCCCGCACGGCGCAGGAGCTGGCCGAGGTCTGCGTGCCCGCACTGGCCGACTTCGTCAGCGTCGACCTGCTGGAGCCCCTGGAGCCCGGCGGGGACCCCGGCGGCCCGCTCGCCGCCCCCGTGTCGCTGCGCCGGGTCGCCCACCACTCCCGCACCCCGGGCAGCCCCGAGTCGGTCGCCGACACCGGCCAGGTCGTCGTCTACCCGTCCGCCGCGCCGCAGGCCGACTCGCTGATCGCCGGCCACAGCATCGTGGCCTCGGTGGACTCTGGCGACCTGGACCCGTGGCTCGCGGTGGACCGGGCCCGGGCGAGCCAGGTGCGGCAGTACGGCGTCCACTCGATGATGTCGGTGCCGCTCCAGGCCCGCGGCACGACGCTCGGCGTGGCGGCCTTCACCCGGTACCGCCACCCCGACGCCTTCACCCACGACGACGTGCTGCTGGCCGAGGAGGTCACCGCGCGCGCGGCCGTCTGCATCGACAACGCCCGCCGCTACTCCCGGGAGCGGGAGACCACGCTGACGCTCCAGCGGAGCCTGCTCCCCCGTCATCTGCCGCGCACGGCCGCGGTGGACGCGGCGACCCGCTACCTGCCGGCCGCCCAGTCGGGGGTGGGAGGCGACTGGTTCGACGTGATCCCGCTGTCCGGGATGCGGGTCGCCCTGGTCGTCGGCGAGGTCGTCGGGCACGGCATCCAGGCGTCGGCGACGATGGGCCGGCTGCGCACCGCCGTGCGCACCCTCGCCGACATCGACCTGGCCCCCGAGGAACTGCTCACCCACCTCGACGACCTGGTCCTGCACCTCTCCCAGGAGTCGGGTGCCGACGCCGCCACCGGGGAGGTCGGCGCGACCTGCCTGTACGCGGTGTACGACCCGGTGTCGCGCCGCTGCACCCTGGCCCGGGCCGGGCACCCCCCGCCCGTCCTGGTCACCCCGGGCGGCGGGCCGGCCCAGGAGATCGACCTGCCGCACGGCCCGCCGCTGGGCCTGGGCGGGCTGCCCTTCGAGTCCGCCGAGCTGGAGCTGGCCGAGGGCAGCGTGCTGGGCTTCTACACCGACGGACTGGTCGAGACGCGGGTCCGGGACGCCGACGCGGGCCGCCTGCTGCTGCGCGAGGCACTGTCGCAGGCGACCACCGGATCGCTCGACGAGGCGTGCGACCGGGTCCTGCACACCCTGCTCACCCCGGGCGGCGCCGCCGACGACGTGGCCCTGCTGCTGGCCCGCACGCGCGGACTGCCGTCCGCGCAGGTGGCGACCTGGGACATCCCCGCGGACCCGGCGCTCGTCGCTCCGATCCGGAAGCAGGCCCTGGAGCAGCTCGCCGCCTGGTCGCTGACCGAGGCGTCGTTCACCGCCGAGCTGGTGGTGAGCGAACTGGTCACCAACGCCATCCGGTACGGGGCGCCGCCCATCCGGCTGCGGCTGATCCACGACGCGGCCACCCTGATCTGCGAGGTCTCCGACACCAGTCACACGGCGCCGCACCTGCGCCGGGCCAAGACGTGGGACGAGGGCGGCCGGGGGCTGCTGCTGGTCGCGCAGCTCACCCAGCGCTGGGGCAGCCGGCACACGGCCGACGGCAAGACCATCTGGGCGGAGCTGACGGTACGGGGCGACGACGCCTGAGCCCGGCGCGGGCCGGAGGGGCGGCCGGAGGGGCGGGCCGGAGGGGCGGCCGGAGGGGCGGGCCGCGTCAGCGCCGGCGGCGGTCGGGGCCGTGGTCGTGGTGGTGGTGCCCGCGGCCGTCTCCGTAGCCGTGGCCGTACCCGCCGTCCCGGCCGTCGCCCGTGCACGTGCCCCCGTCGGGGCACGCCGGGACGGACGGGGACGGCCGGGACGCGGTGGCCGACGGGGCCGGGGCCGGAGGGCTCGACGGCGTGGCGGTGGCGGGGGCGGGCTCCGGTGCGGGCGGAGGCGGGGTGGCGGCCTCGGTGTCCCAGGTGACGGCCTTCATCCGCAGGTCGGGCGCGGCGCTGTCGAGCGCCCAGCGCTGCGGGTCGTCGTCGGTGCGGTTCTTCAGGACGAGGGCGCCGGAGCCGTCGGTGGCGGCGGGGGCGAGGGCCAGGCCCTGGTCCGAGCGGGGGATCAGGGCGCCCCGGACGGTGAAGTCGTACCGCATGGCCCGGGCCCGCGCGCCGTCCCCGTCGGTGCAGGGCGTGAGGCGGACGGCGTAGCCGAGGCGTGAGTCCAGGCACAGGTCGGGCCGGGCGACGTTGCGCAGCAGGCCGTCGCCCTCGTAGGTCCACTGCTGCACGGCGGCCGAGGAGCAGGTGGCCAGTTCGGTCTCGGCGTCCTCGGCGGCCCGGCCCCCGACGACCGCGACGCACAGGCCGGAGGCGCTGTTGTGCAGCCGGCCGCGCAGGGCGCCCTGGGAGGCGGCGCCGTCGGCACCGGCCCAGGACGGTCCGCCCTCGTCCCGTCCGGCGCCGGGCGTCGGGGAGGGGCGGGCGGCGGCGTCGCGCCCG
>NZ_JAAGMD010000437.1 GCF_010548465.1 Streptomyces sp. SID14436 | reverse complement strand
CGGCTCCCGGGCGGCGGGGCGACGGCTCCCGGGCGGCGGGGCGGGGGCTTCCAGGCGGTAGGGCTGGGGCTCCCAGGCGGCGGGGCGGGGGCTTCCAGGCGGCGGGGCGGGGGCTCCACCGGGGCGGCCGGGTGCGGGATGTCACGGTGTGGCCGCTGTCGCCGGTCCCGGCGTTCGCACCCCCGGCCGCCCCGGTAGGGTTCGCCTCCGGGAAGGGGAAGGTGAAGGAACCGGATGAGCAGGGATCTCGGCCTTCGAAGGCTCCGCGGGCTGGACCGGAGCGTGTTGCTGGCGGCCTCGGTGACCGTGTTGTCGCTGACGGCGAGCGGGTGCGTCGTCGTGCACGGCGAGCGGGAGGTGCGCCCGGCCACCACCCAGGACGAGGCCGCGAAGGCCCTCCAGGATTTCACCACCGCCTACAACAAGGCGGACAAGGCGTTCGACGGCTCCCTGGACGCCGAGTACACCACCGGCGCGCTCGCCGACATCGACGCGGCACGGCTGAAGGCGGGGCGGGCCAACAACCCGGACGGCAACCCGCAGCACACGCCGCTGCGGCTGTCGGACGCGCGCTTCACCATCCCCAAGAAGGCGGGCTGGCCCCGCTGGTTCGTCGCCGACGCGGCCGGCAACAAGGGCGGCGACAACCGCTGGCTGCTGGTGTTCACCCGGGACGGCGTGGACGACACCTGGCAGGCCGCCTACCTCACGCTGGTCGCCCCGGACGCCGTACCGGAGTTCAAGACCGACGCCGACGGCTGGGCCGAGGCCGTCCCCGCCAACTCCACCGATCTGGCCGTACCGCCGGGCGAGTTGGGCCGGCAGTACGCCACGTACCTGAAGGACGGCGGGGACGCGTTCGCCGAGGGCCCGCACACCAGCGGGTGGCGGTCGGTGCGCACCAAGCAGGCCGCGCGGCCGGGACTGGCCACCCAGTACATCGACGAGCCGGTGACGAACGGCGACTACGCGCCGCTGGCGCTGCGCACCCGGGACGGCGGGGCGCTGGTGTTCTTCACCACGCGGCACTTCGAGAAGCAGACGGCGGCGGCCGGGACGTCCGTACCGACCCCGAACAAGAACGTCCTCGCGCTGACCACGGGTGACATCGGGCAGTCCCTCACGATGGAGTTCCTCTCCAACGGGGCGGCCCTGACCCCGGCCGGCGACGCGGCGGAGGCCGCGGTGCGCGTCCTGGGGCGGACCCAGGGGCTGACGTCGGCCAAGGGGGAGTAGAGCGGGGCCGGCAGTGGCCGGGGGGCGGCGGCTGCGCGTGGCCGTGCGGTGGTGCGGCGTGGGGGCATGCCGTGCGGTGGGGCGGGCCGGGCCGTGGGGCGCGACCGGGCCGAGCTGAAGTGCGGTGGGGCGCGGGCCATGCCGTACGGTGATGCGGGTCGTGCGGTGGGGCGCGACCGGGCCGAGCTGAAGTGCGGTGGGGCGCGGGCCATGCCGTACGGTGATGCGGGTCGTGCGGTGGGGCGCGACCGGGCCGAGCTGAAGTGCGGTGGGGCGCGGGCCATGCCGTACGGTGATGCGGGTCGTGCGGTGGGGCGTGACGGCCGTGCTGAAGTGCGGTGGGGCGCGGGCCATGCCGTGCGGTGATGCGGGGCGTGCGGTGGGGCGTGGGCCGGTGGCCGGTGGGGTCAGCGGCGCAGGGGCCAGGCGGTGTGGGCCTGGTCGGACTGGGCGCCGACGTGCCGGGCGCACGCGTCGGTGAGGGTTTCCAGCAGGCTGAGCGGCTCCGGCAGCGGATGCTCGGGGCCGCGTACCCAGTGCACGGACCGGCCGTCGTCACCGGGCAGCCGGGCGGGCGGTACCAGGACGTAGGACCCGCGGCAGTGCCAGCGCAGTCCCGGATGCTCGTCCATGGTCTCGGGATGGCAGTCCAGCTCGCACGGCCACCACTCGTCCTCGTCCTCGGGTGTGCCGCGGGTGAGGGTGAAGAACAGCATCCGGCCGTCGTCGCTCTCGGCGACGGGACCCACCTCGACCCCGGCGGCGAGCAGCCGCTCCAACGCCTCGCGACCGGCATCGAGGGGCACGTCGAGGACGTCGTGCACCATGCCGGTCGCGGTGATGAAGTTGGCCTGCGGCTGATGTCGGGCCCAGCGCTCGATCTGGGCGCGGTCCGTCGTGGACTGCGTCTGCCAGGCGAAGGACACCGGGTGCCGGGCCGGGGTGGGACAGCCGACGCGGTCGCAGGAGCAGCGGTATCCGGCCGGGTGGGCGGCGGGCGCGAGGGGCAGTCCCGCACCGGCCGCGGCGAGCAGCAGGGCCTCGCGGCCGCCTTCGTCAGCTGCCGGTTTCGGTCGGCGTCCGCGCAGCCACTGGGTGAGTTTGCCCTGCCTGCCGGTCCGACCGCCGAACTCCGCGCTCATCTATCCCCTCGCCTCGCCGTCCTGTTCCACAGCATGCCCTATGGTCGCACCATCCGGCGCATCGGGGGGCCGGAGCCCACAATCTGCGCAGGTGGGACGAGGGGACCCGTACCGGACCCACAGGGTCCGGTGCCGGCCGTTCACGCCCTGCCGACCCTGGCGCGCGGACCCGCCGGCCGACGGCCCCGGCGCCCGGCGTCCCGCGGGTTGCGGGCCGGGGTGGCGGACCGGGCGGGG
>NZ_JAAGMD010000404.1 GCF_010548465.1 Streptomyces sp. SID14436 | reverse complement strand
CCCCGCGCCGTCCGCCCCCTCCGCGGCACCCTCGCCGCACCGGCCCACCCTGGCCCCCGGGCCGGCGGGCCTGACACCGGTGTTCGAGAACGCCCCGCGCACCGGGGAACGCACGGTCGCCCTCACCTTCGACGCCGACATGACCGCCGACCAGGGCCCGCGGGCGGCGGCGGGTGAGCGTTTCGACAACCCCGCGCTGATCGCCACCCTGCGCAGGCTCCGGGTCCCGGCCACCGTCTTCATGACCGGCCGGTGGGCCGAGGAGTACCCCGACCAGGCCCGCGCCCTCGGCCGGGACCCGCTGTTCGAGGTCGCCAACCACTCCTACAGCCACTACGCCTTCACCGGGGACTGCTACGGCCTGCCGACCGTCCCGCGCGAGCGGATGCGGGCCGACGTGGAGCGCGCCTACACCGCGTTCCGCGAGGTCGGGATCGCCGACCCCATGCCGTACTTCCGGTTCCCCGGCGGCTGCTACGACCGGGCCGCGCTCAAGGCGCTGACCCCGACCGGTGTCACGGCCGTGCAGTGGGACGTGGTCGGCGGCGACGCCTTCGCCACCGACCCCGACGCCGTGGCCCGGCAGGTGCTGGACGGCGTACGGCCCGGCTCGGTGGTGGTCCTGCACTGCACCCGCAGCGCGGCCCCCGCGACCGAGCGGGCGGTCCGCACGGTCGTCCCCGAACTGCGCCGGCGGGGCTACCGCTTCGTGAAGGTCTCCGACCTCATCGCCGCGCGGGGCGGACGCCGCTGAGCGTCCTACGCTGGACACATGAGCGACACCGACACCGTCACGGGAACCGGCGCCCAGGCCGCGGCCGGCACCGACGACTACTGCCTGATCGACGCGGCCCGCCCGCCCCGGGCCGACGGCCCGCCGTACGCGGAGTGCGTGCTGTGCCGGGAGCCGACCGAGTACCCGGAGTCCTACAAGGGCATCACCCTGTGCCCGGTCTGCGAGTGGCGCGAGGCGGAACGGACCTCCTGCTCGGGCTGACGGAGCCCGCCTGCGGGTTGGCAGACTGGATCCGTGAGCACCGATCAGAAGCCCGCCGACAGTCCCTTCCGCCACGCCTCCCGCGACCGCGACACGGCGCCCCAGTTCGTGCTGCCCCTCGTGGTCCGCATCGAACGGGCGTCGCCGCCGGCCCGCACCGACGCGCTGGAGACGGCCGCGCGCGCCGTGCTGCTGATGCTGACCGACGCGCGCTCCACGGGCGAGGGCGAGTGGGCGGACGCCGTGCGCTCCTGGCAGGACGGCCGGATCCGGAAGGTGGTGCGCCGGGCCCGCGGTGCCGAGTGGCGGCGTGCGGAGGCCCTGCCGGGTTTCACGGTCACGGGCGCGTCCGCCGAGGTCCGCGTCTTCCCGCCGGTTCCCCTCGACGGCTGGCCCAAGGACCTGGCCCGCCTCCAGGTCTCCGGCACCGACCTCGACGACCCGGAGGCGCCCGCGCCCCCGGACCCGTCCGTTCCCGTCCTGTGGATGAACCCGGACCTGGACATGTCCGCCGGCAAGGCGATGGCCCAGGCGGGCCACGGCGCGCAACTGGCCTGGTTGGAGCTCGGCGACGACGACCGCGCCGCCTGGCGCGACGCGGGCTTCCCGCTCGCCGTGCGCACCCCCGGCCCGGCCCACTGGGCCGCCCTGACGGCGAGCCGCCTCCCCCGGGTCCGCGACGCCGGCTTCACCGAGATCGCCCCCGGTTCCTGCACGGTGATCGCGGAGCATCCCGCACTGCGGTAGCCCGCCCCGCCCCTCGCCCTGCCCGGGCGGGCGCCCCCGCCCACGCAGCGCTCCCGCCG
>NZ_JAAGMD010000383.1 GCF_010548465.1 Streptomyces sp. SID14436 | reverse complement strand
CGCGAGGGCCTGCGGCACGGACCGGTCCTGGTGCAGGTGCCCCGGCGCGGCTACGTGCCGCGGATGGCCTGCGCGAACTGCCGGGCCCCGGCGCGCTGCCGGCACTGCTCCGGGCCCCTGGAGGCGCCCGGCTCCGGCGACCTCATGTGCGGCTGGTGCGGGCGCGAGGAGAGCGGCTGGCACTGCCCGGAGTGCGGCGGCTTCCGGCTGCGCGCCCAGGTGGTCGGGGCGCGGCGGACCGCGGAGGAACTGGGCCGGGCCTTCCCCGCGGTACCGGTGCGGACCTCGGGACGCGAGCAGGTCCTGGACACGGTGCCCGGCTCGCCCGCGCTGGTGGTGAGCACCCCGGGCGCCGAACCGGTTGCCGAGGGCGGGTACGCGGCGGCGCTGCTGCTCGACGGCTGGGCCATGGTGAACCGTCCCGACCTGCGGGCCGGGGAGGACGCCCTGCGCCGCTGGATCGGCGCCGCCGCCCTGGTCCGGCCCCAGTCGGCGGGCGGCACGGTGGTGGTCGTCGCCGAGCCCACGCTGCGGCCGGTGCAGGCCCTGGTGCGCTGGGACCCGGTGGGGCACGCCCTGCGGGAGCTGTCCGAGCGCGCCGAGCTGGGCTTCCCGCCGGTCTCCCGGATGGCGGCGGTGGCGGGCCCGCCCGAGGCGGTGACGGCGTTCCTGGCCGGC
>NZ_JAAGMD010000356.1 GCF_010548465.1 Streptomyces sp. SID14436 | reverse complement strand
CGCCTGCGCGGCGCCCGCGGCGGCCAGCGCCTCGGCGAGCCGGGGCGGCAGGCCCCGCCGCCGCAGGCCCTCGCTCCAGCGAGGGGCCATGGTGAGCAGCGCGCCGGTGGCCAGGACGGAGAGCAGGAAGCCGTAACTGCGCGACAGCCACGGGTCGTACAGGACCAGCAGCAGGACCGCCGCGGCCAGCGCCGGGATCAGGGATCTGCGGCGGCCGGTGGCGAGCGCGAGCAGGGCCACCGATCCGCAGGCGGCGGCCCGCAGGACGCTCGGGTCGGGGCGGCACACGATCACGAAGGCGAGCGAGAGCGCCCCGCCGAGTACCGCCGTCCCCCGCAGTGTCAGGCCGATGCGGGGTGCGAGTCCGCGCCGCTCGGCCTGCTGCGCGAGGCCGGGAGGGCCCAGGAACAGGGCGAGGAGGATCGTGAAGTTGGCCCCGGACACCGCCAGCGTGTGGGTGAGGTCCGTCTCCCGGAACGCCTCGTCGAGGTCCGGGGGGACCCGGGCGGTGTCGCCCACGACCAGCCCGGGCAGCAGGGCGCGGGCGTCGGCGGGCAGGTCGTCGGTGGCCTCGCGCAGTCCGGCGCGCAGCCTCCCCGCCAGCCGTTGCGCTCCGGACGGTTCCCCCACGATCTCCGGCCCGCCCGCGCCCTTGGTCCTCAGCACGGCGGCGAACCGGTCGCCGGACGTCGTCGGCGTGAGGCGTGCCTCGACCCGTAACCGGGTGGAGGGCAGGAGCGCGAGCCAGGGGGAGGCTTCAGATTCCGGGCGTGCCCGGGCGGAGGCGCCGTCGCGTCCGGCGGAGCGGTCGTCCACGATCACCAGGACCGGAGTGCGGACCTCGACGGGAGCTTCGCCCGCCCGCTCCACCGTCCGCACGTCGGCCTCGATGAGGAGAGAAGGCGGGGCGAACCCGCCACCGGGGCCCGGTCGGGCGCGCCGGGGGTCGGCGGTGATCTCCACCTCCGCTGTCACCCGCGCGTACTCCCGCGCCAGATCCGGGACCGGGCCGCGCCGCAGGTCGGCGCCGTGCAGACCGGCCGCCACGGCGGCCGTGGCGATGCCGAGCAGCGCGGCGGCGGCGGTGATCCGGGCCCCGGTGGGGACGGAGACGTCCCGGTCCAAGACATTCCGGTCCAAGACGTTCCGGTCCAAGACGTTCCGGTCCAAGACGTTCCGGTCCAGGACGTTAGGGTCCGTGCGGGTGGTTGCGCCGTCTCCGCCGGGCCGGCTGCGGTGCAGCAGCATGAGGACGCCCGCACCCGTGCCGGCGAGCACCGCCACCGCCGCCACCCGGCCGGGCGTGGCGTGCAGGGTGAGCGCGGCCGTGGCCCACACAGCGAGTGCGGGCACGACGAGACGGAGGTCGGCCGGTGCCTCCTGCCGGGGGTGGGACGCGCCGAGGCGGTGCCCTGAGGCGGCGTGGACGGGGTGCCTCATGGCCGGACCAGGTCCCGCAGGTCGGCGAAGCGGCGGTCGCCGATGCCGTTGACCTCGCGGAGTTCGTCGATCGAGCGGAAGCCGCCGTGGCGGGTGCGGTAGTCGATGATGTGCTGCGCCAGCACGGGGCCGACGCCGGGCAGGGTGTCGAGCTGGTCGGCGGTGGCGGTGTTGAGCGACACCGGCGTCACGGGTCCTGCGCCCGCCCGGCCACCCGGGCCACCCGGGCCACCGGGATTGCCCGCGCCGGCCGGGGGTGCCGGGCCCCCGACCACCACCTGCTCCCCGTCCACCAGGAACCTGGCCCGGTTGAGCCCGTCCGTCTTCGTGCCGGGCCGTACTCCGCCCGCCGCGCGCAGCGCGTCCTCGACCCTGGCTCCGGCGGGCAGCCGGTGCACGCCCGGGTCGCGGACCTTGCCGGAGACGTCGACCACGATCTCGGGGCCCGCGGAGCCGGCCGGCGGCCGGGCACCGGAGACGGCGGCCGGCCCCGCCTCCGCGTCCCCTGCTCCGCTCTCCCCCGCCGGCGGATGCGGCGAGGCGGCCCGCAGCACCTCGGGGGCCCGCACCGGCTCGGTCCGCCCGGACCAGAAGTGGTGAGCGGCGAGGGCCACGGCGATCACGAACACCACCGTCAGCGCGATCACATTGCGCCGCTCCAGTCCGCAGCGGGTGCGGACCCACAACGGCATCCGCTCCCGCAGGGCGAGTCCGAACCGCTCCCCGCGCCGGGGGACGTCAGCCTCCTCGTCAGCCTCCCCGTCGGGCGCTGCCAGAGGATCCGGGTGCCCGACCACCGGGTCGAGGCCCCGGGCCACCGGGTCGAGACCCCGGTCCACCGGGTCGGGGGCTCCCGCGTTCCCTCCCGCCGTCCCCGCCCTCGGGTGCGTCGCCGCGGCCACCGCCCAGCGCGGGACGCGCCTCGGCACCGGCCCCGGCCCCGGCCTTCCTCCGGCGGCATCTACGA
>NZ_JAAGMD010000305.1 GCF_010548465.1 Streptomyces sp. SID14436 | reverse complement strand
CGGTGACGGCCGGGCCCCGGGTACGGCCGCCGGTGCGGGGGTCGCGGCTGACCTCGGCCGCCGCGCTCACGCCGCACCGCCGCACGCACCACGGATCGCCGCGGACAGCACGTCGAGGCCCTCGGCGAGCAGGTCGTCGGGGATCACCAGCGGCGGCAGCAGCCGCACCACGTTGCCGAAGCTGCCGCACACCAGGGCGATCACCCCCTCCGCGTGGCAGCGCGCGGCCACCTCGCGGGCCAGCGCGGGATCCGGTTCGTCCGTGCCGGGCCGGACGAACTCCACGGCCATCATCGCGCCCCGACCGCGCACCTCGGCCACCTGGGGCAGGTCGCCCGCCAGCGGTTCGAGCCGCGCGCGGACCGTCCGCTCGATGCTCCGGGCCCGCTCCAGCAGCTCCCCGTCCCGCAGCATGTCCAGCACCCCCAGGGCGGCCGCGCAGGCCACCGGGTTGCCCGCGTACGTGCCGCCCAGCCCGCCGGGCGCCACCGCCTCCATCAGCTCGGACCGGCCGGTGACCGCGGCCAGCGGCAGCCCGCCGCCCAGCGCCTTCGCCGTGCACAGCAGATCGGGCACGAGGCCCTCGTGCTCACTGGCGAACACCGTGCCGGTGCGGCCCATCCCGGTCTGCACCTCGTCGGCGACCAGCACGATCCCGTGCCGCCGCGCCACGCGCTCCACACCGGCGAGGAAGCCGGGCGCGGGCACCACGAAACCGCCCTCGCCCTGCAGCGGTTCGACGACGATCGCGGCCACGGTGCCGGCGCCCACCCGCTCCAGCAGCGCCTCCAGCCCGGCCAGCGCCTCCTCGGCGCCCGGCCCGCGCAGCGGATACGCGTACGGGGCGCGGTGGACCTCCCCGGGGAACGGACCGAAACCGGTGCGGTACGGCACCTCCTTCGCGGTCATCGCCAGCGTCATCATGGTGCGCCCGTGGTAGGCGTGGTCGAAGACCACCACCCCGGGCCGGCCGGTCGCCGCCCGGGCGATCTTGACGGCGTTCTCCACGGCCTCCGCGCCCGTCGAGAACAGCGCCGTGCGCTTGGCGTGACCGCCCGGCGCGAGCGCGTTGAGCCGCTCGGCGACCTCGACGTAGCCGTCGTACTCCGTCACCAGGAAGCAGGTGTGGGTGAACCGTCCGGCCTGCTCGCGCACCCGGGAGACCACGGCGGGGGCGCTGGCGCCCACGCTGGTCACCGCGATGCCGGAGGCGAGGTCGATGAGATGGTTGCCGTCGACGTCCACGACGACGCCACCGCCCGCCCGGTCCACGAACACCGGCAGGGTGACGCCGAGTCCGCCGGGCAGGGCGGCGTCCCGGCGCCGCTGCAGCTCCCGGGAGCGGGGGCCGGGCAGTTCGGTGCGCAGGATGCGGCGCTGCTCGGGCTGGGGGAGGAGGGGCGGGGAGGGCGACACGGTCGGCGGGGCGGGGAATGCGGTGTCTGCTGCCACGACTGTCCTTCCGAGGGCCGGGGACCGGGTGATCGCCTCACGCTAAACAGCCGGACACCCGCCGCACCTTGTACGATCCATCCACCTTCCGCTCTTCCTCGTACGCGTCGCACAACCGAACCGCCACCCCCGTCCGCTTCCGGAGCCGCCCGATGCCCACCCTCGACGTCCTGGTGCGCACCCTCGGCGACGACCTCGCGCCGGTCACCCCCGACCGCCCGCCGGCCCGCGAGGTCACCGGGGTCCACGTCAGCGAACTCACCGACCCCACCCCCTACCTGTCCGGTGGGGAACTCCTGCTCACCACCGGCATGGGCCTGACCGGGCAGACCGCCCAGGCCCGCGCCTACACCGCCCGGCTCGCCGGACACGGCACCGCCGCCCTCGGGCTCGGACTCGGCCCCCTGCACGCCGAGGTCCCCCCAACCCTCGTCGACGCCTGCCGGGTGGCGGGACTGCCGCTGCTGGTGGTGCCCGCCCCCACCCCGTTCCTCGTCGTCGCCCGCACGTACTGGTCGCTACAGGCCGCGGCCGACCAGGAGGAACTGACCGCCGCCCTGGGCGCCCACCGCGATCTGGTCCGGGCCGCGGCCGGACCCCGCCCGGTCCCCGCCGTGGTGCGCACCCTCGCCGGTGCCGTGGAGGGGTGGGCGGCCCGGCTCGGCACGTCCGGCGAGGTGCTGGAGGTCTGGCCGCGCGGGCGCCGCGGCAGCGCCCG
>NZ_JAAGMD010000276.1 GCF_010548465.1 Streptomyces sp. SID14436 | reverse complement strand
GCCCGCCGCCGCCAGGGAGGCGAACGCGACCGGCACCAGCAGGGTGTGCCGCCGGGCCGCGAGCAGCGCCAGCGCCGGGACCAGCAGCGCCCACCAGCCGGCGACGACCACGCCGACCAGGGTCAGCGCCACCGCGCCCAGCCACAGCCCGGGCTGCGGGGGCACGGGCTGCGGCGCGTCCGGGTTCTCCGCCCTGCGGCGCCACAGGACCAGCCCGATCAGCAGCACGATGCCCGCCCCGCTGCCGATCAGCGCGGCGTCGTAGGTGGTGGCCGGGCCGTAGGACAGCGTCACCGTGCCGCCCGCGCCCGCCGGGACCCGCCAGCCCTGCTGCCAGCCGTCCAGCCGCACCGGGGTGAGTTCCTCACCGTCGAGGGTGGCCGTCCAGCCCTTGTTGTAGTTCTCGTACGTCGTCAGGTACGAGGCCGCGCCCGAACCGACGGTCACGGTCCGCCGGTCGCCAAGCCAGTCCCGGATCTCCAGGTCCCGGCCGGACGTGGCGGCCTGCTCGGCCGTGCCCCGGGTGAGGGTGACGTCGGTCAGCACCAGCGGGCCGGCGTCCCCGCCCTCCAGCCGGTGCCTGCCGGCGGACAGCTCCAGTCCGGGGGCGGCCTCGCCGTCCTGGCAGAGCGTCACGTCGACCTGCCGCCGCTCGGTGAGGTCGCGCACGGTGCCCCGCACGGCCGTCTCGTACAGCCGGTCGTCCACGGCCACCACGGGGCCCTCGCCGCACTCCAGGGAGAACGCGCGGTTCCCGGAGGGCTGTTCGGTGCGGAACTCGTCGTCGAGGTCCGGGAGGTACGCCTCGGTCAGGCCGACCGGCAGCTGCAGGTCGTCGTCGACGACCGGGTTGTGCAGGGTCAGCGGGGCGGCCCGGGTGATGGTGATGTCCAGCCGGTCGGTGGTGATCGGCGGGAAGCGGACCATGCCGGTCTCGTCGACGGACGCGATCGCCGCGCCGTCCGGGGAGCTGATGTGCACCTCGGCGGCGCGCGCGGACAGGCCCCCGGCCGGCGGCAGCACCAGCTCGCGGATCTCCTGCCTGCCGGTCCAGCTCAGGTGGATGGTGGGCCGGTCGCCCGCGATCCACGCCGTGGTCAGGTCGCCGTCGGTGAGGTTGCGCGCCGACAGTCCGGCACCCAGGCGCGCGGTGGAGTCCGCGGTGGCCAGGACGCGCCGGCGCTGCTCCGGCGCCACCTCGTACAGCAGCCGGTCCAGTGCCTCGCCGGGTATCGCCACCGCCTTCGCGGACACCTCGTAGGTGCCCGCCGTGCCCGTGGTGAACGCCCGGTGCAGGCCGGACTCGCCGGCCGCGAGGGACATCCCGGTCGGGTCGGCGGCCCGGTGCAGCGACACCACCTGGACCGGGGAGGTGGACCGCTCCGCGTCCCGGGGCAGCCGCAGCATCCGGGTCACCTGCACGTCGGGCAGGTCGACCTCGGCGAAGCCCGCGCCGGTCAGGCCGGGACGTCCGGCGGTGGAGCCGACGATGGTGAGCTTCATCCACGACGTCCCGCCCTCGGGCGCCTTCACCCGCTGCTTCTCGCCGTTGGCCTTGAGGAAGGAGGTGGCCGACCCCTTCTCCGTCTCCACCCGCACCCGGGTCGGCGCCGCCCGCACACCGTCCTGCGGCAGCGGCAGCAGGCCGATGGAGTCCGGCATGGGGTAGCTGCCCTCGAAGCCGATCCGCAGCCACTGCCCCTCGGGCGACGCGACGGAGCCCTCCGCCCACGCGGTGTCCGGGTCGCCGTCGAAGGCGTGCACCGGGTCGTACTGCGGCAGGTGGAACAGCCAGTTGCCGTACGAGGACGCCGTCACCGAGCGGGCGCCGCGCAGTTCGGCCACCGTCTGGTGCTCCAGACCCTCGAACGGCAGGATCTGGCGCGGGCGTTCGCCCGGGTCCTGGTCGGCGTCGGGCGCGTTGCGCTCGTCGCGGGTGTACGTGTACGACGTGTTGGCGTTGAGCAGGCCGAACCGGGTGTCCGCGTACCGCATGCCGTCGCCGGTCACCTGCAGCGGCGCGGTGCCCAGGCCCGGGTGCCGGTCGCCGGTCAGCACGGCGGGCCGGCCGCGCAGCGCGCCCGCCACCGGCAGCAGCGCCTCCGGGCCGCCGGAGACCACGGCGGTGTCGGCGACGGGCGCGAGCCCCGCCTGACCCGGCCGCGGCACGTCCTCATCCGCCGGGCGGTAGATCTCCACCGCCCGGTGCCGCGGGTACAGGCCCTCGACGGCGAGCGGGGCGTCCTGCGGGATGACCCCGCCGGTCATCACCGGGCCGAGCCCCTTGACCCGCTCGTAACCGGACTGCTCCAGGGTGCGCTTGACGGTCGCGGTCGGCACCTGGCCGATCTGGTCGGGGTCGAGGTCGTTGCGGACCACCACGTAGAAGATGCCCGCCCGGCTCAGGTAGTCGGCCAGGCCCGGTACCTGCGAGCCGGTCAGCAGGGCCTGTTCGACGGCGTCCATGGCCCGCCGGTTGCCGGGCGTGCCGAACGGGACGTAGTCGCGCTGCGCCCAGCGGGACTTCGCGGTCACGTCCAGCGGCTGGTCGATGGTCGAGCCCCAGGTGTGGATGCCGTGGGCGGTCGCCGGGACGACCAGGGCGCGGGAGTCGGGGGAGTACTTCTTCAGCCAGTCGGCCGTCGCGTGCCAGTACGCGGGGATCTCCTGGAACGAACCGGGGTTCAGGATCGAGCCGTTGAGGTACGGGAACACCAGCCCGGGCAGCACCAGGACCGCGGCGGCCAGCGGCGCGAAGCGCCGG
>NZ_JAAGMD010000246.1 GCF_010548465.1 Streptomyces sp. SID14436 | reverse complement strand
GTGCCGGAGGTGCTCAGGCGCATGGCGTGCGGCACGTCCTTGATGTCGTACTCGCCCTTGCCGTCGTCGTCGGTGAAGCCGACGGTCGCGCCGTTCATCCGGGTCTCCTTGAACTTCTCGGAGATCACCATCTGGCCCTCGTACGTCTTGTTCTCGGGCGAACCGGCGGAGATCGGGATGGTCCGGACGGTCTTGCCGTCCCGCGTGACCTTCATCTGCTTGGTCTTCGCGTCGACGTAGGAGACCTGGTTGCGTCCGATCTTGAAGGTGACCGTCTTCTGCTGAACGCCGTAGACGCCCTCGGCACCCTCGACGCCGTCGAGCTCCAGCTTCAGGGTGACCGTGGAGCCGCCCTTCCAGTAGTCCTCGGGACGGCAGTCCATGCGGTTGGCGTTGAACCAGTGACAGGCGACCTCCTGGCCGCTGTCGGTGGAGACGGTGATGCCCTTCTGGACATCGGCCTTGTTGGTGATCGCCTTGTCGAAGTTGATGGACACCGGCATGCCGACACCCACCGTGGTGCCGTCGTCCGGGGTGAAGTTGCCGATGAAGCTGTTGGCCGGCGAGACGGTGGTGAACGAGGCGTTCTCGTGCGCCGCGCGGCCCTTGGAGTCCTCGGCGGTCGCGGTCAGCTTGTAGGTGGTGGCCCGCTCCAGCTGGCCGGTGGGCTTCCAGGACTTCTTGTCCGCGGATATCTGTCCCTCGACGGCCTTGCCGTCGGCGGTCGTCATCTTCACCTCGGTGAGCGTGCCCTTGGCGACGGCGACGGCGGCGGAGTTGTTGATGGAGGCGTTGTCGGTGCCGTCCTTGGGCGTGATCTTGATCTGGGCCTCGGACGACTTCTTGGCCGCTGCCTCGTCGACCTGTGCCTGCGAGGTGTCGTTGCCCTTGTCCCCGTCGCTGTCGCCACCGCCGGAACACGCCGAGAGCACCATCACTCCGCCGAGCAGAGCGGACGCGGCCATGAGACCCTTGCGCCGCTTACCGTCCGTCATCACACGCTTCTCCATCGTCGCCGCTTCCCCAAACCCCGCGGTGCCCCCGGGCATGGCCTGGAGGTCCCGCCAACCATTCCAACGCTACGACCGGTTGTTCCCGTTCCCTCCGGCCCACGGATGTGGGACACACCACGTCCGCCTCTGCGGGCGGTGCGGGCGCCGGCCGGCGCTTGGCGTGAGACGCCGTGACCCCGGCCGGCGGTTGCCGGCCGGGGTGACGAAATTTCCGGAGCGGTCCGGCTCAGCCGGCCGCGCCCACTCCGCGTACCCCGCTCTCCTCGTCGAAGTCGCCGTAACCCGCCTCGCTGTCGTGCACGTGCGTGTCGTCCCCGTCCGCGCCGAAGCCGTCCACGCCGTCCTCGTCCGGGCCGGTGTCGTCGTACGGGTCGGTGTCGTCGTACGGGTCGTCGTAGGCGTCGTCGTCGAAGGACGCGTCGCCATCATCCTCTTCGAGGTCCCAGTCGGGCGCCTCGGGGTCGTAGTCGATGCGCTCGCTGCTCCAGGACGCCTGGTGCAGTTCGAGGCCCGCCACCTCACCGACCAGGGCGAACGGGTCCACGAGATGGGCGAGGGCCTCGGCCGTGTCCTCGGTCACAGCGCGCTCGGCGTGGACCCGTTCCGCCGACGGCAGGCCGGCGTCGGCGGCGATGCCGGCCAGCGCGGCCTCGGTGACGGCCCGCTCGTCCTCGACCTCGAGGACGAGCTCGACGCGAAGCCGCACAAACCGTGATGTCTCCGGTTGATTCATGCCCGGAGCGTACGGTGCCCGGCGCCCGTGACTTTCCTGTGACCCGCGCCTTTCACTAACATCGCACCACACGGCCAATTAGCCAGCGTTGCAAGGGGATCGATATTCCGTGTCATCCGCTCTCCGTCCGTTGCTGACCGCCACCGCTGCGGGCACGCTGCTGTGCGCTCTCTGGTTCGTCCCGTCCGCCAACGCGACGTCGGACGCCCCCGGGGGCGGCCTGACCACGGCCGTCCCGTCCCCCCAGGTCACCGAGCAGGCGAGAGTGGCGTCCGGCGCCACCAACGCGTCCTTGGACCGCTCCGCCGAGGGGGCCCGGCTGGCCGACACGGGCAGCTTCGACAGCACCCCGTACCTCGTCGGCGGCAGCGCCTGTCTCGCCCTCGGCGCCGGTTTCGTCGTGTACTCGGTGCGCCGGGAGCGCCTGGGGTTGTGAGGGCGCACGGTGCGTGACGGGGCCCGCCCGGCACGCACCTGACGGTCCGTTCAGCGCAGCGGGCCGGTGACCTTCTCCACGGCCTCGACCAGGCGCCCGTCCCGGACGAAGGCGTCGGCCGCCTCCAGGTCGGGGGCGAGGTACCGGTCGGGTCCCGGCCCCGCCACGCCCGCCCGGCGCAGGGCGTCGAGGACCGCGCGCGTGGCGGGCGCCGGGGTGAGGCCCTCGCGCAGTTCCACCGCCCGCGCGGCCGCGTAGAGTTCGACGGCGAGGATCCGCGTGAGGTTGTCGACGGACGTGCGCAGCTTGCGGGCCGCCGACCAGCCCATGGACACGTGGTCCTCCTGCATCGCGGAGGACGGGATGGAGTCGGCGGAGGCCGGCACGGCGAGCCGCTTCAACTCGCTGACCAGGGCGGCCTGCGTGTACTGGGCGATCATCAGCCCGGAGTCGACCCCGGCGTCGTCGGCCAGGAAGGGCGGCAGTCCGTGGCTGCGGTTCTTGTCCAGCAGCCGGTCGGTGCGCCGCTCGGCGATGGAGCCCAGGTCGGCGGCGGCGATGGCGAGGAAGTCCAGGACGTAGGCGACCGGGGCGCCGTGGAAGTTGCCGTTGGACTCCACCCGCGCTCCGCCGGAGGTGTCCTCGGGCAGCACGACCGGATTGTCGATGGCGGCGGCGAGTTCGCGTTCCGCGACCAGCCGGGCGTGGGCCAGGGTGTCCCGTCCGGCCCCGGCGACCTGCGGGGCGCAGCGCACGGAGTAGGCGTCCTGGACGCGGGGCGCGTCGTCCTGGTGATGTCCCGTCAGCCCCGAATCCCGCAGGACGGCCAGCATGTTGGCGGCGCTGGCGGCCTGCCCCGGGTGCGGGCGGATGGCGTGCAGCTCGGGGGCGAGCACCTTGTCGGTGCCGAGCAGGGCCTCCAGGGTGAGCGCGGCGGTGACGTCGGCGGACTTGTAGAGGGTGTCGAGGTCGGCGAGCGCCATGAACAGCATGCCCAGCATGCCGTCGGTGCCGTTGAGGAGGGCGAGCCCTTCCTTCTCGCGCAGTTCGACGGCGCGGATGCCGTGTTCGGCGAGGAGTTCGCCGGCGGGCCGCACGGTGCCGTCGGGGCCCTCGGCGTCACCCTCGCCCATGAGCGCGAGGGCGCAGTGGGACAGCGGGGCGAGGTCGCCGGAGCAGCCCAGGGAGCCGTACTCGTGCACGACGGGGGTGATCCCGGCGTTGAGGACGTCGGCCATGGTCTGCGCGACCTCGGGGCGTACGCCGGTGCGGCCGGAGCACAGGGTCTTGAGCCGGAGGAACATCAGGGCGCGCACGACCTCGCGCTCCACCCGCGGCCCCATCCCGGCCGCGTGGGACCGGACGATGTTGCGCTGCAGCCGCCCGCGCAGTTCCGGGCTGATGTGCCGGGTCGCCAGGGCGCCGAAGCCGGTGCTCACGCCGTAGACGGGGTCGGGCTTGGCGGCCAGGGCGTCCACGATCTCCCGGGAGGCGGCGAGGGCGGCCACTGCCTCCGCGGACAGCTCGACGCGGGCCCCGCCGCGCGCCACGGCGAGCACGTCCGACTCCGTCACTCCGGAGGGGCCCACCACCACAGTGTGCATATCCATATTCAGGAGCGTACGCAGTGAATTCCGTGATGTCACCCCTGGAATCCGCGTCCGCCCCTTACCCGCCGTCCGCGTAGCCGCCGTCCTCGTACCCTCCGCCCTGCGGGGAGTGCCGGCCCCGGAACCTGCGCCGCTCCCCGTCGGACGGGCCGGACGGCTCGTCCGCGAGCCGCACGACGGGGTCGTCGGGCCCCTCCCGGCCGGCCACCACGGGGTGGGCCGCCCGCTCGGCCTTGGCCCGGTACTGCGCGGCGTCGGCCAGCCGGAACAGCCGCCGGGCGGACCGCACCGGCCCGATGGGGTCCTCGGTGGAGGCCACCCCGCAGGACACTCCGTCGCCGATGCCCAGCTCCGCCGCCCGGCGGCAGACCTCGTCGGCCGCCTTGACCACCTCGTCCGCGGACGGGCCCACCGCGAGCAGGCAGAACTCGTCCCCGCCGAGCCGCGCCGCCAGGGCCCCGGGGAGCATCGCACCGCACAGCGACAGCACGGTGCCGAATCGTTCCAGCAGGCGGTCGCCGACGGCGTGCCCCAGGGTGTCGTTGACGCGCTTGAGGCCGTTCACGTCGCACACCACCAGGCTCACCACGGCACCGTCCCGGCGGTGCCGCTCGATCGCCTCGTCGAGCCGCCCGTCCACGGCCCGCCGGTTGGCCAGACCGGTGAGCGCGTCGGTGTACGCCAGCCGCCGCGCCTCCTCCAGCCGCTCGGTCTGGGCGATCCCGGCGGCCACCACCGCCGCCAGCACGGTCGCGAAGTCGGCGTCGTCCCGGGCGAACACGGGCGCCCCGACGGGGCGGGCCACGTACAGCTCCCCCCAGGCCCTGCCGTGCAGCACGATCGGCGCGACCACGCAGCAGCCGCGCCCGCGCCGGCGCAGCGCGGCGACCCGCTGGTGGCAGTAGCCGGGCCGCCCCTCCGCCGCCCCCTCGGCGGTCTCCACCCAGGCGTCCGGCTCCCCGCCGCCGGCCCACCGCTCGTGCAGGAACTCGGTGATCTCCGCGAACTGGTGCACCGGGTAGGACTCGTCCTCCGGGAACTCCTCCTCCCCCTCGGCGAGCTCCCCGACGTTGACCAGGACCCGCAGCCGGCCGAGCTCCCGCTCCCACACCGACAGGGCGGCGAAGCTCCCGCCGAGGGCACGGCAGGCCCCGCAGGCCGCGGCCCACCACGCCTCCCGCGAGCTGTGCGCGGCGGCCATGCCCTGGGCCAGCGTCACCACGTCCGCCAGCCGGCTGTCCTCACCCATCCCCCCAGGCTAGGGAGATTCACGCCGAATCGGGAGATTTTCGACGCGAATGGGGATCATTCGGCACGGATCGGCACAGGTCACCGGGTGCGCCTACTCCCCGGGCCAGTTCGGCCGGCGCTTCTCGTTGAAGGCGGCGACGCCCTCCGCGCGGTCGCCCGAGAAGGCCACCGACCGCCAGGCCGCGTCCTCCACCTCGAGACCGGCGGGCAGGTCCAGCCCGTGGCCGAGCCGCAGCGCCCGCTTGGCCGCGCGCAGGCCGACCGGCGAGTTGCCCGCGATCCGGGCCGCCATCGCCAGGGCCTCCTCCCGGTCCCTGCCCTCGTCCACCAGCACGTCGACGAGCCCCAGCTCACGCGCCTCGGCGGCCTCCACCCGGCGCGCCGTGAAGATCAGCTCGGCGGCCCGCGCGGCCCCCACGCGCCGGGGCAGCAGCTGCGTGCCGCCACCGCCCGGGATCACCCCCACGGACACCTCGGGCAGCCCCAGCACCGCCGTGCCGTCGGCCACGATCACGTCGCAGGACAGGGCCAGCTCGAAGCCGCCCCCCAGGGCGAAGCCGTGCACCGCGGCCACCGTGGGCACCGGAAGCTCCAGCACGCCGGTGTACGCGCCCCGCGCGACCGGACGCTGGCGCACCAGGTCGGCGTCGCTGAAGGAGTTGCGCTCCTTGAGGTCGGCGCCGACGCAGAACGCGCGCTCGTGCGAGGAGGTCAGCACCACCACGCGCACCTCGCGGTCGGCCCCCAGCGCCGCGCACGCCTCGGCGACGGACCGCGCCATCCCGGTCGAGACGGCGTTCATGGCCTTCGGCCGGTCGAGGACGAGCTCCGCGACATGCCCCTGCTCGTGCCGCCGCACCAGCACGAACTTCCCGAACCGTTCCTCACTCATGACGCCCTCCGGTTAACGCGGGTTAACAATGGTCCGCCCCGATCATCGCAGCCGGAGCCCGCCCGCAAAAGGGAGTGCCGCCGGTTCCCCCGTCACGCCCCGCCCACCCGTTCGAGTGACATCCGCTCGACTCCGGCCACCCCGAGGGAGGGAGCGCCTAACGTGCGCTCCACTGCGACGCGCGCGGGGGCGCGTCCGCGGGGGGAGGGATCGCGATGACGACCAGGACACCGGCCGAACCGGCACGAGGCACACCGGCGCCGCCCGGACCGCGCCCCCGGGGCCGCCATCGCAAGCCCCGCCGCCGCAAGGTCCTGCTGGTGGCGGGCGGTCTGGCCCTGGCCGCCGGCACCCTCGGC
>NZ_JAAGMD010000223.1 GCF_010548465.1 Streptomyces sp. SID14436 | reverse complement strand
CGTCGAGTTCGACGGCGGTGCAGCGCCAGCGGAGGTCTCGGCCCCGTTCCAGGCGGAAGGCCATGGCGCGCAGGCGGTTGCCGGCGCCGATGCGGGCGAAGACCTCCAGGGCGCCCTCCCGGGGGACGAAGTAGCCGATGTCCCGGACCACGGGACGGTGCCCGAAAGTGCGCAGCGGGCCGTCCTCGGCGAGGCGGGCCAGGTCGTCGTAGGCGCTTCCGGCGGTGTGGCGCAGCATCGCGTGGACCGGGCGCCGGCCGCTGAGGACGGCGAGGAGCAGTTCCGCGAACCGGTCGGTGGGGCGGGGCTGGGGCTGCGGAGCGGCGGTCAGGGGGCTGCGCGGGGTCTGTGCGGGCACCCGCGGCGCCTCCAGGCCCCCACCGCGGGCACCGGAGGGCTCCGGCGCCGTGCTGCCGGCCCCGTGGCGGGGTGCG
>NZ_JAAGMD010000202.1 GCF_010548465.1 Streptomyces sp. SID14436 | reverse complement strand
GGTGGTGGTGTCGTCGGGGGCCGGTTCCGGGCGGCCCGAGAGGTGCTCGGTCGATTCGTCGTTGCCGGACCGCGGCCGCCCGCGCCCGCCACTTGCCTCCACCGGTGTCCCCTCGTTCGCTGCGTCTCCCGCGCCATCCGGGCGGGAGGGTCTCGTGTCGATGGTATGCGGCCGTTGCCGCCCGTTTCCCCTCGGCACCCCTGTCCCTTCCCCTGTGCAACAGCGCCTGCACCCGACCTCCTTCCCGTTCTGCCACTCCGGTCACCATCGGGCGGTTGTCCACAGGCGCCCCCGCCCTGCCGTCGATGTCGGCGCCGGGCCGTAAGGTCTGGGGCATGGAGACGAGCACGGAGGACCCGGCACGGCCCGAGAGCGGCCCGGCGGTCGCGGACCGGACACCGCCGGCGCCGGACGCACCGCCCAGGGCCCCGGCCGAGGCGGCCGACGCGGCCGCGGTGAGCGGTGCTGCCGCGCTGCCGCCCGCCTCGCTGTCCCCGTCCCGTGCCAGTGACTTCATGCAGTGCCCGCTGCTGTACCGGTTCCGGGTCATCGACCGGCTGCCGGAGAAGCCCAGCGAGGCCGCCACCCGGGGCACCCTGGTGCACGCCGTGCTGGAGCGGCTGTTCGACGCCCCGGCCGCCGAGCGGACCGCGCCGCGCGCCAAGGCGCTGCTGCCGGGGCAGTGGGAGCGGCTCCGGGAGAGCAGACCGGAGGTGGAGGAGCTGTTCGCCGAGGATCCGGGGGGCGAGCGGCTGGCCCGGTGGCTGGCGGAGGCGGAGCAGCTGGTCGAGCGGTGGTTCACGCTGGAGGACCCCAGCCGGCTGGAGCCGGCGGAGCGGGAACTGTTCGTCGAGGCGCGGCTGGATTCCGGGCTGACCCTGCGCGGGATCATCGACCGGGTCGACGTGGCGCCCACCGGCGACGTGCGCATCGTCGACTACAAGACGGGGAAGGCACCGCGTCCGGAGTACGCCGAGGGCGCGCTGTTCCAGATGAAGTTCTACGCGCTGGTGGTGTGGCGGCTGAAGAACGTCGTGCCGCGCCGTCTGCAGCTGGTGTACCTGGGCAGCGGCGACGTGCTGACGTACGACCCCGTGCTCGCCGATCTGGAGCGGGTCGAGCGCAAGCTGCTGGCCCTGTGGGACGCGATCCGGCAGGCCACCGAGACGGGTGACTGGCGTCCGCGGCCCACCAAGCTGTGCGGCTGGTGCGACCACCGGGAGCA
>NZ_JAAGMD010000177.1 GCF_010548465.1 Streptomyces sp. SID14436 | reverse complement strand
GCTGCGCGAGCGGTCGGCGGAGTTCGCGGTGCTGCGCGCCCTCGGCGCCTCCCGGCGGCGGCTGGCCCGGGTGGTGCTCGTCGAACACGGGGTGCTGGTCGGGCTGGCACTGGCCGTGGGCGTACTGCTCGGCGCGGTCCTCGCGCGGGCCGTGATCCCGCTGATCATGCTGACGTCGGAGGCGGCCCGGCCGGTGCCGCAGGTTCTGGTGGAGCTGCCCGCCGGGCGGGTGGCCGTGCTGCTGGCCGCGGTGGCGGCCGTCCCGCTGGTGGTGACGGCGGTGCTCTCGCTGCGCCGCGCCGACCCGGTGACGTCGCTGCGGGAACGGGGAGGTGAGTGAGGTGACCGTCCGGTCCCCGAGGTCCAAGGTGATCGCCCCCTGGGTGCGCACCCGCCTGCGCACCGCCCCCGGCACCGCGCTCGCCCTGGCGCTGCTGGTGGCGGTGACCGCGTTCCTGGCGGCCGCGCTGCCCCGGTCGGTCGACCGGTACGGCGACACCGGCCTGCGGCAGGCCGTCGAGTCGGCCGGGGCGGGCCGCACGGTCGTGCAGTTCAACGCCCCGCCGGACTACGGGGCGCCCGCGCCGGAACGCGACGCGGGACTGCGCGGGGCCGCGCTGGAGAAGGACCACGCCGGCATCCTCGGCGCGACCGGCCGCTCCCTGCCCCTCGACCGGGCCCAGTCCGCCTCCGGTGTGCGCAGCACCGAGCCGCAGGAGATGGCCGAGCCCTGGCTGCCCCGCCCGGACGGGCTGCCCCCGCGCCTCGACGTGGTCGCGCAGAGCGGGCTCGCCGAGCACTCCCGGCTGGCCGCCGGCCGAATGCCGCGGGCCCCCGGGGACGTCACCGCCCGCACGCCTCGCGTCGAGGGCGCCGTCAGCACCGACACCGCCCGGCGCCTGAACATCGAGGTCGGCTCCGTCCTGCGCTTCCCCGGCGTGCAGCGGGACCCGCTGGAGATCCGCGTCACCGGCATCGTCGAGCCGCGCAACCCCCGGGGCTCGTACTGGTCCGTCGCGCCCCTGATGCGCAACCCGGTCCTGACCGTCCTGTACGGCGACCCGGAGCTGCGGCAGTACTGGAAGGGCGCGCTGCTGCTGCCGCCGGACGCCGCCCCCGCCCTGCTGGGCACGGCCACCGAGCCGTACCGCTACTGGAACCTCGCCCCCGCCGTCGACAGCCTGCACGGCCACGACGTGCCCCGGCTGCGGACCGCCGTCGCGGCCACCGAGTCCGGCCCCGCGCTCCAGCGGGTGCGCGAGGCCACCTCACCGCTCGTGTCCGCCACCAGCGACCTGGACGAGGTGCTCGCCCACTACGAGAGGCTGCGCACGGCCATCGGCCCGCTCGTCGCCGTCGCCGCCTTCGGCACCGGCACGGTCGCCGCCGTGGTCCTGCTGATGGCGGGCGGACTCGCCGCCGGCCGGCGGCGCGCCGAACTCACCCTGCTGCGGGCCCGCGGCGGCTCACTGACCGGCCTCGGCGGCCGGCTGCTCGCGGAGACCGCCG
>NZ_JAAGMD010000153.1 GCF_010548465.1 Streptomyces sp. SID14436 | reverse complement strand
CGGACACGCCCTGGCCGGCCCAGCCGGGCCCCAGCGTCAGCACGGCCGCCTTGCGCCGGGCTCCGCGCACGCCCCATTCCATCGCGGCCACGTGCTGGGCCAGCGGCCGGCTCGCCGTGGTGCGGGACTGCGCCCACAGGCCCACCACGGCGGGCCCGGTCCTGCGCACCGCGGCGACCAGCGACTCGACGGGCAGCGCGCCGCCGAACATCCGGACCGGCAGGCCGTGTTCGGTGAGGGCGGCGGCGAGCGCCTCCAGCGGCAGGGTGTGGTTCTCCCCCGGCACGCAGGCGAGGACGGTGGTGGCACCGGGCCGGTCGGCGGCCACCGGCCGTGCGCTGCGGCGCAGGGCACCGGAGACGTGCCAGGACAGGAAGTGCTCGACCTCTACGTAGCGTTCGCCGGAGCTCTCCCACTTGCGGCCGACCGCCTGCAGCGTCGGCATGATCACCTCCGTCCAGGCGGGGACCAGGCCGTGCTCGGCGATCGCGGTCAGCAGCAGCTCCTCCAGGGCGACGGCGTCGAGGCGCAGCGCGGCGCGGGCGATCCCCTTGCACTCCTGCCGCACGTCGCCGAGGCGCAGTCCGCTGCCGGCCCGGCTGCGTGCGGGGGTCCGCGCACCGGGTGACGCGGACGCGGTGACGGCGGGGCCGGTGGCGGGCCGCGCGTCCGCGGGGGTGTCGC
>NZ_JAAGMD010000134.1 GCF_010548465.1 Streptomyces sp. SID14436 | reverse complement strand
CCTGCCCAGCGCCGTGGACCGCGGCAGCAGCCCCAGACCGCCCCGGCGCGGCGGGGGAGCGTGGACGTCGTCGCCTACCGGGATCTCGAGCGGCGCGCGGGCGGCCCGCGGCCGGACCCGGTCCGGGACTGGGACTGGTCCGGCGGCCCCGAACCCGACGACGTCGCCCTCGTCGTGCACCGGCGGGACGGCACCAGGGTCTCGCTGCTGCACCGCAACCTCGTGGCCGCGGCCCACCAGATCGTCGCCTGGCACACCGGCCCGGTGCCGCGCCGCCCGTGCCTGCTGTCCCTGGTGCCGATGTCGGACGTCCGGGGGATCGTGCTGGTCACGGCGGCCCTCCTGGCCGGGGTGCGGACGGTGCTGGTGCCCGGCGGCGACCCGCTCGGCGTGCTGCGGG
>NZ_JAAGMD010000111.1 GCF_010548465.1 Streptomyces sp. SID14436 | reverse complement strand
CTCCGCGCGCGACGCAGCCGCCCGCCGCTGCGCCGAACTCGACCGGCTCTCCGCCCGGTGCGCCGAGGGCGCCCGCCGGCTCGCCCCGCTGCGCGAGGAGTACGACCGGGTGGCCCGCCTGGCCGCCCTCACCGCGGGCACCTCGGCGGACAACGACCGCAAGATGCGGCTGGAGTCGTACGTGCTCGCCGCCCGCCTGGAACAGGTGGCCGCCGCCGCCACCGTGCGCCTGCTGCGCATGTCGTCCGGCCGCTACACCCTCGTCCACTCCGACGACCGCGCCGGGCGCGGCCGCAGCGGCCTCGGCCTGCACGTCGTCGACGCCTGGACCGGCCGCGAGCGCGACACGGCCACCCTGTCCGGCGGCGAGACGTTCTTCGCCTCGCTCGCCCTGGCCCTCGGCCTCGCCGACGTCGTCACCGACGAGGCGGGCGGGGTCCGGCTGGACACCCTGTTCATCGACGAGGGCTTCGGCAGTCTCGACGACCAGACCCTCGACGAGGTCCTCGACGTCCTGGACTCGCTGCGGGAACGCGACCGCAGCGTCGGCATCGTCAGCCACGTCGCCGACCTGCGGCGGCGCATCCACGCCCAGCTGGAGGTCGTCAAGGACCGTTCCGGATCCGTGCTGCGGCAGCGCGCGGGTCACTGAACCCCCGTGCCACCGGCCGGAGTCGGGGACTGTAGGTTCGGCGCATGGTGCGTCACGCGGAGCCGGGCACGGCACAGTGGGTGGAATCGGGCGGCGGTCCGCTCGTCGCGGTACCGGAGACGGTGCTGCCGTTCTGGACGGGCGCCGACGGTGAGGAGGCGGCCTCGGACTACGACCGGGCCTGCGAGGTGGACGGCGCCGTCGGACTCCTCCCCGTCGGGGACACCACCGCCCTCGTCCTGGGTGACGAGCCCGCCGCCACCGCCTACCTGCCCGAACACGGCACGCTGGTCCGGTGGCTCGCCGCCGACTCGGAGGCCGAACTGCTGGCCGGCGTCGGCGCGGCGCTGGACACGGCCGACTGGGAGCCCGAGGCGGAGTGGCGGGTGCCCGGCCCGGTCGTCCTGTTCGACGCGGCCTGGCCCGGCGTCCACTCCACCGGCACCGACCACCTCCGGCTCGACCTGCCGGCCGGCCGCTACGCGGTCCGCGCCGCGCAGGTGCGGCCCGGCGCGGAGACCTGGCTGTCCCTGGTCCAGCTGCGGCCCCTGACCTGACCCGCGGGGGGAAATGAAGGTGCGCCGGCACCGGGCGCCCACCATCATGGGCAACCATGCCCCGACTGCCCCATCCCACCCCCGAGTCACTGCGCCGCGACCCCCTGCCGCTGCGCGGCCGCACCGCCCTGGTCACGGGCGCGAGCCGGCGCGGCGGCATCGGCTGCGCCGTGGCCCGGCGCCT
>NZ_JAAGMD010000089.1 GCF_010548465.1 Streptomyces sp. SID14436 | reverse complement strand
GCCCGGGACCGCGCGCTGCCGGCCGGGTGTCCCGGTCCAGCAGGTGCCCCGGCGGGCGAGCAGCCGCCGGAGCCACAGTTCCAGGGCGACCAGGTCGGCCAGGCCGTCCAGGGGCAGGGCCTCGCCCTGTGCCGCCCCGCGCAGGGCCTTGCGTACGACCCGCGCCTCCACCAGGCCGGCCTCCGCCAGCAGCGGGGTGTCGAACAGCATGATCAGGGTGTCCGCCGCCACCCGCAGGCCGGTGCGAGCGGCGGTGGCCGAGGCCGCCTGGGCGGGTGCGCCCCACCCGTCCGGCAACTCCCGTACGCCCGCTCCCTCCAGCACGGTCCGCAGGATCGACGCCCGTGCGCCGGGGCGCACCCGGAGGGCCTCGGGCAGGGCCCGGCAGGCCCGGACGACCTGGTTGTCGAGGAACGGGGCGTGCAGCCGCTGGAAGCGGATCTCCGCCGCCTGCTCCAGCACCCTGAGGTCGGCGGCGTGCCGGGCCAGGGCGGCACGGGCCCGGAAGTCGCCGGGCCGCTGGGCCGGTCCGATCTCGGACCGGCGGGTGGACGCCTGGAGGCGAACCGATACTTCAGCCAGTGCCTCACCGGTCAGCCAGCGCGCGGCCGGCCCGGGTCTGCCCCAGGTCAGCGCGGCCAGCGAGGCGTCCGCGGCGCCCGCCGGGCCGTCGTCGTCCGGCCGGTGGCGCAGCAGGCGCTCGGCGAGGCTCTCC
>NZ_JAAGMD010000063.1 GCF_010548465.1 Streptomyces sp. SID14436 | reverse complement strand
AGGCCGCACGCGAGGGCGAGCCGGCGCCCGGCCTGCCGGCGGCGTTCGGCTGCGGGCCGGTGCCCGGCTTGCCGGTCCGGTCGGAGCGGGCGGCGGTCGCGGTGGGGGCCGCCTTCGCCTTGCGGGACAGGACGATCGCGCCGACCAGGGCGGCGAGGAGGAGGACGGAGAGGGCCTCGAAGGGGAGGACCCAGTGCTGGAAGAGGGCGGCGCCGGTCACGTCGGTGGAGCCGGCGGGCGCGCCCTCCAGATCGATCCAGGTGGTCCGGAAGGCGTCCACGACCACCCAGACCAGGGTGCCCGCGGCGGCCACGGCCACGGCGAGCGCGAACCACCGGTTGCCCGAGTCGGCGTCCGGGGAGCGCCCGATGGGGGCCCTGGTGAGCATCAGGCCGAACAGGATGAGGACGATGACCGAACCGACGTAGATGAGGACCTGCACCCAGGCGATGAACTCGGCGGTGAGCAGGAGGTATTCGACGGCGAGCCCTCCGAGGGCCACCACCAGCCACAGGGCGGCGTGCACCAGTTGGCGGGTCGTGACGGTGATGACGGCGGCGCCGAGGGTGACCAGGCCGACGAGGAGGAAGGTGATCTCCACGCCGGTGGGTGAGAGGAAACCGTGGGACTCGGCCGCCGCCAGGTGCGGGGCGCCGGCGCGTCCGGCCAGGCCGGCGACGGTCGCTGCGAGGGTCATTCCCGGCCCTCCTGCCGTGGGTTCCGTGTCGGCCGCGGCTGGTCCGTCTGCTGCTTCGACTCGCCCGCGGGGCGGGTCGGTGACTCGGCGGCACGGGCCTGCTCGTCGGCGTGCGTCCCGGTGCCGGACGGGCCGGCCGGGGCCGGCGGCGCGGCCGGGGCGCTCTCGGACGCCTGGGCGGCGGCCAGCTTGTCGGCGGTCTTGCGGGCGGCGGCGAGTTCCTTCGGTTCCTCCGCGCCCGGGTCGAGGGCGGGCGGAGCCGGCACCGTCCACATCCACTCGCGGAGCTTGTCGCGCTCGTGGGTGAGGTCGCGGATGTCGGTCTCGGCGTACTCGAACTCGGGTGACCAGAACAGCGCGTCGAAGGGGCAGACCTCGATGCAGATGCCGCAGTACATGCAGAGGGCGAAGTCGATGGCGAAGCGGTCCAGGACGTTGCGCTGGCGCTCTCGGCCACCGGGGGCCGCCGGCGGGACGGTCTCCTTGTGGGAGTCGATGTAGATGCACCAGTCCGGGCACTCGCGGGCGCACAGCATGCAGACCGTGCAGTTCTCCTCGAAGAGTGCGATCACCCCGCGGCTGCGCGGGGGGAGGTCGGGCTGGGTGTCCGGGTACTGCGCGGTGACGGACTTCTTCGTCATCGTCCGCAGGGTGACGGCCAGCCCCTTGGCCAGGCCGCTGCCGGGGAGGGGAGCCATTACGCGATCACCACCTTGACGATGCCGGTGAGGGCGATCTGAGCGAGGGCGAGAGGGACGAGGACGGTCCAGGCGAACTTCTGCAACTGGTCCTCACGCAGCCGGGGGTGCGTGACACGGAGCCAGATCACCACGAAGGCGAGGACCGCGGTCTTCAGCAGGGTCCAGACCCAGCCGAGACCGTCGGCACCCCAGGGGCCGTGCCAGCCGCCCAGGAACAGGACGGTGGTCAGCCCGCACAGGACGACGATCCCGGCGTACTCGGCGAGCAGGAACAGGGCGAAGCGCAGACCGGTGTACTCGGTGTAGGCACCGAAGATGATCTCCGAGTCGGCGACCGGCATGTCGAAGGGCGGGCGCTGGAGTTCGGCGAGCCCGGCGACGAAGAAGACGCACGCGCCGGTGATCTGCCAGGGCAGCCACCACCACTCGAAGGCGTCGAGGATGCCGACCAGCGAGACGGTGCCGGCCGCCATCGCCACCGACGCGGCGGTGAGCAGCATCGGCAGTTCGTAGGCGAGGAGCTGGGCGGCGGTGCGCAGGCCGCCGAGGAGGGAGTACTTGTTGGCGGAGGCCCACCCGGCCATGAGCGAGCCGAGGACGCCGACGCCCATCACGGCGAGGACGAAGAACAGGCCCACGTCCAGCACCTGGCCGACCGCGCCCTCGCCGGGGCCGATCGGGATGGCCAGCAGCACGAGCAGGTAGGGCAGGAGCGCGACGGCCGGGGCGAGCTGGAAGATGCGGCGGTCCGCTCGCGCCGGGACCACGTCCTCCTTCTGCGCGAACTTCACGCCGTCGGCGATGAGCTGGGCCCAGCCGTGGAAGCCGCCCGCGTACATCGGGCCCAGGCGGCCCTGCATGTGGGCCATCACCTTGTGCTCGGTCTGGCCCACGAGCAGGGGGAACGTGAGGAAGACGACGAAGACGACCAGGAGTCGCAGGGCGACGTCGAGCACGTCGTTCACTGCGGGCCTCCTGGCGTGTCGGGGTCACGGGTCTCGGGCGCGTCGTTGTCAGGGGCGCCGTTGCCTCGGGCGCGGTTGCCTCGGGCGCCGTTGTCCCGGTCGTCGTCGTCTCGGGCGCTGTTGCCTCGGGGGCCGTTGTCCCGGGGGCTGTCGTCTCGGGCGCTGTTGCCTCGGGCGCCGTCGTCTCGGGCGCTGTTGCCTCGGGCGCCGTCGTCCCGGGCGCCGTCGTCCCGGGGGCCGTTGTCCCGGGCGCCGTTGTCAGCGTCGGCATTCGATGCGGCGTCGGCCCCGGCTCCGGGTTCAGGTTCGGGTTGTGGTTCGGGTTCTGCCCCGGTTCCGGCTTCGGGTGCGTCCGCGGGCTCGTCGAAGGCCGGGCGGGCGTGGTGCCAGGGGGCGTCGGGGCTGCGGGGGCCCGCGGGGGCCTGGCCCGCGGCGGGCGCGGCGGCTCC
>NZ_JAAGMD010000038.1 GCF_010548465.1 Streptomyces sp. SID14436 | reverse complement strand
CCAGGACGGCGGGGCGGCCGGAGTCGGTGGCGGGTGCGCCGAGGGCGTCGGCCTCGGCGCCGGCGGCGGCGACCAGCAGCGGCCAGCCGTAGCGCTGGGTGCCGGCCGGGAATCCGGCGTCGAGGGCTTCGAGCAGTTCGGCGCGGGCGTCGGGCAGGCGGCCCTCCCCCGCGGCGATGCCCAGGGCGACGCAGGTAAGCGGCAGGGCGTACTGCGGCATCGGGTCGTGGGTGCCGAGGGAGGCGCGGGCGGCCGACAGGTGCCGGGACGCCTCGGTGAGGTTCCCGCGGTCCAGGGCGAGGTGGGCGAGGCGCATCAGGGCCCCGGCCCGGGGTCTGGCGCCGCGTTCCACGCGCAGGGCGTTGCCCGCGGCCTCGGCCGCCTCGTCCCACCGTCCCAGGGAGTGCAGGGACTCGGCCAGATTGCCCCACACCCAGTCCTCCGAGTCCAGCAGGCCGAGCGCGCGGGTGACCCGCACGCCGTCGCGCAGGAGGGCCACCGCCTCCTCGGACCGGCCGACGCCCTCCAGCGCCGACGGCAGGTTGATGTGGCTGCGGCCCACGACCGGGTCCACGCCCAGCGCGGTGGCCCGGTCCTTGACCTCGTACATGGCGGCGAGGCCGGCGTCGATGTCGCCCGCGTCGACCATGAGGCCGCCGAGGGTGAGGCGGGCGTTGAGTTCGATGTCCTGGGCGCCGACCATGCGCGCGTACTCGACAGCCCGTTCGGCGGCGGCCATGGCGTCCGGGCCGGGCCGGTGCAGCATCGACCAGGCGGCGGCGGTGGCGAGCACCTCGGCGTGCACCTCGGACGGCGGCAGTCCGCGTACCAGCTCCTGGGCGGTGCCGAGTTCGGTCCAGCCGTCGCCGCGCGCGAGGGACTGGGTGAGCCGGGAGCGCTGGACCCAGAACCAGGCGGCGCGCAGGGGGTCGGGGTCCTCCTCCAGCAGCCGCAGGGCGCGTTTGGTGATCTTCAGGGCGCGTTCGCGTTCGCTGCTGAGCCGTCCGGCGACGGCGGCCTCGGCCATCAGGTCGAGGTAGCGCAGCGGGGTCGTCTCCGGGTCGCAGCCGCAGGGAGGGTAGACCTCGGTGTAGTCGGCGGGGCGCAGGGTGGAGCGGACCGTGTCGGGGGCGGAGTCCCACAGTTCCATCGCCCGTTCCAGCAGCCGTAGTTGCTCGGAGTGCGCGTGGCGGCGGCGGGCCTCGACGGAGGCGTCGAGGACGGCGGGCAGGGCCTTGGCGGGGTCGCGGGCCTGGTACCAGTAGCTGGCCAGCCGGGTGACCCGCTCGTCGGCGGGCACGAGGGTGGGGTCGGCCTCCAGTGCCTCGGCGTACTGCCGGTTGAGGCGGGAGCGTTCGCCGGGCAGCAGGTCGTCGCTGACCGCCTCGCGGACCAGGGAGTGGCGGAAGCGGTAGCCGTCGCGGTCGGGTGCGGGGGTGAGGATGCTGCTGTTCACGGCGGCGCGCAGGGCCGCGAGGAGGTCGTCCTCGGCGAGCCGGGCGACGGCGGCCAGCAGCCGGTACTCGACGGTGGAACCGCCCTCGGCGACGATCCGGGCGACCTGCTGGGCGCTCTCCGGCAGCCCCTCGACGCGGACCAGCAGGAGATCGCGCAGCGAGTCGGTGAGGCCGGTGCGGCAGCTCGCGGGTCCGGCGACGGCGAGTTCCTCGACGAAGAAGGCGTTGCCGTCGGAGCGTTCGAAGATCTCGTCCACGTGGTCGGGGTCGGGTTCCCGGGCGAGGATGCCGGCCATCTGACAGCCGACCTCCTCGCGGGTGAAGCGGCCGAGTTCGATGCGCCGGACGGTGCGGAGCCGGTCGAGTTCGGCGAGCAGGGGGCGCAGCGGGTGGCGGCGGTGGATGTCGTCGGAGCGGTAGGTGGCCAGCACGACGAGGCGTCCGGTGCGCAGGGTGCGCAGCAGGTAGGCGAGCAGGTGCCGGGTGGAGGCGTCGGCCCAGTGCAGGTCCTCCAGGGCGAGGATCACGGTGTGCTCGGCGGCGACGCGTTCGAGCAGGCGGGCGGTGAGCTCGAAGAGGCGGGCCATGCCGTGTTCGTCGCGGCGGGCCTCGCGGGCGGCCTCGGTGCCGAGTTCGGGCAGCAGCCGGGCCAGTTCCTCCTCCTGGCCCTCGGCGGCGGCCGCGAGTTCGCCGGGCAGTTCGCGGCGCAGCCGGCGCAGGGCGGTGGACAGGGGGGCGAAGGGCAGTCCGTCGGCGCCTATCTCGACACAGCCGCCGAGTGCCACGACGGCGCCCCGGCTCCGGGCCGCGGTGGCGAACTCCTCGACGAGGCGGGTCTTGCCGACGCCTGCCTCGCCGGCGATCAGCAGCGCCTGCGGTTCGCCCGCGGCGGCACCGGCGAGCGCGTCGTGCAACGCGCCCAGTTCGCGGGTGCGGCCGACGAACACGGGACTGACGGACCTGGTCTCCACGGCCCCGAGCATCGCACGCACCACCGACAGCGCGGCACCGGTTTTCCGCACGGCGGAAGCCGCCGGCCACCGCCCGCCGGCGTCTTCGGCCGGGCGGCCCGCTGTCGGCGGGGCGGTGGCGGCGGCTGCCGCGG
>NZ_JAAGMD010000017.1 GCF_010548465.1 Streptomyces sp. SID14436 | reverse complement strand
GGCCGCGCGGCGGGCGAGGGCGCGGCGGACACCGGTGGCGGTGTAGGCCAGGGCGGCGGCGGACACCAGGCCCAGCAGGATCAGGCCGAGCGCGTAGTCGTCGTAGGCGCCGTACACCGAGCCCATGACCAGCGGCGGGAGGAAGCCCCCGAGGCCGCCCGCGGCGCCCACGACGCCGGTGACCGAGCCGACCTGGCCCGCCGGGGTCATCAGGGCGACCAGCGCGAACACCGCGCCGCTGCCCGCGCCCAGTGCCGCCGCCATGGCCAGGAAGGCGAGGGTGCCGACCGGGGCCAGCGGGGGTGTGGCCGCCTGGACGAAGGCCGCCGCCACGACGGTGCCGAGGGCGGCGACGAGGACCCGTACGGGCCCGACGCGGTCCGACAGCCAGCCGCCGACCGGCCGCATGGCGACCGCCAGCAGCACGAATCCGGCCATGCGGTTCGCCGCGTCGGCGTGGGTCAGCCCGTAGCCGGACTTGAGGTAGGTCGGCAGGTAGACGGAGAACGCGACGTAGCCGCCGAAGGCGACCGCGTACAGGGCGGACGCCTGCCAGGTGACCGGCAGCCGGACCGTGCTCGCCAGGCGGCGGGTCAACGGCTCCGCGGGCACCGCGCGCCCCGGCGCGTCCCGCAGCAGCAGCCAGGCCGCGACGGCGTAGACGGCCAGCACGCCGGCGGTCAGCACGAACGGGGTCGCCGTGCCGTTCGCGTCGACCAGTTTCACCGTGGTCAGCGCGCTGATCGCGGTGCCGCCCATGCCCATGCCGAAGATCCCGATCGCCAGGCCGCGCCGCTCGGGCGGGAACCAGGCGTTGACGAAGGGCACGCCGATCGCGAAGGCAGTGCCGCCGACGCCGAGGAAGAAGCCGCCGATCAGCAGGGCGGAGAGCGAGGAGTGTCCGGCGAGGCCGAGGTAGAGGACCGGCACGATGGTCACCGCGGACACGAGCGGGAACATCGCCCGGCCGCCGAACCGGTCGGTCAGCGCGCCCACGGGGATGCGGCCCAGGGAGCCGACCACGACGGGGACGGCCACCAGGAGCGACGACTCGAACGACGACAGGGCGAGCTCGTCGTGGAACCTCGGGCCGAGCGGGCTCAGCAGCGCCCACGCCCAGAAGTTCACGGCGAAGCCGAGCGTGGCCAGGGCCAGCATCAGCCAGGCGCGCCCGGGGACGGGGGCGGGGGCGGTCTTGTCCGTGGCTCTCGTCGACGGCTTCGGCATGCCGTCCTCCTCGTCGTCTGCGGGATGTCCGCCCCGGCCGCGCACGGTCCGCGGCGAGCCGGCCGGAGGACCGGCCGGCGGGGCGCTCGCGCCTTCCCTCACACGATGACGGCCCGGCCCCGGGCGCACCACGGGGCCGTTCTTCCCGGGGGCCCGCCGAAGGGCCCGGGCGACGGGGCCCGACCGTCCCCGTCGGACCCCGCCGGGTCCCGGGTTGCCCGCCGTGGCCCGGTCATGCG
>NZ_JAAGMD010000388.1 GCF_010548465.1 Streptomyces sp. SID14436 | reverse complement strand
GCCCCCTCCGCGGCCGGCGCGGAGGGCGCCGTGCCGTCGTGCCCGGACTCGCCTCCCGCCATGTCCTCGTCGGCGTCCGCCCCGCTGCGCACGCTCCTGCCGAGCCAGCCGCGTTCCATCGCCAGCGCCCCCGCCTGGTAGCGGCTGCGGGCGCCCAGACGGGCCATCAGGTCGGCCGTGATGCGGCGGCCGGTGCGCACGGACACGCCGAGTTTCCGGGCCACGACCTCGTCCGTGTGGCCCTCGAAGAGCAGGTCGAGAACGGCTTGTTCCTGGCGGGTCAGTCCGTCCGGATCGACCGTGGTCGACCGGCTCCCGCACAGCGGCTGCGCCCGCGCCCACGTCTCCCGGAAGAGCGACACCAGCGCGGTGACGACGCCGGCACCGCGCAGGATCAGCACGCCACGGGCGGCGGCCTCCGGGTCGATGGGCACGATGGCCGCCCGGCGATCGAAGATGATCATGCGGGGCGGCAGCTGGGGCAGCACCCGCACCTCGCCGCCGATCTCGTCCAGCCAGCGCGCGTAGTTCAGCGTCGCCGGGTCGTTGCGCACCGAGTCCAGGTAGATGTAGCGGACGTCGACACCCCGCTCGACGGCGGCCTGGTCCAGCGGCCGGGCGGCCTCCAGGGCCGCCTCCGTCTGGGCGCCGCCGGGCGCGAACACCTCGACGCTGGACTCGGCGCCCTGCGCCAGCCGCTCGATCTGGGAGTTGATGGCGTCGAGGCCGGTGTAGCGGCGGACCTCGTCGGTCTGCGCGCCGCCGTCGTCGCCGTACTCGGTGAGCATCTGTGTGATGGCCAGGCGGGTGGCGGCGACGGCCTGCTGATGCTGGGCCAGCTCCCGTTCCCGGCGCTGCAGGAGTCCGGCGAGCCCGAACTCCGGATTGACCAGACGGACCTTGCCCAGCTCTTCGGAGGACTTCCGTACCAGGGTGAGTTCGGCCAGTCTGTCCAAGGTGTGTCTGGCGCGCTCCACGGGCCAGTCGAGCCCTTCGGCTATCTCCGCCACACCTGCCCTGGGCCGCTTGAGAAGGATCCGGTACACCGCCTCGGCGTCCGCATCAAGACCCAGTTGTCCCATCGTCCGACTCCCCCCGAAGTTCCCCCGTCGACAGCGCGAATTACACCGCAGTCACCTCAATTATCCCAGCCGGTTTCGAGCCAGGGCACCTTACTCAGAGGTATACGAGCTGGTTCACCGGATGTTCGCGGAGGCGCAACTGATGTATCTGGTGTCGACGACCGTGCCCGCCGGAGCGCTGCCCCGCGAGCCCCCGCTCATCGACCGGCTCCACCGCCTGGCGCGGCCCGAGGACCGGCTGGAGCACGTCCATGTGCTCCGCGCGGCCGACGGCCGAACCCATCTGACGCTCTTTCTCGGCCACCCCGGGAGCCGGGAGACCGAGCGGGCGGCGGCCCGTCTGGTGGCCCGCGCGCTGCCCCCGGCGGTCCGTGCGTGCCTCGACTGGGCGCCGGCCCTGCCGCTCGTCAGCGCCCTGGAGGAGCTCGGCGCCGGCGACGGCCTCGGTACCGGCTCCGGTGGCAGCTCCGGTGGCCAAATCGGCTCGGGTGACAAGGAGTTGCCATCACAGGACCCTGACATTGCGTAGTGCTGACGGGCCTTGAGGTGAGTGTGAGGATCGAATCACACCGAACACGACCACTTCACCGACGTGAAGGTTCCGAGGAGAAGACATTCATGCGCACCCTTGCCCACACCACCGTCAGGCCGACCACCCGCCGGGTCGCCACCGTCGCGTTAGTCGCTCTCGCCGCCGTCGCGACGGCTCCCTCGGCCATGGCCGCGGAGACCACCACCGGCGGCACCGTCCCGGCCGCGGCGCAGACGGTCGTGGACCTCGAGCAGGAGGCCCGTCAGCTGGTCGAGGACCTGATCGGCACGCTCGGCCACACCTGGGGCAACTGACCATGCAGCAGACCGAGTCGACCGCGCCGGCGGACGTGTCCGCCCTCCGCGCCGACCTCGACGTCGTGGACGCGGAGATCCGAGCCCTGGTGGAACGCCGCCGCGAGCTCTCCCGCGAGATCCAGCGCATCCGCCAGAGTGCCGGGGGCACCCGCACCGACCTCGCCCGCGAGATGAGCGTCATCTCCCCCTACGCCGAGGTCTACGGACGGCAGGGCACGGCCATCGCGATGGCGCTGCTGGAGATCTGCCGCGGCACCGGCGCCGCCGCCCGGTAGCCGGCCTCCCCCCACATACTCCGCACCACCCAGCGGGAGGGCCGGGGCGTCCGGCCCTCCTCCCACGAGAGGGCTCCGACGTGCCAGGTTCCTCCGCCGGCCTCCCGTCCCGGCTTCCGCTCACCCAGGGCCAGGCCGGGATCTGGTACGGCCTGCGGCTGGACCCCTCCGGGCTCGCGTACGCCTACGCCGAGTACCTGGACATCACCGGACCGCTCCGGCCCGGGCTCCTCCGGGAGGCCGTCCGCACGACCTTCGCCGAGGCGGAGGCGCTGTCCACCGTCTTCGGCGAGGACGCGGACGGCCCCTGGCAGCGGATCCGGGCCGGACGGGAGCACGCCGTGCCGCTCGTCGACCTCACCGGCGAGGCGGACCCGTGGCGGGCGGCGCAGGAGTGGATGCGGGCACGCGTCCACTCCCCCCTCGACCCGTCCGCGGGCGAGGTCGCCCGCACGGCGGTGCTGCGCCTCTCCCCGGAACGGCACCTCTGGTTCTGGCAGCTGCACCACATCGTCTCCGACGGTGCGGGGTCGCTGCTCCTGGTCCGGCGCGCCGCGGAGGTCCACGACGCGCTGGCCGCCGGCCGGGCACCTGCCGCCACCCCCTTCGGTCCCCTCGCCGCACTCGTCGAGGAGGACGGGCGGTACCGTGCCTCGGCCGGCTTCCAGAAGGACCGCGCGTACTGGCTCGGCGTGTACGACGGCCTCGACCGGGTGCCCGGCTTCCGCGACACGTCCCTGCCGCCGACGGGCGTCGCCCTCCGGCAGACCTGGTACGCGGACCCCGCGCTCCGCGACCGGCTCACGGCGTTCGCCGGCGCCCACGGCGTCACGTGGCCGCACACGGTGATCGCCGCGTGCGCCGCGTACACCGGCCTGATGACGGGCGCGCCCGACGTCGTGCTGGGGCTCCCGGTGGCCAACCGGCGGTCGGAGGCGGCCGCGACGACCCCCGGCATGGTCTCCAACATCCTTCCCCTGCGGGTCTCCTGCCCGCCCGGGGACGGCTTCCTCACCCTGCTCGGCCGCGTCCGCGCGACGATCGACGGGACGCGCCCCCACCGCCGCTACCGGTTCGAGGACATCCGGCGCGACCTGCGCACCCGGCGGGGCACCGCCCGCGTCTTCGGCCCCACCGCCAACGTCATGTCCCTCGGCGGGGCCGTGTCGTTCGGCGGGTGTCCCGCCCGGCTCGGCAACCTCGCGCCCGGCCCGATCGAGGACCTCATGCTGGGCGCGTACGCCACCCCCGAGGACCTGACCTTCACCCTCGACGCCCACCCCGGCCTCTACGACGACGCCGAACTCACCGGCCACCGCGAGCGGTTCGACGCGTTCCTCCGGCAGGTCTTCGCCCGGCCCGACCGCCCCCTCGGCCGGATCGGCGTCCTCGGCGACGCGGAGCGCCGCGACCCGACCCGGGTGCGCCCCCGCCGGGCCGGCACGGACGGCGGACCCGCCACCCTGGTCGCCGCCTTCGAGGAACGCGCCGGCCGCGACCCGGCCGCCACCGCCGTGAGCTGCGGCGCCGAGTCCCTCTCCTACGGGGAGCTGAACACCCGGGCCAACCGGCTGGCCCGCCTGCTCCTGCGGCACGGCTGCGGCCCCGGCCGCCTGGCCGCCGTCCGCCTGCCGCCCTCCCCCGGCCTCGTGGTGGCCCTCCTCGCCGTCCTCAAGGCGGGCGCCGCGTATCTCCCCGTCGACCCGGAGCACCCGCCGGAGCGTGCCGCGTCCCTGCTCGCCGACGCGGAGCCGTCCCTGCTGCTGGACACCGCCGACGGCCTGCCGCTCCCCGGCCCGGCGGTCCTCACGCCCGACGCCCCGGACACCCTCACCGCCCTGGCCGCCCTCCCCGGCCATGACCCGGCCCCCGCGGAGACCGGCCGGGCCCTCACCCGGGACGACGCCGCCTACGTCATCCACACCTCGGGCTCCACCGGCCGCCCCAAGGGCGTGGTCGTCCCGCACGGCAACGTGCTCGACCTGTTCGCCGCGAGCCGGGATCTGTTCGACCTGCGCCCGGACGACGTGTGGTCGATGGCCCACTCCTTCGCCTTCGACTTCTCCGTCTGGGAGCTGTGGGGGCCCCTGCTGCACGGCGGCCGGCTCGTCCTGGTGCCCCCGGCCACCCGCCGCGCGCCGGAGCGCCTGCTGCGGCTCCTGGCGGACGAGTCCGTCACCGTGCTGAGCCAGACCCCCTCCGCCTTCCAGCAGCTCCTCCAGGCCTACGAGGACGCACCACGGCCCGGCCGGCGGCCGCCGCTGCGCTACGTCGTCCTCGGCGGCGAAGCACTTGACGTCCGGTCGGCCGAGCGGTGGTGGGCCCTGCATCCCGGCGACGGGCCGGCGCTCGTCAACATGTACGGGATCACCGAGACCACGGTCCACGCGAGCCACCTCGCCCTCGACCCGTCCCACCTGACCCGGCACGCCGGAAGCCCGATCGGACGGAGCCTGCCGGGCCTCGCGCTCCACGTCCTCGACGAGCGGCTGCGCCCCGTACCCCCCGGTGTCACGGGCGAGATCTACGTCGCCGGCGCCCAGCTCGCCCACGGCTACCTGAACCAGCCGGGGCTCACCGCCACGCGTTTCGTCGCCGACCCGTCCGGCCCGCCCGGCGCCCGCATGTACCGGTCCGGGGACCTCGCCCGCCGCACCCCCGACGGGCTCCTGCACTACCGGGGGCGCGCCGACGACCAGGTGCAGCTCCACGGCTTCCGCATCGAACCCGGCGAGATCGAGGCCGCGTTGGCCTCCTCCCCGGCGGTCGCGGCCTGCCGTGTCGTCGTCCGTGAGGACGCCGCCGGCGACCGCGTGCTCGCCGCGTACGTCGTCCCGGCCGGCCCGGCGGGCGCCGACACCGCCGCCCTGCGCCGCCGCCTCGCCCGGCGGCTCCCCTCCCACCTGGTCCCGGCCACCGTGACGGCGCTCGACCGGATCCCCCTCACGGCCAACGGCAAGCTGGACCGGCGTGCCCTGCCCGACCCGGTGGTCACCGGCGGCCGCGACGACACGGCGGCCACCCCCGCCGAGCGGATCGTCCTCGACGCCTTCCGGACCGCCCTCGCCGTCACACAACTCTCCGTCCACGACGACTTCTTCGCCCTCGGCGGCGACTCCGTCAAGGCCGTCCGTCTCGCCCGGGCCGTCGGCCGGGGCGTCGAGGTCCTCGACGTCTTCCAGCACCCCACACCCCAGCGGCTGGCCCGGCGCATGCGGCAGCTCGACGACACCGGAGGGCGACCGATCCTGCGACCCCTCACCCCGGCCACGGACGACACCGCCCTGACCCTGGTCTGCGTGCCGTACGGCGGCGGCACCGCCGCCGCCTACCACCACCTCGCCGCCGAACTGGCCCCCGCCGTCACGACCTGGAGCGCCGCACTGCCCGGCCACGACCCGGCCCACCCCGGCGGCGAACCCCTCCTCGGCCTGGACGAGACGGCCGACCTGATCACCGCCGAGATCCTCGACCGCGTCGACGGCCCCTTCGCCGTGTACGGCCACTGCGCCGGCTCGGCCCTCGCCGTCGCCGTCGCGCAGCGCACGGAACGGCAGGGCAGGCGGCCCGCCGCCGTGTACGTCGGCGGTGCGCTGCCCTCCACCGCGCCGGCCGAGGAACTTCAACGCGCCCGGCACTGGCCGGCGGACGCCCTCCACGCCCACATGAAGGCGCTCGGCGGCTTCGACGGCGCCCTCGACGCGACGGACCTGCACACGGTCCTGGAGGTGCTCCGGCACGACATGATCCAGGGCCTGCGCTTCCAGACCGACTCCGGCCGGCGGCAGCACCCGCCGCTCGACGCGCCGCTCGTCGTCGTCATCGGCGACGAGGACGCCGCCACCCGGGGCTACGCCCACGCCCACCGGGACTGGAAGCGGTACGCCGCCCACGTCGAGCTGGCCGAGATCCCCGGCGGCGGGCACTACTTCGTCACCCACCAGCCGCGCGCACTCGCCGCCGTCATCGCGGCGCGGACCGCCGCACCCCGCCCGCCCGGCGGCCCGCACGAGGAGCACCAGCACTGATGCCACCCACCACGTCAGCACTGGTCACCGGCGGCACCTCCGGCCTCGGACTCGCCGTCGCCGAGCGGCTGATGGCCTCCGGCGTCGTCCCGGTCCTCCTCGGCCGGAGCGCGGAGCGCGGCGAGGTCGCCCTCAAGTCGCTCGGCGGCACCGCCGTGTTCGCCCGCGGCGACGTCACGAGCGAGGCGGAGGTGACCGCGGCACTCGACACCGCGCAGCGGCACGGCACCCTCCGCGCCGTCGTGAACTGCGCCGGAGAACCCCACGCGGCGCGGGTGCTCGGCCGGTCCGGCCCGCACTCCCTGGAGGACTTCGCGCAGGTCGTCACGAACAACCTGATCGGCACCTTCAACGTCGTCCGGCTGGCCGCCGCCCGCATGGCGGGCAACGAACCGGCCCGCGGCGAACGCGGGGTGCTGGTCAACACCGCGTCCCTCGCGGCCTACGAGGGGCAGGCCGGGCAGGCGGCCTACGCCGCGTCCAAGGGCGGCATCGTCTCCATGACGCTGCCGCTCGCCCGCGAACTGGCCGGCTCCCTCATCCGGGTCGTCACCGTCGCACCGGGCTTCTTCACCACACCGGCGGCCGCCACGCTGCCCGCCCCCGCCCGCACGGAACTGGACCGCGACCTGGTGCATCCGCGCCGCTGGGGCGATCCGGCCGAGTTCGCCGCGCTCGTCGCCCACGTCCTCGACAACCCGATGATCAACGGCGGGACGCTCCGCGTCGACGGCGCGGTACGGATGTCGTCCGGCCTGCGGCACCGCAGCACATGACCCGGCAACGCCCGAGACAGGGGAAGGGGACCACCATGACGGGGACCACCATGACGGGGTCCGTCGACAGCACGCGGGTGCCCACCGGCGTCGGCATCCGCTCCATAGGCGTCTGCCTCCCGCGGCACGAGGTCACCAACGCACAGCTCGTCGAACGCTTCGACACCAGCGACGCCTGGATGCGCGAACGGCTCGGCATCACCGGCCGCCGGATCGCCGGGCCCGACGAGTTCACCTCGGACCTGGCCCTCGGCGCTCTGGAGGACGCGTGCAAGCGGGCCGGCGTGGACCCGGCGGACATCGACCTGCTGATCTGCTGCACCTCCACGCCCGACCACATGATCCCGGCGGTCGCCGCCCTGGTCCTGCGCAAGGCCCACGTGCACGGCGTGCCCGGCTTCGACGTGAACGCGGGCGGCTGCGCCGGCGGCCTGTTCGCCCTCGACGTCGGCCACAAGTACATGGAGTCGGGCCAGTACCGGCGCGTGGCCGTCGTCGTCGCCGACACGGTGGCCCAGCTCAACGACCCGGACGACCGCACCCAGCACGCCATCTTCGGCGACGGCGCCGCCTGCTACCTTCTGGAGCACTGCACGGGGAGCCCCGGCATCGGCCGGACCGTCCTCGGCACCGACCCCGGGCGCTACTACACCGCGTACATCGAACGCGTCGCCGAGGACGGCCGGCTGAACCGCTTCAGCGGGCCCAACGTGACCCGCATGGACGGCAAGGGCGTCAAGGACTTCGCCCTGCACGTGGTCCCCGGCTTCGTGGACGAGGTGACCGCGAAGGCGGGCGTCGCCCTCGACGAGCTGGAACTGATCGTGACCCACCAGGCCAACCCCACCCTCGTGCGGGAGCTGATCCGCCGCCTCGGCCAGCCGGCCGGCAAGGCGGTCGTCGTCGCCGACCGGTTCGGCAACACCAGCGGCTCCAGCGTCGTCATCGCCCTCGCCGAGGCCGAGCGCACCGGCCGCCTCGCCCCCGGCGACAAGGTCCTCCTGCTCGGCTTCGGCGCCGGCATGAGCTACGGCGGCACGGTCGTGCACTGGTGCGGCCGGGACGACTTCCCGCAGCTGGAGTGGTGACCACCCCCTCATGCTCGCCGCCTACGCCGCCGAGACCGGCCTCCCCGACCCCCTCCAGGGTCTTCGCGTCGGGGACCTCCCGGCCCCCCGCCCCCGCCCCGGCTGGACCCGCGTCACCGTCCGGGCCGCCTCCCTGAACCACCACGACCTGTGGTCGCTGCGCGGGGTCGGCCTGCCCGCCGACCGGCTGCCCATGACCCTCGGCACCGACGCCGCCGGCGTCGACGAGGACGGCAACGAGGTCGTCGTCCACCCCGTGGTCGGCCTCACCGGCCACGGTCTCGCCCCCGGGGAGGCCCGCTCCATCCTCACCGAGAAGTACCAGGGCACCTTCGCGGAGCAGGTCACCGTCCCCACCGCGAACCTCGTCCCCAAGCCCCCGGAACTCTCCTTCGCCGAGGCCGCCTGCCTGCCCACCGCCTGGCTCACCGCCTACCGCATGCTCTTCACCCAGGCCCGCGCCCGCCCCGGCGACACCGTCCTCGTCCAGGGCGCCGGCGGCGGCGTCGCCACCGCCGCGATCACCCTCGCCCGGGCCGCCGGCCTCCGCGTCTACGCCACCAGCCGCGACCCCCGCAAACGCGCCCGCGCCCGCACCCTGGGCGCCACCGACGCCCTCCCGCCCGGCGCCCGCCTCCCCCACCCGGCCGACGCCGTCCTCGAAACCGTCGGCGCCGCCACCTGGTCCCACTCGGTCCGCTCCCTCCGCCCCGGCGGCACCCTGGTCCTCTCCGGCGCCACCACCGGCGACCGCCCCCCGCACACGGAACTGACCCGCATCGTCGACCACGAACTCACCGTCATCGGCTCCACGATCGCCACCCGCGAGGAACTCACCGCCCTCCTCACCTTCTGCACCACCACCGGCACCCGCCCCGTCATCGACCACACCTTCCCCCTCCCCCGAGCCGCAGAGGGCTTCGCCCGCCTGGCCGCGGGCCACCACTTCGGCAAGATCGTCTTCACGGTGTGAGCGGGCGGTCCGGGGCCTCTTGGGGCGGGCAACCCAGGCGGCGGTGCCGGCCACGTCGTCCACCGCTCACAGCGGCCAGGCGGCGAGCAAGTCGCGGGGGCCGTAGGCGGCATCCAGCCCCGGACAGTCGACACCGCTGCGCGAGACCGCCACGACGGGAACTGCGTCGTCGGTGAGGGCGGCACGGTGGCGGTGGAGCGCTGCCAGGTCGTGCCGGTCGAAAGGCGAGTGCTCCAACCACTTGATCGAGCCGGCGAAAAGCAGCTTCTTGGCAATGGGCGCACGATCCGCTCCCACGATGTCGATCTCGACGTCGTTGGTGCGGGTCCAGTAGCCGCCCACTGCGGGGGCCGCGGGCAGCCGGTCGTCGGGCAGTATCCGTGCCAGAGCCTCACGGACCATGGGCTCGACCGCCCGGCCACGCCAGCTCGTCCAGTTCTCCCGAATGCGGGCCAACGTCAGATCGCCCCGTCCCCGCTCGATCTCCTCCATCGACGGACCGAGCAGGTGCAGCCAGAACCGCAGGTAGGGATCCGTCACCCGGTAGCGGCGATCCTTCGACGGACGCAGCGACACGGGCAGCTCCGCCGCAACGATCCGCTTGTCCGTGAGCAGTTCCAGCGCCCGCCGCAGCGGTGTGGCCCCGATTCCGCCGGCGGCGCGGGCGATTCCGGTGAAGGTCCGCTCGCCGCTGCCGATCGCCGACAGCACCGTACGCGCCTGTGCCTGGGGGGGAAACTCGGCGGCCAGCGAGCGTTCGGCAGACACGAGCAGGGCCGAGACCGGGTCGGCCAGCGCCTCACCCAGGAAGTCCCACAGCCCCGCACCCCGCGGCCATTCCGCACAGATCAGTGGCAGCCCACCGGTGACCAGAGCGGCGTCGAAGGCTTCCGCCGGATCCAGCCCGAGCATGCACCCCACCTCGGCCGGGTTCAGCGGTCCCAGCACCATCTCCCGGCCGCGCTGGTGGAAAGGGCGGCCATAGCTGTTCAGGGCCTCCATCATCGACAGATCGGAACCAATGAGGACGAGCAGCACCGGCTTGGTCTCCAGAACCCGGTCCCAGGCCCGTTGCAGCATCCCCTCGAAGGCGCCCTCCGCGTCCATCAGGTAAGGCACCTCGTCGATGACCAGCACGCTCGCCCGGTCGGTGGGCAGGGCGGCGGCCAGCACGTCGAACGCGGCGTCCCAGCTCTCCGGCCGGGCGGCGGCCACCAGGTGTGCCAGCGGCAGCGTCGAAGCCTGGGCATCCCGGGCCAGTCGTGCCAGATCGTCACCGGGTGACGCACCTGTCGCCGCGTAGAAGAGGAACGGGGCTCCGGAGCGTTCCGCGAACCGCTCGACCAGTCGCGACTTTCCCACCCGGCGCCGCCCACGCAGCATGACGCATCGGCCGGGCCGCTCGCCGCCGACCCCCTTCGCCACCTTCCGCAGCTCGCGCTCCAACGTCGCCAGCTCCTGCCGACGTCCGACGAAGTCCACCATGCCTACCGACCACCAATCATGTTACTAACATCGAGGTTAGTAACATCTATGTTAGTGACCGCCTGTGCCACTGTCACTCAGGGAAACCAACTACGCACCCGATGCCATTCAGCTCAGTCAAGGGCCCCTCTGGTGTCCCCCGACCGGCGGCGGTCCAGTTACCCGAGCGTCGCGGCAGCAGCCTTGTAGTCGGCGGCCTGGGTCGGGGTGAGGTAGCGGCTTACGCGGATCAGTACGGTTCCGCTGACGAAGTCGTACTCCGCGAGCGCCGGGAGGCCCTTGGTGACGCTCTGGATGTAGTCGGCGCGAGCCCGGGAATCGGCTGCGGTCGCGAAGACCCCGATCACGCCGCCGAGGCCGACGCTGCCGGCTTCCGCGTCGACGACGTCGTCGACGTCGATGCGGGAGTCCGTGAAGGTCACCTTGCTGGTGTACTGATGGGGGCGCCCGAGCAGATGGTTCGGGTCGTTGTCCTCGGTGACCACACCCGAGAGTTCGGCCGACGCGACCTGTCCAGAGAGGGCCTGGAACGCCTCGTCGGCGGTGAGCTGCCGGCTTGCCGACCTCGTCGGGGCGGCAGCGGTCGGACCGGTTGTGCTCTCGGCCTGACTGCTCGTCCTGGCGTCCCCCGACCCGCACGCCGTCACGGCCGAGAGGACGACGACGAGGGCGGCAGCGGACAGGGCGGGCTTGCGCATGACGACTCCGGAGTGCGGCGGGTCCGATCGTTTTGATCGGGTCGCAGAACTATTGCACCGGGTTGGCATAGTGCGTGCGGATACTGGAGAACCGGCCAGGACGTCGCACCGACACAGGGGCAGCGAGATCATCGCGCTCGCCCACGGCACGACTGACATTGCTGCCCTGCTGCAGCAGCTGCCCGCCAACCTGGACGACTGGCTCAGTTGCGACATTGAGAATTCAGTAGTGATAGCGGGCCGCGAGGATCACGATCTCCTTGCCCGTGACCAGGTAGACCAGGCGGTGCTCGTCATCGATCCGCCGCGACCAAGCACCTGGCAAGTGGTACTTGAGCGGCTCGGGCTTACCGATGCCAGTGAAGGGGTCGCGCTTAACGTCCCCGATGAGCTTGTTGATCCGGGCGAGCATCTTGCGGTCGTTCTTGAGCCAGGACGTGTAGTCCTCCCAGCCCTGATCTTCGAAGACCAGCCTCACTCAGCACCCTCACTGGCCGCATCCGGCGACTCGGGGTCGATCAGCTCTCGCTCTGCCACATTGATGTTGGCCAGGGCGTTCTCGTACGCCTTGAGCAACCGGCGAGCGTTCGCCGGGGAACGCAGCAGGTACGAGCCCTCACGCAATGCCGCGTAGTCCTCGGCCGAGACGAGGACGGCATTGCCGTGCTTGGAAACGATCTCGATGGCCTCGTGGTTCTCGTTGACCTTCTTGATCAGCGGAAAGAGAGCCTTCCGGGCTTCGCTCGCAGTTATCGACATGACCTCACCCTTCCGGCAGTGGTACCGAATAACGTACCACTGCCACTGCTCATGGCCAGAGCAGAAGCCCGGCAGAGGAGCAGAGGCCTCAGCACCACCCCGGCACGGGCAACAAAAAGGGGCCGGCCCCGGAGAGATCGACCCCTTGCCGCCTGCGGGCTTGACGAAGCCCTTGACTCACAGTGACGAACCACTCACACGTTGAAGCGGAATGTCTGAGGGCTGATCCTGACCTGCGGCGGAGCCCCATCCAGGGCTCTGACCTGGGGCTTCCCGGTTGGCACGCGTTGGCTCCCGACGGTCGTGCAGGGGTGTCCTGCGGACTGGCTGCGGACTTGTGTCGGGGGCCTGAGGCAGAGAAATCCATGGCACACCGGGGGACCTGCAACGAGACTGCGCAGGTGAGCGACTCCTACCCCTGCCCGTGCTGCGGGCATCGCGTACTGGGCGCGATGCCCGGCTCGTACGAGATCTGCCCCGTCTGCTTCTGGGAGGACGACGGGGTCCAGTTCCGCTGGCCCACCATGGCAGGCGGGGCAAACAAGGTCTCCCTGGTCGAGGCCCAACGGAACTACCAAAACTTCGGCGCCTGCGATGAGCACGGCCGCCGGTTCGTCCGCCCGCCAGCCGAGGACGAGCCGCTTGCCCCTGCCTGGCGCCCCATCGATCTGACACGGGACTCCTTCGAGGACTGGGCGGCCGAGGACCGCGCCCCGTGGTCCAACGACCACTTGGTGCTCTGCTGGTGGCTGCCCACCTTCTGGCGCCGGAACCACTCCGCGTCATGACCTCCCACATCGAGACACTCGTCCAGCAGCTCGACGGCAAGGCCGAGCAGTCCTACGACGCCCGTGCGGAGCTGATCTGGATCGGCGCCGACGCCATACCCGCCGTCATCGACGGCCTGCCTTCCCTCGGCGGCTTCGGTCAGCTCACCGCCATCGAAGTCTTCGAGGAGGTGGGCGATCCCCGTTGCGGCCCCGCTCTGATCGGCCTGCTGGACAGCGACAACCCGACCGTCCGCGAATGGGCGGCGATAGCCCTGGCGAGCCTGAAGATCGACGGCGCGGTCGAGCCCGTGCGCCGCGCCTATCGCGCCTGCCTGGAACGGGCGACGCCACCCGACTGGAGCGAGCCGGAAGGCATCCGCTGGGCCCTGACCGAACTCGGCGCCCGCGCCCCTGTCGTCCCACCGCTCACCACGCGCCTACGAGCCTCCAGTGCGGACGACGCCCCTGGCTGGCCCTCAACCCACTTCACCGAGATCATCAACGACCTGGCCGACCACGCCCAGGTGATCCTCTACTCCCAGTTCTGGGAGGTTAACGCCGGCCGCACGTACGGCGTCTCCGGCCCCGACCTGGGCTGGGAACTCGACTGGACCGCGCCCTGGGAGCACCTGGTCGAAGAGTCCCGCACCTGGTCCCTGCTGGAAGCCTCCGAAGCCCCCGCCGGCAGCAACATCTTCGTCGCCCCCACCTGGATCGACCGTACCGACATGTACCCGGAGAGGTGACCGATGCCATCCCAGCACCCCGCCGAAATTGGCTACGGCCATGTGGTCGAGAGCTACGAGACGAGGACGTACGGGGGCCGATCCTCCGGCAGCCGGACGCGCGTGATCGACCTTTCAAACATTGAGGCCCGCGATCAATTTGAGATCATCAAGCACGAAAAAACGAGGCGGCATTTTTCGCTAACTCCGTCTTGCTCGTCGAGGGGCCGAGCGACCACATCCTGATCCCGCACATCGCTCGGACCCTCAATCCGGAATGGGACTTCGAGAAACGCGCGACAGCAATTGCGAAAGTCGAAGGAAAGGGAAGTATCGCCCGCTACAGAAGTTTCTTCACTCAGTTCGAAATGAAGATTGCGGCACTCGCCGACCTTGACGTCCTGACGGAAGGGTTTGACAAACTGGGAGCCAGCCAAGCTTGTCATCAATTGCGGGATCGACTCATCACCAAGGCAAACGAAATTGCAGCTGCTTCAGGAGCCGACCCCTCCGGAAAGACGCTCAAGAGCATGCGCGCCAACGGTGCTGTGCAGGATCTCTGGAAGCAGGCCAGGGTGGCACGAGAGCAATACGCTCAAGGGCTTTGCGAATGGGAGGATCTCGACGCCGCTGTCAGCGCGTTTTTTGCGCGATCCGCCTTGGGCGCCGTGCGGAAACTTCTCGAAGAGGCTGCCGATCCTGATCTTAGGCGTATGAAGATCGAGCTGCTTGAGGAACTACGGAAAGATGACATTTACGTATGGGAGCGCGGCGCAATTGAGGACTACTACCCGCCACTGGAGAACAACGAGTCCTCGAACAAGAACGATCGCGCTCGATCTTTCTGCGAACGCCACGTGACCGCCGAGGACATCAAGGGGCTGGCCGTGTTCAAGGATTCAGATGAATTCGAATTCGAGGCGATCTTCGAATCCCTCTTTAGATCCACCCCATCGGGCGGCCGCACTCAGCCGCATATCCGCAAGCAGGCAGAATTGGATGGGCTCACCCAAGCCGCTCGATAGGCTGAAAAACTCTCCCTTCCTTCACTCAGCGCCAGCCATCGAGCGAGACCTGGGACCTGGCAGAGAGATACCCGTGGAGGGCCCTCGCTGTGGTATCGACGAATTCCTCCGGAATGTCATTGGCGTCGACCCAGCGGACCTGGGAGTGCTTGCGGGGTTCGCGGTTTTCGGGTTCGCCGGTCCATTCGTGGGCGGCGAACACGACCGTAAGGAAGCCGTTGGGGGCCTCGACGCCCCAGGCACCGTGGATGATGTGGGCGACCTTGAGGGACTCGGGCTTCACCGTGAGGCCCGTCTCCTCGTAGAGCTCGCGGACCGCCGTCTCCGTGATGGGTTCGCCCGACTCGCTCTTGCCGACGGGCAGGTCCCACATGCCCTGGGCGAACTTGGCGTTCTCGCTGCGCTGGAGGAGGACGACGCGGTTGGCGGCCTTGTCGTGGACGATGACCGCAGCGACCAGCAGGGTCATCGATTCGAGCGCCGGCTTGAGGGCCTTCGGCTGGTCGTCAGTCTGCTGGGCCACGGTGTTCCCTTCGTCGGGCGGGTTGTTGGGCATGTCAGGCGAGGGCCTCGCGGGCGCGGCGGGCGAGATCGGCGGCACCGGGAACACGGCGGCGCTGATAGATCGCGAGCGTGGAGCGGATTGAGGTGATCGCCTTGCGAGTGCGGTGGGAGGTCATGCCTTCCATGAAGACCAGGGCTTGGGTCCAGGCTGCGACCGCTTCGTCGGCGCGGGCCTGGGCGGCAAGGCTGTCGCCGAGGTCGGCGTGAGTGAGGGCGTGGACGCGCTTGTACTTCTCGGGGTCCCAGCGAGTGAGGGCGTCTCGGTGCTGCTGTTCGGTGCCGCTGTGGTCCGCGAGGTCGGTCAGGGTGCGGGCGGTGTGGCTGGCCACGGTGCCGGCAGCGGGGCCGCTGACGCGGGAGTAGCTGGGCTGTGGGCCGTCGTCGCGGAGGAGGGCGTCTTCGGCAGCGAGTAGGGCGCGCGCGGCCAGGGAGTTCTCGTTGGTGGCGGCGTAGGCGCGGGCGTGGGTGATGTGGAGGAGGGCCTCGGTCTGGCCGTCGACGTGGCCGAGACCCGTGCGTAGGGCACCTTCGACGAGGTCGACGCAGTGGTGAGGCTGCTTGAGACTCAGGGCCTGGTGGGCGAGGGCGCGCATCATCCAGGCTGCGTGGCCGTGGGGGTCGGCTTCGCAGGCGAGCTTGTAGCCGACCTGATAGTAGCGCTGGGCGGCGCCTTCCTGGCCGAGGTCGTGGTGTTTCCATCCGGCGAGGTAGGCGAGTTCGGCGACGGCGCCGAAGGCAGCCCTGCGTAAGGCTTCGCTGGGGAAGCGTCCGCGCAGCATGGGTGCGGCAGTGTCGGCGAGGTACGCGGTGACGGTGGTCAGGCCGTGCCCGCCGCCGAGGCGCTCGTCGGCCGCACTGAAGGCCGCGGTGATCTGGCCTACGACGTCCACGTCCTCCGCCCCGACCAGGGACGTGCCGGTGCGGGCGCGGAGCATGCGGGCAGTGGCTTCGTGGTCGTAGCCGAGCGGCATGGCAACGCCGGCGGTGGTGAAGGCCGCGATGGCGAGGAAGCGGCGGCGCTCGACGTCGGCGCGGCCCAGGTCGGTGGCGGCGAGGACAGGGTCGGATTCCGCCGGCGCATCGTCATCGCTGGCCTGGAGGCCGATCTCGGCCTGGGTGACCGTGCGCCCCGCTCGACGGGACAGTGCTTCGGCGAGGTACTGGCCTACTCGGCCCGACGGGGCACGGGTGCCGTTCACCCAGTGCGAGATGGCCGACTTGTTGGTCTGGAGGATCTCGCCGCTCTCGGCGGCGATGCGCCGCACGTCTCGGGCGAGGGCCTCGTAGGTGCAGCCGGCCGCGTCGATGGCATCGCGCAGACGGGAGTTGGGTTCTCGCTGCGCCGCCACGATCGCCTCCGCCCTGGAGCTGTAAACCGCGTATACCGCTTCAACTGCCTTCCACCGTACCCACTGAGCGTGACCACGGGTTCACTTATCAGCAGCCGCCCGGAACGGTGCGACCGTGATCCAGGCTCCTCCTTGGTCCGGGCGGCACCCCGAAATTCCGTACGCCCACACCAGGCTCGGGCATTCCTGTGCCCGCGTCCGGACGAACAGAGACGGAGACACGGTGACCACCATCGACACCACGGCCATCACGGTCGAGCTGCCCGAGGCGTTCGACCCGCGCTGGAGCCGCCTGCCCGGCATCCAGGTCGACGGCCGGCGCATCACGATCGACCCGGCCGAGCACTTCTTCCGCTTCGAGTCGAACACCTGGCTCGTCGCCGACTGGGAGCTGGTCAAGTCCCAGCTCCTGGAGGTGGACGAGACGACCGAGAGCGCGGTCGAGCAGCTCGCGCTCGACTTCATCAAGCAGCACAGCGAGTCCACGTCCGACGCGGCCCGCGTCCTGGCCACCGCGTACGAGGTGTACGCCTACCTCTTCCGCGAGGAGCACCTGGCCGGCCTCGGCCTGCCGCAGATCACCGCCGACCACCTGCGGATGCTCCGCGACGCCGCCACGCTCATGGCGCTCAACAAGGTCGAGCTGGACGGGCACATCTCCAACGTCGGCCCGTGCTGGTTCTTCCCCGCCGCCACCTCCGTCGTCTTCGACCTGGACGACGAGACGGGCGGGATGCTCGACGAGGTCTACCACGGCGGCTGGTTCAACGAGCACCGCCGGGTCGAGTCCATCAAGGCCCACGCGGCGCTCGGCGGCCGGCTCGTGCACGGCTGCCAGTCCGTGCCGGACCAGTCCGGCGGCGTGGTCGCGCCCTACGGTGCCTCGATGGCGAACTTCCGCGACGACCTCGCGGCCTTCAAGGCGGGCTGGATCGAGCAGGTCTACGCCCACCGCGTGAACCCCGCCGCGTAACCCACCCGATCAGGCTCCGGGGCGGGCCGGTATCTCTCGCCCGCCCCGGACGCCACCATCTCCCCGGAGCCCTCCTGTGACCACGAACCCCAGCGCCGAACTCCTCGACAGCCTGCTCACCGCGACCGGCCAGACCTCCGTTGTACGGGAGGAGGTGCGAGTGTGGTCCATGTCCGGAGTCGAGCGCGTGGCCTTCCCTGACGGCTCCACTGCCGTCTTCAAGTACGCCAAGAGGCCGTTCGACTGCGAGGACCAGGCCCTCCGCCTGGCCCACACCCTTGGCGTTCCCGTCCCCCAGGTCCACGCCTCCGCCGTCCTGGACGGCTGGCTCGGCATGCTCCTGGAGGACCTCGGGCCGTCCGTCCGCGAGGCCGACGACCTCGACGGCGTCGCCGCGGCCGTGGTCCTGCACGGCACCCGTACGGCTCCGCCCTTGCCCGTACTCGACCAGAATCGGCTGCGGACGCTCCCGGCCATGGCGCTGGAGCACCTCGAACGGCTGCGCAAGGCCGACCGGTGGCAGGACGCCGACGACGTCGAGGACGCGCTCGACCGGATCGCCCAAGCCGCCGAGGCTCGCTCGGCCGGAGCGACGCTGGAGCCGTTCGGCTGGGTGCACTCCGAGTTCCATCCCACCAGCCTCCACATCGGCGAGCGCGGCTGGCGGCTGCTCGACTTCGCCCGCGCCTTCACCGGCCCCGGTCTGCTCGACCTCGCCAGCTGGCACGGCACCATCGAGCCCCCGCACCCCGTGCGCCTGCGCATCTTCCTGGAGCAGTTCGTCACCGCCGGCGGCACCCCCGACGCCCTCGCCCCGCGCGGCGGGCTCACCGCGGAGAACTGGGCACTGGGCTGGCACCGCATGTGGGCCGTCGAGTGGTTCATGGAGCAGGCCATCCGCTGGATCAACGACCCGGCCACCGACCCCGCCTACATCAAGGCGGTCCGCCGCCACCTCACCGACGTCCTCCACCTCCTGGAGATCTGACGTGCTCGCCCAGGCATCCCCCTGGCACGCCCACTCCGCCCAGCGCACCGCGGCCGGCCTCGCCGAACCTCTCTCCGTACCCGCCCGGATGGAGTGGACGACGAGACCCGGCCAAGGGCCCGGAGCCGACGCCCTCGGCCCCGACCTTCGCGGCAAGCGACTCCTGGAACTCGGCTGCGGCCCCGGCCACAACGCCGCCCACCTCGCCACCCGCCACGGCGCCCACGTCACCGGCGTCGACCTGGTCGGCCTCCAGGTCCGCCGCGCCCGCTCCCACTACGGACGGCTGAACAACCTCACCTTCGTCGCCGGTCACGCCCTGCACTACCTGCACGCCTCCGACGAGCAGTTCGACGCGATCTACTCCGTCTTCGGCGCCGTCGGCCTCGTCGCCCCCGAGCTCCTGCTCCCGGCCATCGCCCAGCGCCTCACGCCCGGCCGAGTGCTCGCCTTCTCCGTCCCCCACCCGCAGCGTGGCGGCCGAAGCCCCTCGGGCGACGACCGGCCTCGTCGCGACCACGTCACTCTTCCCGATCGCACCCGCCTACCCATCGCCCGCTGGGAGTTCTCCACGGACCGGTGGGAGAAGCACCTCAGCCAGGCGGGCTTCTGGCTCACCTCAGCCCAGGAGTTCCACGACCCCCGCATGGGTCACTGGCCCCCCACCCTGCTGATCCGCGCCCGCAAGCTCTGACCAGCCATTCGCCCCGGCTTCCCGGAGGAACCGATGTGCCCGCCCTACCTGCTCCTCGACATCGATGGCGTCCTCATACCCTTCCCCAACGCGGACGGCTCGACCCCGGCCACCCACGCCCGCCACGACGTCGTCCCCACCGGCCGGAGCGCCGACAACCCGGTCACCGTCTGGCTCGACCCTGCCCACGGCCCCATGCTCATGGATGTGATCCGTGCTGGCCTGGTCACCCCCGTCTGGTGCACCAGCTGGCGGCAGGACGCCGCCACCCTCATCGGGCCCCTCCTGGGCCTCCCGACGCTGCCGTACGTCGATCTCCCGCGTCCGCAGATCACCACCAGCCACCCCAACGGCTACCTCTGGAAGCGCGAACACGTCGACGACTGGCTCGGCGACGCCCCCACCGTCTGGATCGACGACGACTTCACCGGCCTCGACCATGAATGGGCGGCGGAGCGCACTGCGAAGGGAACGTCGACCCTCCTCATTCAGCCCGAACCACACCACGGGCTGCAGCCCGAGCACCTGACCAGGCTCACGAAGTGGGTCTTGCAGTTACCCACAGCCCGCGCCGCCTGACGCCCTGATGCCCTCGCTGCCACGAGCAGCGAGGGCAAAAGCGGTAACTCGGCGCCATCAAGCCCGGCGATGTGCAGAGCTGGGTCACCGGCCTGACCACCACGCACCGGCTGGCCGCCAGCACCTCACGGACGGTCTTCAACACGGTCAACGCCGTCTTCCGGGCGGCCGTTCGTGACCGGATGGTCCCTCATAACCCCTGCGCCGAGGCGAAACTGCCCTCGGTACCACGGAAGAAGATCGTGCCCTTGGCCGTCGAACAGGTACGGACGCTGTCCGAGGAGATACCTGCCCGCTACAAGGGTCTCGTGCTGCTCGGCGCTGCCACCGGGCTCCGCCCCGGCGAGCTGTTCGGTCTCCAGCTCCGGCACGTAGACCTGCTGCACGCGACCGTCTCGGTCGAGCAGCAGATCCAGCAGACCGCCAAGCACGGCGTGTACGTCTGCCCGCCCAAGACCGCTCGCTCGCACCGCACGGTCCCGCTCCCCCGCATGGCGGTGGACGCGATGAAGGCCCCGAGGAACGGACCCGGGCAGCCGTCGACAAGGCGTACGCGGACCAGTCCGCCGATGCCCAGCCACAGGGCGACGAAGCGGCGTAGCCGCTCCCCCCGCGCCCTGACCGAAGTCAGCACGCTGCGGACTCTGTGCGGACCGCAAAGGCCGCCCAACCCGCTCCGCCGCAGGTCAGACGGCCTTTCGTCGGACGTATTAGACGTTGAAGCGGAACTCCACCACGTCCCCGTCCTGCATGACGTAGTCCTTGCCCTCCATGCGGGCCTTGCCCTTCGCGCGGGCCTCGGCGACCGAGCCGGCCTCGACGAGGTCGGCGAAGGAGATGACCTCGGCCTTGATGAAGCCCTTCTGGAAGTCGGTGTGGATGACGCCGGCGGCCTCGGGGGCGGTGGCGCCGCGCTTGATGGTCCAGGCGCGGGACTCCTTGGGCCCGGCGGTGAGGTAGGTCTGCAGGCCGAGGGTGTTGAAGCCGACGCGGGCGAGGGTGGCGAGGCCGGGCTCGTGGGCGCCGACGGACTCGAGGAGTTCCATGGCGTCCTCCTCGTCCAGCTCGGCGAGGTCGGCCTCCAGCTTGGCGTTGAGGAAGATCGCCTCGGCGGGGGCGACCAGGGCGCGCTGCTCGTTCTTGAAGTCCTCGTCGGTCAGCTCGTCCTCGTCGACGTTGAAGACGTAGAGGAAGGGCTTGGTGGTGAGCAGGTGCAGGTCGTGGAGGAGCTCGGCGCGCTCGCTGCCCTGGACGATGCCGTGGGCAAAGAGGGTGTCGCCCTTCTCCAGGATCTCCTTGGCCTCCTCGACGGCCTTGACCTTGGGCGCGATGTCCTTCTTGATCCGCGACTCCTTCTGGAGGCGGGGCAGGACCTTCTCGATGGTCTGGAGGTCGGCGAGGATCAGCTCGGTGTTGATCGTCTCGATGTCGTCCTTGGGCGAGACCTTGCCGTCGACGTGGACGACGTTCTCGTCCTTGAAGGCGCGGATGACCTGGCAGATCGCGTCGGACTCGCGGATGTTCGCGAGGAACTTGTTGCCCAGGCCCTCACCCTCGGAGGCGCCGCGCACGATGCCGGCGATGTCGACGAAGTCGACGGTGGCGGGGAGGATCTTCTGGGAGCCGAAGATCTCCGCCAGCTCGGCCAGGCGCGGGTCGGGGACGCCCACGACTCCGACGTTGGGCTCGATCGTGGCGAACGGGTAGTTGGCCGCCAGCACGTCGTTCTTGGTCAGGGCGTTGAACAGGGTCGACTTGCCGACATTCGGCAGACCGACGATTCCGATCGTGAGCGACACGTTGCGACTTCCCGTTACGTGAGGATGAGGGTGGCGAGGACCCGGCGGCGGCTGGGCTGCGTGGGCCGATCCACCAGTCTACGGCGTGCCCGCCGACCGCCCGGCGGTACGTCGAACGCTTGGACAGTGACGGCCTCCGGCGTGTCTGACGGGCTATTCGGCACATAAACCGACCAAAGTTGGTCCGGTGGAGCAACACAGGACGCGATCCCCGCAGCCCGCACCGCGACGCGACAAGCCGCCCCGGCCACCGGTCCCCACGCAGGCGGGGCGGGCGGCGGCGGGCGGCGTGGTGCGGTCTGCGAGACCCGAGCGCGTCCCGCAGCGCCGGAACGGGCCGCA
>NZ_JAAGMD010000904.1 GCF_010548465.1 Streptomyces sp. SID14436 | reverse complement strand
CGCCTCCGGCACCGGGAGGCACGCGGGGGCCGAGCCCGACGGCGCCTCCGGCACCGGGAGGCACGCGGGAGCCGAGCCCGACGGCGACTCCGGCACCGGGAGGCACGCGGGAGCCGAGCCCGACGGCGCCTCCGGCACCGGGAGGTACGCGGGGGCGGAGCCCGACGGCGACTCCGGCACCGGGAGGCACGCGGGAGCGGTGCCCGGGGCGGCCCGCTGGGGTGCCTTCCTGGACGATCCCGCCGCCTTCGACGCCGGTCACTTCGCCGTCGACGAGGCGGAGGCCCGCGCCCTGGACCCGCAGGCACGTATCTTCCTCGAACTCGCCCACGAGGCCCTGGAACGCGCCGGATACGCCGGGGCACGCCGCCGCGGACTGCGGGTCGGCGTCTTCGCGGCCGTCGGCGACAGCGGCTACCGGCAGGTCCTCGCCGACGCCGGGCCGGCGTACACGCCGCCCGCCGGAACGGCCCTGACCGGCACGCTGCCCAACCTGGTGGCCGCCCGGGTCGCGCACTGCCTCGACCTGGACGGGCCCGCGCTCGTCGTGGACACCGCCTGCTCCTCCGGCCTGGTGGCCCTCCACCTGGCCCGGCGCAGCCTGACGGACGGCGAGTGCGACCTGGCGGTCGTCGGGGGCGTCAACCTGCATCTCACCCCGGACGCGCACCGGGCCCTGGAAGGCGCACAGGCCCTGTCCCCGACCGGCCGCAGCCGCGCCTTCGCCGCCGACGCCGACGGTTTCGTCCCGGGCGAGGGAGGAGCCGCCCTCGTCCTGCGCCCCCTGCCCGCGGCCCAGCGGCACGACGACGACGTCCTGGCCGTCGTCCGCGGCACCGCCGTCAACAACGACGGGACATCGCTCAGCCTCATGGCGCCGAACCCGCTGCGCCAGCGCGAGGTGATCACCCGGGCCTACGAGGTCTGCGGTGTCGATCCGGCCTCGGTGACGTACGTGGAGGCGCACGGCACGGGCACCCCCGTCGGTGACCCGATCGAACTGCGGTCCCTGGCCCACGCCTTCCCGGCCCGCCCGGACGGCCGGGACCGTCTGCTGGGTTCGGTGAAGACGAACATCGGGCACCTGCTGAACGCCGCCGCGCTGCCGTCCCTGGTGAAGGTCGTCCTGGCGCTGCGGCACGGCCGGCTGCCCGCCTCCCTGCACGGCGCCCGTCCCTCGCCGGCCGTCGAGCGGGCCGGGTTCGCGCTGGTCACCGAGGCCACCCGATGGGAAGCGGACGGTCCGCGCCGGGCGGGCGTCAATGCCTTCGGCTTCGGCGGCACCAACGCGCACGCCGTGCTGGAGGAGGCCCCGCCCGCCCCCGTAAGGCCACCGCACCGGGACGGCGGCGGGCCCCGGCTGCTGACGCTGTCGGCGGGCAGCGCCGCGGGACTCGACGCGTGGGCGGCACGGCTCACGGACCATCTCCGCGACCGTCCGGACCTCGCCGACGGGGACGTCTGCCGGTCGGCCGCACTGGCCCGCGACGAGCGCCCCCACCGCCTCGCCGTGGTCGTCGACGGTGACCTGTGGGAGCGGCTCGCCGCCCTGCGGGCGGACGACGGTGATGGTGGCGCGGGGATCGGAGCCACGGGCACGGTGACACGTCGTCCGCGCACCGTGTTCGTCCTGCCCGGGCAGGGCGCTCCGGTGCCCGCGCAGGGCCGGGAACTGTACGCGACGGCTCCCGTGTACCGCGCGACGCTCGACGAGGCCTCGGCCGCGCTGGGCCCCGTGCACGGACGGGAGTTGGCCTCCTGGTGCGTCGACACCGCGCCGGACGCCGGGGAGTTGGCGGCGACGGAGGTCGCGCAGCCGCTGCTGGTGGCGCACGGAGTGGCTCTCGCCCGGCAGTTGGCTGTCTGGGGGGTACGCCCGGACGCGGTGGTCGGGCACAGCGTGGGGGAACTCACCGCCGCCTGTGTCGCCGGGATGCTGTCGCTGCCCGACGCGCTGGCGTTCGCCGCCGAACGCGGGCGGCTCATGGGCGCGTCGACCGCGCCGGGTGCGATGGCCGCGGTGCGCGGCGCCGACGAGCGCGAGGTGGCCGACTTGGTCGGTGCCGCCGCCGGCAGCCTGGCGGTCGCGGCGTACAACGGGCCCGGCCGGCTGGTGCTGTCGGGCACGCCGGACGCGGTCCGGCGAGCCGCGGAACGGCTCACCGGGCGGGGGGCGACGGTCCGCCCGCTGGAGGTGACCCGCGCGTTCCACTCCCCCTTGATGGAGCCGGTGGCGGACGCCCTCACCGAGGCGGCCCGCCGGCTGGCACCGAGCGCGTCCGACGTGCCGCTGATGAGTACGCTCACCGCCCGGTGGGAGGGGCGGCTCGACGCCGAGCACCTCCGTGAACACGCCCTGCGGCCGGTGCGGTTCGGCCGCGCGGTCGAGCGGCTGGTCGAGGAGGGCTACGACACGTTCGTGGACCTCGGGGCCGACGGGGGCCTCGCCGGTCCGGTCCGCGCCGTCGCCGCCCGATGCCGGGTGCGCGCGGGTGTGAGCGCCACCGGCGGCCCCGAAGGCGGGGCGACAGGCGGGGCGACAGGTGTGGCAGTCGGTGCGGCTGGTACGGCTGGTACCGCGGACGATGCCGGGCGCGGCGTCCTCGTGGTGTCCGCGCCCGCCCGGCCCGAGGATGCCGGGGCCGCCGTGACCGGGCCGGGCGGGGCACGGGAGTTGATGGCGACCGTGGCCCGCCTCTGGGTGCGGGGCGTGCCGGTGGACCGCACGGAACTCGACGCCGGCACCCGGCGCGTTCCCCTGCCGCCCTACCCGTACCAGCGCCGCCGGTACTGGCCCAGCCCGCTGCCCGACGGCGTGGGGCTGCTGCACGAGGTGGTCTGGCGCGCCGCGCCGCCGGTTGCCGGGGGACCTGCGGGGGCCGTACTGGTGACGGGGCCGGACGAGGTGGCGGTGCGCCGCCTGACGGACGCGCTGAAGGCCGAGGGCGTGCGGGCAGTGGCCGGTGACGCCCGCGAGGCGGCCCCGGACGGTGAGCGTCCCGCGACGGTGCTGCTGCTCGCCGGGCCGGTGCGGCAGCTGGGAACGGCGGCCGGGCCGGACTCTGGCCTGCACGGAGCGGTGGAGCAGTTCCGGGACGCGCTGGCCCTGGTGGACCGGTACGGGGCGCGGCGGCTTCTGCTCGTGACCGAGGACGTGCACGTCACCGGGCAGGGTGCGGAGCGCCCGGTGCCGGGGCAGGCGGTCCTCGGCGGGCTGGCCCTGGCCGTCGCCCCGGAGTCGGCGGGCTCCTGGGCGCACTGGGTCGATCTCGCCTCCGGTGACGACGAGTCGAGCCGCGTGCGGGCCGTGGCCGCCGAGCTGGCGGCCCCGCAGGCACCCGAGCCGGTGGCCTGGCGGGGCGGCCGGCGGTGGCGGCGGACCGTCACGGCCGGACCGGGCACGGAGACGGCGGACCCGGCCGCGCCGGGCGCGGATGCACCGGGTACCCGTGCGCGGACCGCCGCCGGCCGGCTGCCCGCGGACGGCACGTACCTCGTCACCGGCGGCGCCGGGGCCCTGGGGTCGGCCCTCGCCCGGAATCTGGCGGGCCGCGGCCGGCCGGTGCTGGTGCTGACCGGGCGTTCCGTGCGGCCGCCCCGGGGTCTGCTGGAGGAGCTGACCGCGCTCGGCGCGGACGCACGCTACGTGGCCGCCGACCTCACCGTGCCGGACCAGGTGGAGCGGCTCGTCGCCGGGCTGCCGCCGCTGGACGCGGTGTTCCACGCGGCCGGAGTCGTACGGCCGGGCAGTCTGCGCGGGACGGACGTGGCGGACACGCTGGACGTCCTGGCGGCGAAGACGGCCGGCACCGTTCTGCTGGCGGAGGCGCTCGGACGCCACGGCCGGCGGCCCGGCCTGTGCGTGGCGTTCTCGTCGGTGGCGTCGGTGCTGCCCGGCCTCGCCGGGGCGCTCGGTGCCTACGCCGCGGCTAACGCCTTCCTCGACGCCTTCGCCGGGGCCGAGCGGCGGGCCGGACGCCCGTGGCTGTCGGTGAACTTCGGCCCGTTCGCGGGGCCGGGCATGGCCGCGGGGGCGGCGGACGCCGGTGTCCTCGCCGGTCCGGCGGGGCGTCCCCTCGCCGTCGCGCCCGCGCTGGCCG
>NZ_JAAGMD010000887.1 GCF_010548465.1 Streptomyces sp. SID14436 | reverse complement strand
CGATCAGGCCCTTTTCTACTGGGACAGCATCGTCGCGATCCCGCGAGCGATCAAGCACTACAAGAAGGAGACCCTGCGTCTCATCGCCGAGATCTCGATGGGGACCGGAGCGCTCGCCATGATCGGCGGCACCGTGGTGGTCGTCGGGTTCCTGACGCTGTTCACCGGCGGCACCATCGCCGTCCAGGGATACAGTTCGCTGGCGAACATCGGCGTCGAAGCGCTGAC
>NZ_JAAGMD010000862.1 GCF_010548465.1 Streptomyces sp. SID14436 | reverse complement strand
CGCTCAGGGCCACCGTCCGGTCCAGCAGCGGGGCGTCGGCCGGTACGTGCACGACCGGGCCGAAGATGCCGTTGCCCGCGCCGCCCGACTCCTTCGCGGCGGCCGTCAGGAAGGCGTGCGACGCCGCCAGCGCGGCCGGGTCCGGTGCGTAGTCGTGGCCGGTGGCGCGGGCCAGGTCCCAGCCGTGGACGAGCAGTTCGTCGGCGGCGACCGCACCGGCGACCTCGCCCGGCAGGTCCACCCCGCCGGCCCGGGTGGTGCCGGTCCACGCCCGCGGGTCCCGCCACGCCTCGGCGAGTCCGTCCAGCGCCTCGTCCAGTTCCCGGCGCCAGCCGGGCCCGACGTCGGGCACGGCGCCCGTCGGGTCGATGTCGGTGGTCCCGCCGAGATCCTTGCGGGCCGCGTCACGGAAGGCGACGGCCAGCCCGGTCAGATGACCCAGCAGGTGGCGGACCCGGTAATCGGGGCACGGGGTCCGGTCCGCCAGCTGCTCGTCGGTGACGGCCCCGGCCAGCCGGGCCACGATCCGCGCCTGCGGTCCGAGGTCGAGAGGGATGTCGGTCATCGGGTGCTCCTCAGGTCCTGACCGTACGGGCAGCGGCGGATGCCGCCGCTTCTGAGGAGGAAGACCGATGCCGCCGCCCGGACTCATCGCCCGCCGCCCCCGGAAACCCGGCAGATGCCCGATGTGCGCCCGGGCCCCCGGGTCCCACGATGACCGGTCATGACGACGGGAAGAACAGACCGTGCGGCGGACGGCCGGGGCGGGGCCGCGGCACGCCTGCTGCGGGACAGGAACGCGGGGCTCTGCCTCGCCGGGGTGGTGGTGTCGGGCTTCGGCACGTCCGCGCTGTGGCTCGCCTCCGGGGTGTGGGTCAAGGACCTCACCGGCTCCGACGGGCTGGCCGCGCTGTGCATGCTCGCCCTGTGGGCCCCCGTCCTGGCGGGCCCTCTGCTGGGCACGCTCGCCGACCGGTTCCGCCGCAAGCCGCTGCTGATCGCGGCGAGCCTGCTGATGGCGGGGCTGCTGCTGACCCTCCTCCGCGTGGACTCGCCGCACGGGCTGTGGCTGCTGTACGCGGTGCTGTTCGTGTACGGCGCGGCGGGCGTCGTCCACGACGCGGCCGAGTCGGCGCTGGTCGCCACGGCCGTCGACGGGTCCCTGCTCGGTGACTTCAACGGCCTGCGCACCACCGCCGGCGAGGGCATGAAGCTCCTGGCGCCCCTCGCGGGCGCGGGCCTGTACACCGCGTACGGCGGGCCGGGCGTCGCCCTGCTGGACGCCGTCACGTTCCTGCTCGCGGTGGTCCTGTACGCGCTGCTGCGGGTGCGGGAGGAGCGGCCCGTACGGCCGTCGGCCGGTGCCTGGCGGCAGACCGTGGAGGGCGCCCGTCACCTGTGGTCGCACCCCGGGCTGCGCCCGCTGGTGTCGGCGGGCGGCGCCACCATGCTGTGCGCGGGCCTGAGCGGGGCGCTGGTGTACGCGGTGGTCGAGGATCTGGGCCGCTCCCCCGCGTACGCCGGTGTCCTGTACGCCGTGCAGGGCGCCGGGTCGGTGGTGCTCGGCCTGTCGGCGGGCCCGCTCCTGCGCCGGTTCGGCGAACGGCGGTTCGCGGCCTGCGGGATCGGGCTGCTGGGCGCGGCGGTGGCGCTGCGGGCCGTGCCGGACGACGCGTCGGCGCTGGCGTGCAGCCTGGCGATCGGGG
>NZ_JAAGMD010000846.1 GCF_010548465.1 Streptomyces sp. SID14436 | reverse complement strand
GGCAAGGGCTACTGGGACCAGCTGACCGACTGGTTCGGCACGGCCGCGGACTGGGTCCGGGACCTGGGCGGCGGCTCGGGCGAGGGGACGGGCGGCACCGGCGCCCCCTGACCCGGCGGCCCCCTGACCCGGCGACGGCCGGACGCGACGGGCCCGCCGCGCACCCGGCGGCTCCGCCGCGTGCTCTGCGGGGCCGCCCGCCGGAGTGCCGTCCCGGGACACCGGGTTTGCTGATTTGTCGACATCCAGCGGGTGATTTCCGGCTCCGCGGTGAAGGTTGGCTCCCCGTACGCGTAGCTTTGGCGACAACACGCGTCGGTAGGAGCAGTCTTGGCACGGAAGATCGGCAGCCGGTACACCGCCCACCAGATCCTCGGGCGGGGCAGCGCCGGCACGGTGTGGCTGGGTGAGGGTCCCGAGGGGCCGGTGGCCATCAAGCTGTTGCGCGAGGACCTCTCCTCCGACCAGGAGCTCGTCGGGCGGTTCGTGCAGGAGCGGACGGCGCTGCTCGGCCTGGAGCACCCGCACGTGGTCTCGGTGCGCGACCTGGTCGTCGACGGCAACGACCTCGCGCTGGTCATGGACCTGGTCCGGGGCACGGACCTGCGCACCCGCCTCGACCGGGAGCGCAGGCTGGCCCCCGAGGCGGCCGTGGCGATCGTCGCCGACGTCGCCGACGGACTGGCCGCCGCGCACGCCGCGGGCGTCGTGCACCGCGACGTCAAGCCGGAGAACGTCCTGCTGGACATGCAGGGCCCGCTGGGCCCCGGCGGCTCCCACCGCGCCCTGCTGACCGACTTCGGCGTGGCCAAGCTCATCGACACCCCCCGCCGGACCCGCGCCACGAAGATCATCGGGACGCCGGACTACCTGGCCCCGGAGATCGTCGAGGGGCTGCCGCCGCGCGCCTCCGTCGACATCTACGCCCTGGCCACGGTCCTGTACGAGCTGCTGGCCGGCTTCACACCGTTCGGCGGCGGCCACCCGGGCGCGGTGCTGCGCCGCCACGTCACCGAGACGGTGGTGCCGCTGCCCGGCATCCCCGACGAGCTGTGGCAGCTGCTGGTGCAGTGCCTGGCCAAGGCCCCCGCGTCCCGGCTGCGCGCCTCCGAGCTGGGCGCCCGGCTGCGCGAGCTGCTCCCGCTGCTCGCGGGCATGCCCCCGCTGGACGTCGACGAGCCGGGCACCGAACCCGCCGAGGAGCCCGCGGAGGATCCCGCGTCCCCGGCACCGTCCGCTGGGGCGCCGGTGCGGCGCCGCGGGGCGGTACCGCTGGTGCCGGGTGCCAAGCCCGCCGACTCCAACCGCGACACGCACACCTCGATGCGCGTGCCCGCCCCCGACGAACTGGCCGGCGGGGCGCGCGGCACCGCCCGGGCCCCCCGGGCGGCGGGCG
>NZ_JAAGMD010000822.1 GCF_010548465.1 Streptomyces sp. SID14436 | reverse complement strand
GGGGTCCGCGGCGGCGGGGTCGTCGGCGCGTTCCCGCCGGACCCGTTCACGGCCGGCGTCACCGGCGCCGGGCTGTGCGGGCACGCGGAACCCCGCACCCGCGGGCGCGGCCGCTCTCCGGGCCTCAGCGCCGTCCCCCGTCTTCTCCCCCGTCCTGATGGAGCCCTGCGCACCGTGCTTCACGGGTTCCCCTCCGGACGTTTCGGTACTTGAGGCCATTACGACGGGTTGTTACCCGGCAGTCAAGCACGATACGGCCACAGACCCCCCCGGTTCACATCCGCGCGATCTTCGGTAAGGTGAGCCTTACCTTTCAAGCGGCCTCCACGGGCCGGTCGACGCGAGTGAATGGGTGGTCCCATGCCTGTGCCCGGTTCGGCCGTCACCGACGCGTACGCCCGTCTGGCGGAGGTCTTCCCGGCACTGGCCGTCACGGTACTCGGCGCCGGCGAGGACGTCCCCCGGGGCGGTGGCTGGATCCCGGCCGCCGATCTGGCCGCGGGCGGACCGGAGCTGGAGACCTTCCTCGCCCTGGACGACACCCAGGTGCAGCGGGACTACGGACAGCGGGCCCGGCCCGACGTGATCGCCAGCTTCGGCCTGCACCGCTACGCCTGGCCCGCCTGCCTGCTGATCACCGTGCCGTGGTTCCTTCAGCGCCGGGTGCCGCGCTACCCCGTGTCCCACGTCTCGTTCGACCGCACCGCGCCCGGCCTCGCCGTGGGCCGCATGGCCGTGCGCCCGGACGGCTTCGCCTGCCTGCCCGGCGACCCGGCGGCGGCCCTGCCCGGCGCCCGCGTCGTGCCGGACGAGGAAGCCCTGCGGGCCGAGGTGCGCACGGCCGTCGCCGAG
>NZ_JAAGMD010000804.1 GCF_010548465.1 Streptomyces sp. SID14436 | reverse complement strand
GCCGCCGAGCGGGTCCTCGCCCGCTGGCGCGGCCCCCGGCACCGGCTGGACGACTCGCTGTGCCTGGAGCTGCCCGCCGTGCCGATGGCCGGGCTGGTCGCCCGGCTGCCGTCGGGGAAGTCGCAGCAGCGGGTGCGGGCCAAGCTCCGCAAGCTGGACCGGCTGGGCGTCCAGCGGCACGTGGTCCCGCCGGACGGGGTGGACGCGGCGCTGGCCCGGCTGCTGGAGCTGCACCGGCTCCAGTGGGCGGGCCGGCGGGTCACCCCGGAGCACCTGCGCCCGCGGTTCCGCGCCCACCTGGCGGGCGCCGTCGGCCCGATGGTGCGGGCCGGGGACGCGGTGGTCACCGAGTTCCGCCTGGACGGGGAGGTGGTCGCCGTGGACGTGACGCTGATGTCGCCGCAGGTCGCGGGCGGCTACCTGTACGGCGCGCATCCGCGGCTGCGGGAACTGCGGGCGGACGTGGCGGTGATGCTGCTCGACGCGTGCACCACGCACACCAAGGACGGTGCCCACGCCACGCTGAGCCTGCTGCGCGGCGACGAGCCGTACAAGCACCACTGGCGGCCCGAGCCGGTGGTGAACGGCCGGCTGCTGCTCGCCCGGCGGCGCACCGCGCCGCT
>NZ_JAAGMD010000779.1 GCF_010548465.1 Streptomyces sp. SID14436 | reverse complement strand
CGGCGGCGACCGCCTCGCTGCGCGCCTCGACGAGGCGGTCGCCGCCGCCGACGCCCCCGACGCCGTCTTCGCCGTCTCCCGGCGGGGCCGGCGCATCGTGCGCTCCGGCGGCACCGCACCGCCCCCGGCACGCCCCCGCGACAGCCTCCGCTACGAGATCGGCTCGGCCACCAAGGCGTTCACCGGACTCCTGCTGACCCGGCTCGTGGACCGGGGCCGCCTGTCCGGCGCCGAACCCGCCGCCGCCCTCCTGGGCGGGCACCCGTCCCGGGACGGGTGCCCGGCGACGCTCGCCCACCTGATCACCCACACCGCCGGACTGCCCGCCCTCCCGCCGGGCTTCCTCGCCCGCGCCCTGCCCGCCTGGCACACCAACCCCTACGGCCGCTACCCCGGCGACCGGGTCGTCGCCGCCTTCCTGCGGCACCCCCCACGCCACCGGCCCGGCACCCGCTGGCGCTACTCCAACTTCGGTGTCGCGGTGCTCGGTCACGCGCTCGCCGCCGCCACCGGCACCGGCTGGCAGGACCTCACCGAGCGCCTGCTGCTGGACCCCCTGGACCTGCGCGGCACGAGCGTGCGGTCGGACGCCGACGGCCGGGACGCCACCGGGCACCGCAAGGACGGCGAGGCGCTGCCCCCCTTCGACCCTGGGGGCTTCCAGGCGGCCGGGGCGGTCCGGGCCACCCCGCACGACCTGCTCACCTTCCTCGAGGCACACCTCGACCCCGCCCGCGCACCGGACCTCGCCGGAGCGCTCGACGCGGTCCGCACCCCGGTACTGCGCCGGGGTCTCGGGCACCGGCACGTGCACACGGTCGCGTGGTTCCGTCACCCCACGGACGGCGGGCCCCTCTACTTCCACAGCGGCGCGACCCTCGGACAGCAGGCGTTCATCGGCTTCCGGCCGGACACCGGCACCGCCCTCGCCGCGGTGTGCACCCGCCGCTACCGCGCCCACGACCCCTTCGGAGCCGCCGCCTACGCCCTCCTCGCGGACGGCTGACCGCGGCCGGCCGGACCGGCCGCCCCCCGGCGCAGACGGCGGC
>NZ_JAAGMD010000756.1 GCF_010548465.1 Streptomyces sp. SID14436 | reverse complement strand
CGCATCTCGGCGGGCGGCGTGGGGCCCTTGCCTTCGAGGCCCCGGCGCCGCTGGCCGCCACTGCCGACCTGCGCGCCCTTCTTGCCGGACATGCGGCGGTTGTTCGCGGCCATGAGGTACTCGTCTCCGTGAAGTCGTGCGGCGGACGCGGAGGGCGCGTCCGGCGGTTGCGTCTGTGCGGTTGCGTCTGTGCGGTTGCGTCTGTGCGGTTGCGTCTGTGCGGTGTGCCGCCCGGGCCGGGCGGCACACCGCATCCGGGTCGCCCCGGTGCGTCCTCAGCGCGGGCCGAGGCTCCAGCGCGGTCCCTGCGGGCTGTCCTCGATGACCAGGCCGGACTGGTTGAGCTGGTCGCGGATGGCGTCCGCGGTCGGCCAGTCCTTGCGGGCCCGGGCGGCCTCCCGCTGGTCGAGGACCATGCGGACCAGGGTGTCGACCACGCCGTGCAGGTCCTCACCGCGGTCGCCCTCGCCGGCCCAGTGCGGGTCGAGCGGGTCCAGGCCGAGCACGCCGAGCATGGCGCGGACCTCGGCGAGGCGGGCGACGGCCGCCTCCTTGTCGTCGGCGGCGAGCGCGCTGTTGCCCTGCCGGACGGTGGTGTGCACCACGGCCAGCGCCTGCGGCACCCCGAGGTCGTCGTCCATCGCCTCGGCGAAGGCGGGCGGCACCTCGGCGGACGGCTCGACGGTGCCGGCCTTCTCCACCACGCGCTGCACGAAGCCCTCGATCCGCGCGAACGCGGACTCGGCCTCGCGGAGCGCCTCCTCGCTGTACTCGATCATCGAGCGGTAGTGCGGGGTGCCCAGGTAGTAGCGCAGCACGATGGGCCGCCACCGCTTGACCATCTCGCTGACCAGCACCGAGTTGCCGAGCGACTTCGACATCTTCTCGCCGCTCATGGTGACCCAGGCGTTGTGCACCCAGTACCGGGCGAACTCGTCGCCGTAGGCCTTGGCCTGCGCGATCTCGTTGTCGTGGTGCGGGAAGATCAGGTCGAGGCCGCCGCCGTGGATGTCGAAGGCGCTGCCCAGGTACTTGTGCGCCATCGCCGAGCACTCCAGGTGCCAGCCCGGGCGCCCGCGGCCCCACGGCGTCTCCCAGCTCGGCTCGCCGGGCTTGGCCGCCTTCCACATGGCGAAGTCCCGCGGGTCCCGCTTGCCGGTCTCGCCCTCGCCGGAGGGCTGGAGCAGGTTCTCCAGCTCCTGGTTGGACAGGCTGAGGTACTCCGGGAAGGAGGTGACGGCGAAGTAGACGTTGCCGTCGGCCTCGTAGGCGTGGCCGCGCTCGATGAGGCCGCGCATCATCTCGACCATCTCGGTGATGTGGCCGGTGGCACGCGGTTCGTAGGTCGGGGGCAGGCAGCCGAGGGCCTGGTAGCCGTCGGTGAACGCCCGCTCGTTCTCGTAGCCGATGGCCCACCAGGGGCGGCCCTGTTCGGCCGACTTCGCGATGATCTTGTCGTCGATGTCGGTGACGTTGCGGATGAAGGTGACGTCGAGGCCGCGGTACTCGAACCAGCGGCGCATGATGTCGAAGTTCAGCCCCGAGCGGATGTGCCCGATGTGGGGCGCCGCCTGCACGGTGGCACCACACAGGTAGATCGAGACGCAACCCGGCTGGAGCGGGGTGAAGTCACGGATCTGCCGGGCGCTGGTGTCGTACAGGCGAATAGTCACCACTCCAGGGTAGTGGGCCCCGGGGAGTGCGTGTGCCTCCACCGCCGGGCGGCTCCCGGCGGGTGTCCCGCGGGCCGCCCGGGTCCCGTCCGGGCGCGCCGGGGCCCCGGCCCCCGGTGCGGCGGGCAGGTCTCCCGCCCGCCATCCGCGTACCGTGCCGGGCGGACG
>NZ_JAAGMD010000739.1 GCF_010548465.1 Streptomyces sp. SID14436 | reverse complement strand
GCCCCCGGCCCGACGTGATCGTCGTCCTGACCGACGGCCAGACGCCCTGGCCGCACCGCCGGCCGCAGTGCCGGACGGTGGTGGGCCTCTTCCCCCGGCAGGGCGGACCCCTGGACGAGGACGACCCCGAGTACGTGCCCGACACCCCGCCCGCCTGGGCGCGCGTGGTGACGATCGGGCCGGGCGCCGCCGCCGGATGAGTGCGCC
>NZ_JAAGMD010000714.1 GCF_010548465.1 Streptomyces sp. SID14436 | reverse complement strand
CTGCGCGGGAACGCCGAAGGCGGGCGGGGCCGCGGCCTGGGCGGGCGGCGCGAAGCCGGGTGCGCCACCGGGCTGCGGCTCGGGCTGCGGTGCGGCGGGCTCCTCCTCGGCGACCTCGCCGCCGAAGTTCTTCAGCAGGGCGTCGAGCCCGCCGTCGAAGCCCTGGCCGACGGCGGCGAACCGCCACACGTCCTTGAAGTAGAAGTCGCCGAGCATCACGGCCCGCTCGGTGGAAAACTCCGCACCGCTGAACGGATAACGGGCCACTTCCTCGCCGCCCGCCACGATGCGGATGTATCCCGGGCCGATCTGCGACATCTGCCCGGCGCCGTCGAGGGTCGCCGTGAAGGACAGCTTCTTGATCTGCTGCGGGATCCGGTCGAGGGTGACCCGGAAGGACTCCGTGTCGCCCGCCTGCGCGCCGAGCAGCTGGATGGACTCCTCGGGGGACTTCGGCTGGTTGTAGAAGATGAAGTACCGGTCGTCCGACAGGCGCTCGTCGGCGTCGAGGCCGAAGCAGCTGATGTCGAAGGTCAGTCCGGGGCCGGAGATCTGTACGCCTACGTACAGATCCGTGCCCGCCGTGAGGTCACTGATCCTGGCCTTGTGGCCGCGTTGGAATTCCCTGGCCATGCGTACGACCGTCCCCCATCCCGAGTGCGAGTGCGTCGCGCCAGGCTAACGGCAAAGGCTGACATCGGACGATGCCGGTACAGACCCGGTACACAACGCGTACCGCGGCCCGCCGTGTGCTCACCCGCGGTGCTGCCTCACTCGCCCTGCGCACCCGGCGCGTGCGGCAGCCGGTCGGCGGCGACCACGCCCTCGAGGTAGCCCCGGGCCCGCTCGGTCTTCGGATACGCCTCCAGCAGCCGCCAGAAGCGGGGGCCGTGCCCGGGCACCAGCAGGTGTGCCAGTTCGTGGCACAGGACGTAGTCGATCACGTACTCGGGCATGCCCTGCAAGCGGTGCGACAGCCGGATGCTGCCCTCGGACGGGGTGCACGAGCCCCAGCGGGTGTTCTGGTTGGTGACCCAGCGCACGGTCGCGGGCCGGGCCCGGCCGTCGAAGTACTGGGCCGACAGCCGCTCGGCGCGCTGCGCCAGCTCGGCGTCGCCGAGCGTCCGCCTGCTCTCCTGGGCGGCCAGCTTGTCGAGCATGACGTTCACCCAGCGCTGCTCCTCCGCCTCGGACATCCGGGCGGGGATGAGCACGACGGTGCGATCGCCCTCGCGGTACGCGGAGACCGTTCTGCGTCGGCGGGCGCTCCTGCGGACCTCGATCGCGCTCGCCCGTGAGCCGTTCGTCGGCTGGCTCGTCGTGCTGCGCGGTGACTTTCCGGCGCGTTGCAGTGGGTCGGCGGGCACGCCCCGACGTTACCCGCTGTACCCGGGGAAGTCCCGGCTCCGGAACGCTCCAATATCGATCGGCCCAACCGGGCGCCGGATTCGTATGACGATCTCCGCAGCCTGTGGACAACTTTCGGCGGCCTCCGTCCCGGGGCGGGCATGCTGGCACCGCCGGCCGGACCACGCGGTGGCTCCGGCGAGACCCAGACGGCAGTACGGGGGCCTTTCGATGCATCCGATGGTGAAGCCCGCGCTCAGGCGCGGCTGGCGTGACCTCAACACCGTGCAGTTCGGCATGACGCCGACGCACGCCCTGACGCTCGGCCCGGTGGACACCGCGACCGGCAGCTTCCTGGAGCTGCTCAACGGCACCCGCGGGCTGGACCTCCTGCGCGAGGAGGGCCGGCGCATGGACCTGCCCGACGGTCACGTCGACCGGCTCGTGCGCAGGCTGTCGCGGGCCGGTCTGCTGGACGACTCCCGGGGCGGCGGCCCGGCCGCCGACGCGCTGCGCGGCCGCCAGGAGGTGCTCGAACGGCTGCGTCCCGACCTGGCCGCCCTCACCGTGACCACCCCCGGACCGGGCGACGCGCTGAGACTGCTCGCCGCCCGCCGTGAGACGCGGGTCCAGGTGAGGGGCGCGGGCCGGGTGGGTGCCGCCGTGGCGTCGCTGCTGGCGGGGGCCGGGGTGGGCGAGGTGGACGTGCGCGACGTCGGACGCGTCGAGCCGTGGGACGTCGCCCCGGGCGGG
>NZ_JAAGMD010000688.1 GCF_010548465.1 Streptomyces sp. SID14436 | reverse complement strand
GTCCGCGCCGCCGGTGCGGCGGGGGGTACGGCGGCACGCGCTGCCGGCGGTCGTCCTGCTGTGCGTGCTGGCCTTCCTGGCCTGGCAGCGCCTCGGCCCGGACCTGGCGGTGCGGGACGCGGCGGTCACGGCCCGGCCGGCCACGGTGCGCTGCGAGGGCACCGCGGACCTCGTCGGCACCGTGACGACGAACGGCCGCCCCGGGATGCTGACCTACCGCTGGACCCGCAGCGACGGCACCTCCTCGGGCGTGCTCCGCGAGGAGCTGCCCCGGGGCCGGACGCAGGCACGGCTGCACCTGCTGTGGAGCTTCGAGGGCCGCGGCCGCTACGAGGGGCACGCCGAACTTCGCCTGCTGACGCCGGTCGAGCGCACGGCACGGGTGGACGTCGCCTACGACTGCCGCTGACCCCGCCCCCCGGGACCTCAGGGGCAGCGGACGACCTGGCCCGCGTAGGACAGGTTGCCGCCGAAGCCGAACAGCAGGACGGGGTCGCCGGTGCTCACCTCTCCCCGTTCCACCAGCTTGGACAGGGCGAGCGGGATGCTGGCGGCGGAGGTGTTGCCGGACTCGGTGACGTCCCGGGCGACGACGGCGTCGACCGCGCCGAGGCGGGCGGCGAGCGGCTCGATGATCCGCAGGTTGGCCTGGTGCAGCACCACCCCGGCCAGCTCCTCGGGGGCCAGTCCGGCCTTCTCGCACGCCTGGCGGGCGACGACGGGCAGCTGGGTGGCCGCCCAGCGGTAGACGCTCTGCCCCTCCTGGGCGAAGCGCGGCGGGGTGCCCTCGATGCGCACCGCGTGCCCCATCTCGGGGACGGACCCCCACAGCACGGGCCCGATGCCGGCTTCGTCCGCCGCCTCCACGACGGCCGCCCCCGCCCCGTCGCCGACGAGCACGCAGGTGGAGCGGTCGGTCCAGTCCGCCACCTCGGACATCTTGTCCGCCCCGATCACCAGGGCCCGGCTCGCCGCACCGGCCCGCACGGCGTGGTCGGCGGTGGCCAGCGCGTGGGTGAAGCCGGCGCACACGACGTTGAGGTCCAGGGCGGCGGGGCCGGGGATGCCGAGCCGGGCGGCGACCCGGGCGGCCATGTTGGGCGAGCGGTCGATGGCGGTGGACGTGGCCACCAGCACCATGTCGATGTCCGCGGCCGTCCGGCCGGCCGCCGCGAGGGCCTTGCCGGCGGCCTGGGCGGCCAGTGCGTCCACGGGTTCGTCGGGTCCGGCGATGTGGCGGGTGCGGATGCCCACGCGGCTCGTGATCCACTCGTCGCTGGTGTCCACCATGCCCGCGAGGTCCTCGTTGGTGAGCACCCGGGCGGGCTGGTAGTGGCCGACGGCGGCGATGCGCGAGCCGATCATGGGCGGTCCCCTCATGGGTCGGAAGCGGGATCCCTCAGTCTGATCAGTGACTCACGGGTACGAGTGCAGGTGAAGCGACAGGAATCGGGCCCCGGTGTTGTCGGCTTCCACCCCGGCCCGGCGCGGGGTCACAGGCGGCGACCATCCGTGCGGCGGCAGCCACCACGGACGCGTCCCGGACGGCCGGAACCGGGGCACCCGCCCCGGAGCGGCCCGGACGGCCGAGACCGGGGCCCGCCCCGGAGCGGCCCGGCTGCCGGGGCCGCCTCCCGGGGCCGCTCCCC
>NZ_JAAGMD010000668.1 GCF_010548465.1 Streptomyces sp. SID14436 | reverse complement strand
GCCTCCGCGCTGCCGCGCTCCCGCTCCGCGGCGTCGGCCGCGGGCGCCGGGCGGGGCCACGGGCGCGCCGCCCGCTGGAGGGCGGACGGTTCCTTCGGGGCGGAGGCGCGGATGGCGTGTTCGTCGTCCATGAGGAACCGCTGCCAGACGTCGTCGGGCAGCGACGGCGTGGGCTCCCGCCCCTGAGGCGTCCCGCCGTCGTCGCCCGGCCACTGCGCGGTCACGTCCGTCGCTTCCTCTCGTGTGAGGGAGTCCGCCGGCCACCCCGCGAGCCCCCTGCGCCCCCGAACACCGCAAGGATCATCGCACAGGGCGGCCACGCGCCCGAGGGAGCCCGCCGGCTCCCGTTCCGGCAGGGGAGATCCTACGGATCCGGCCGCGGGAAGCGTGCCCACGGCGCGGTGGCCGCACACCGGACCGTCACCCACCACGGCGCGTGCCCGCCGGCGTCGCACGTGAAGGCGCCGGGAGGAGACTCGATCGGATAAAGGTCCGCCGTCGCAGCCGTCGCCGGCCACCGGCCGTTGCATAGGCTCGGGACGGGGGGAGGCGGCCCGCGGCGGGAGCGGGACGGTCCCGGAGCGCGTCGACACCGTGGGAGCAGGGGATGACCGACAGCAAGCCGCCACCCGGTCAGACGGCGCTGGCCCTGACGCCGTTCGTGGTGATGGCGGTGATCGCGGTCATGGACCTCCTGGCCGGACCCGGGGTCGGGCTGCTGCCGCTGGTGTCGCTGGGCCCGGCCTTCGCCGGACTGGTCGGCGGCTGGCGCCGGACCGCCGTGATCGGCGCCCTGGCCCTCCTGCTCTGCGTCGGCCTCGGGCTGTACAACGGGCTGTTCGCCGAACGCCGGGGCTACGCGGCGATGGGGTCGGTGGCCGGGGTCACCGGCGTCGGCATCGCCGCCGCCGTGGCGCGCTCCCGGCGGGAGGCCGAACTCGCCAGCGTGCGCTCGATCGCCGAGGTGTCCCAGCAGGTGCTGCTGCGGCCGGTACCGCTGACCGCGGGGCCCGTCCAGGTCGCCGTGTCCTACACTTCCGCCGTCGCGGAGGCCCGGATCGGCGGGGACCTCTACGAGGTGGTGTCCTCACCGCACGGTGTGCGCATCATCGTCGGCGACGTCCAGGGCAAGGGCCTGGCCGCCGTGGAGACGGCCGCCGTGGTGCTCGGCGCCTTCCGCGAAGCCGCCTACGACGAACCGGACCTCGTCGGACTCGGGGCGCGCGTGGAGCGGAGCGTGGCCCGCGAACTGGAGGGCGAACGCTTCGTCACCGCGATCCTGGCGGAGATCGGCGCCGACCGGGAGGTGGTGCTCCTCAACTACGGCCACCCCGCACCGATGCTGGTCCGGCGCGACGGCAGCGCCGACTTCCCCGAGCCGCCGGCGTACGCCCTGCCGCTGGGCCTGAGTGAGCTGGCCGCCGACGGGCCGCGGCCCTTCCGGGTCGGGTTCGCCCCCGGTGAGCAACTGCTGTTCCACACCGACGGCGTCACCGAGGCGCGGGACCAGGACGGCCGCTTCTACCCGCTCGCCGAGCGCACCCACCTGCTGAAGGAACCGGACACCCACCGCGCCCTGGAGGCGCTGCGCGAGGACCTCGTCCAGCACGCCGGCGGCCCGCCCGGCGACGACGCCGCGATGCTCCTGGTGCGCTACCACGGGCACCGCGACGGCCCGCCCGCCGACGCGCACCACGGCCGGTGAGGTGCTCGGCCGCCCCGTCAAATGCGCATGCTAGGTTCATATTTGAGCTGCCGGTCTCGAGCCGCCCGGCACCCGCGCCACAGAACCCACGGGACAGGTGACACCTGATGACGGCAGACGGCAGTGAGACCCCCGTGCCGCCCGGCGACGAGGACCCGCTCCCGCGGATCCTGAGCGACACGGCCGCCCTGGCCGCACTCGACGACGCCCCCGGCGGGGCCCTGTGGCGGCTCGCGGAGCCCGGCCGCCAGCTCGACGCCAACGTCGTCCGCATCCCGCCCGGCCGCCGGGTCGACACCCACCGCGAGCCCGAACTCGACGTCCTGCTGCTGGTCCTCGACGGCAGCGGCACCCTCACCGCCCCGGACGGCACGCATGTCCTGACCCGGGGCACCCTGACCTGGCTGCCGCACGGCTCCACCCGCGCCCTCGCCGCCGACGACGCCGGACTGACGTACCTGACCGTCCACCGCCGGCGGCCCGGCATGCGGATCCAGCGGCCCGGCCCGGACTCTCCCGGTCCGGCCGGGGCCACGAAGTGATAACACCGGACAACGCCTGAACGAGCGATGCGGTCTTGACCGCCATGAAGATCTCTTTTCTGATCCACAACGCCTACGGGATGGGAGGGACGATCACCACCACGTTCAACCTGGCCGCCGCCCTGGCCGCGCACCACGACGTGGAGATCGTCTCCGTCCTGCGCCACCGGGAACACCCGAACCTCACCCCCGGCCCCGGCGTCGCCCTGCGGGCCCTGGTGGATCTGAGACGGGAACAGGACCATCCGCTGCACCGGAGACCGGCCGCCGTCTTCCCGGCCGCCGAGTACCGCTACCACCAGTACAGCGAACTGACGGACCGGCGGATCGCCGAGTGCCTCGCCGCCACCGACGCCGACGCGGTCGTCGGCACCCGGCCGGGACTCAACGTGCACCTCGCGCTCCAGGCCCCCGAACGGGTCGCCCGGATCGGACAGGAGCACCTCACGCTCGCCCACCACTCGCCGCGGCTGCGGACCGCCCTGCGCCGCGCCTACCGCGGCCTCGACGTGCTCACCACGGTCACCGAGGCCGACGCCGACGCCTACCGGCGCCGCATGCGGCTGCCCGGGGTGCGCGTGGAAGCCCTGCCCAACAGCGTCCCCGACCCCGTGCTGCCCCCGGCCGACGGCACCGCGCACGTGGTGATCGCCGCAGGACGGCTGGTCCCCGTCAAGCGCTACGACCTGATCGTCCGGGCGTTCGCCCGCGTCGTGGCGGAGTTCCCCGACTGGCAGCTGCGCATCTACGGCCGGGGCGAGGAACACGACCGCCTGCGGGTGCTGATCGAGGAACTCGGGCTGTGGGACCACGTGTTCCTCATGGGCCCGGCCAGCCCCATGGAGGCCGAATGGGTCAAGGGCGCGATCGGCGCGGCCGCCGCCGACTTCGAACCGTTCGGTATGACCCTCGTCGAGGCGATGCGCTGCGGCCTGCCCGTGGTCAGCACCGACTGCCCGCACGGCCCGCGCGAGATCATCGCCGACGGCACGGACGGCCGGCTGGTGCCGCCCGGCGACACCGACGCCTTCGCCGCCGCCCTGCTGGACCTGGTCCGCGACGACGCGCTGCGCCGCCGCATGGGCCGGGCCGCCCTCACCCGCTCCGCACGGTACGCGCCGGGACCCGTCGTGGCGCGGGCG
>NZ_JAAGMD010000640.1 GCF_010548465.1 Streptomyces sp. SID14436 | reverse complement strand
GCGGCGAACGACGCGGCGGCCGAGCGGCAGGGCGCGGGGCCGGCCATCGCCGACCTGTTCGACGCGGTGGCCGCCGCGCGCACGCCGGTGACGACGCTGGTGATCGGCGAGGGCGGCTCGGGCGGTGCCCTCGCCCTGGCCGCGCCCGGCCGCACCTGGGCGACACCGGACAGCTACTTCTCGGTGATCGCACCGGAGATGGCCGCGGCCATCCTCAAACGCCCCTGCTCCGAGGTGGAGCTGACGGCCGATCAGCTGCGCGTGCGCCCGCAGGACCTGGTGGAGCTGGGCGTGGTGCGCGGGGTCGTCGGCGCGGAGGGCGACCGAACAAGCGATCACCCGTTCCCCGGAACTGGTGATCGTCGCCCATGAGGGTGCATGGGGCACGCATCGTTGACACACTCACGATGTGCGACCGACGGGCTGCAGACCGTGGTCGGCACAGGTCCCACTCAAGGCATCACCGCAAGGAGACAGCACGCTCATGAACGACCTTCTCACCAACGTCATCGCCGGCCTCGTCCACCTGGTCGGCCTGCTGGTCTGACGTCCGGAAGGAACCGGTCCGCGGCGCCGTCCCCCCGTCCCAGGGAGGCGGCGCCGCCCGCGTTCCGCCCCCGTTCGGCGGCCCCCCGCCCGGCCCTCCCCGACAGGCGGGCATCCGCGCGGCGGCGCACGATGAGGTCAGTGGTCCGTCGGCCGGCGGACCACGAGGTCCGCACTCGGGAGGATCTGCCGTGACCGCCAGTCTGGAGCAGTTGCGCCGCTGCCACTTCGCCGTCGACCTCGGTGCGGCCCGCACCCGGGTCTACGTCAAGGGCGCCGGGCTCGTCGTCGACCAGCCGTCCGCCGCCGCCGTGAACACCAGGACCGGCGCGCTCATCGCGGTCGGCGAGTTCGCGGAGAAGATGACGGGCCGTACGCCCGACTACATCCGCGTCGTGCGGCCCGTGTCCGGCGGCACGGTCGTGGACATCGAGATGGCCCAGCGGATGCTGCGGCACCTGCTCGGCGACAAGATCCGCCGCACCCTGCGGCGCAAGCCCCGGCTGCGCGCGGCGGCCTGCACCCCGCACGACTCCGACCCGCTCGCGCAGCGCGCCGCGATCGAGACCCTCGTCGGCCTCGGCGCCCGCCGGGTGGAGCTGGTCGACACCCTCATCGCCGCAGCCGTCGGCTGCGGTCTGCCGGTGGAGCGGCCCGAAGCGACCATGATCATGGTGTGCGGGGCGGCCGCCACCCAGGTCGCGGTGCTCTCCCTCGGCTCCATCGTGACCGCCGAACGCGTCCCGGTCGGCGGCGAGGCGGTGGACCACGCGATCGTGCAGCACCTGCGCCACCAGCACGAACTGATGCTGCCCAGCCAGTCCGTGCGGCCGCTGCAGCTCGCCCTGTCGGGCAACGGCCTCACCCCCGAGGGCCCGGACTCCACCGAGATCCACGGCCGGGACGTCGCCACCGGACTGGCCCGCTCGGTCAAGATCGACACCGCTGCGGTGCGGCACGCCATCCAGACGCCGCTCACCGCCGTCCTCGACGGCATCGGCAAGGTCCTGCGCAACTGCCCGCCGGACCTGGTGGCCGACCTCGCCGACCGCGGCATCATGATGGTCGGCGGCAGCGCCCTGCTGCCCGGCTTCGACCACATGCTGCGCGAGGCGACCGGCATGCCGGTGCACATCGCCGAACGGCCGGACGTGTGCGCCGTGCAGGGCCTCGGCTCCATGCTGGAGGGAAAGATCGCCCCGCTGGTCCTGGACCCGCTGGCGACCTGACACCCTCCCGGTCCCGGCGGCGGGCGGACTCCGCGAGCCGCCCCCACGAGGGCCCGTCCGCCCCGGTGCTCAGCGGGCGAACCAGCACCGCACCGTGGTGCCGTCCTCCCTCGCGTGCAGGCGCACCAGGTCGGCGATCAGATTCACCATCAGCAGCCCGCGCCCGCCCCGCTGGTCCCGGCTCGCGGGCCGGCGGCCGGCGAGCGGATCGGTGAACCGTCCCCCGTCGCGCACCTCGCACACCACCCGGCCGTCCTCCGGCCACACCCGCAGCACGCCCGAACCGCCGCCGTGCACCACGCTGTTGGTGGTCAGTTCGGCGGTGGCGAGCGCCAGGTCCTCCAGCCGCATGCCGGTCAGCCCGAGCCGCCTGCCCTCGTCGGCGGCCACGTGCCGGGCCCGGGTCAGGGTCTCGGCGACGAACGGGAAGGCGGGCGCGTCCGCCACCGGCGGCAGCGGCTCGTTGTAGCGGGCGACGACCTCGTCGGGCGCGTACGCCGTACTGGTCCGGGCGGTGCGGGCGCCGGCCGGGATGACGGACGGGTGCGTGGCGTGGGCGTCGGCCACCATCCGCCCGGGCAGCGTCCGGACGCCGTACGGGCACAGGACGGTCACCGCGCGGCCCCGGAAGGCGGCGTTGATGAGCGCCTCGTGCTGGGCGCAGGCCGGGTACTCGGCCGCCGACCGCCCGGCCCAGACCGGCTCGCCGACGATCCGCACCCGCCGCGCGTCCGGCCGGGCGTCGGCGAAGGCGCGCAGCACGCCGGGGATGATCCGGCCGGGGTTGCGCCCCGCCTCCCGCATGTCCAGCAGGCGCACCGCCGCCGCGTCGTCGCCGAGCGCGTCCCGGATCAGCGCCAGGTTCTCCCCGGGGACGGCGACCGCGACCGGCTCACCGGCGGCCAGTCCCTCGCGCACCGCCCGGTCCAGCACGCCTTCCCACACGGCCCGGGTGGCCAGCCCGACCTCCCCGGCCGCGCGCACACCGCGGCGGCCGTCCAGCGGGAACACCGTCAGGCCGGGCGCCGCGGAGCCGGGCCCGTACGGCGTCCGGTGGTGAGTGCCCAACGTCCGTCTCCCCACACTCCTGGACCACAGTGCGTCTGCCCCGCGGACTCCCCGCCATTCCCCCGCCCGGTGTGTAGCGGGCCGCAGGGTGGGCAGGCGCACCCCAGTGCGGCCGGGACCGTGCGCAGCCTACCGCCCGGTTCCGCCGGCGGAAGGACGAAGGGCCGACGACCACCACGAGTACCGACAAGGCGGTGACATGACCTCCGCGGCCACCCCGCCCCCTCTCTCGGGCAGGCTCAACACCCTCGTCATCGGTGGGCGCACCGACGCCGAGGGCACCCTGCTCACCCCGCGCGGCGAGCTCGTCGAGGGCTGCGCCGAGATCCTCGCCGAGACACTGGACGCCCTGCCCGCCGGCACCGTCCGGATCGACCTGGACATGAGCGGCGTGCACTTCATGGACACGGCCGGGCTGCGTTTCCTGGACGTGCTGCGCGCGCACGCCCACCGGCGGTCCGTGCCGGTCACCGCCACCCGCTGGAACGGTCAGCCGCGCCGCATCCTGGAACTGGCCGGCCTGGACACCACCGACCCGCTGCGCACCCCGGTCCCGGACCCCGACCCCGCCCCGACCACCTCGGCGGTCGCCCTGGAGCGCGCCGAGCAGCTGCACGTGCTCCGCGCGGAGGTCGAACAGCTGCGCCAGGCGATCGCCTCCCGTCCGGTCATCGACCAGGCGCGCGGCATCCTCATGGCCACCCACGGCTGCACGTCCGACGAGGCGTGGCACATCCTGCGCGAGGCGTCCCAGCTGTCGAACACCAAGCTGCACGCCATCGCCGCGGCGCTCACCGCCGGTGCCGGGTCCGAGGGCGAGCCCCCGCCGCCGGCCGTGCGGACCGCGCTGGCCCGGGCGGTGGCCCG
>NZ_JAAGMD010000612.1 GCF_010548465.1 Streptomyces sp. SID14436 | reverse complement strand
GCCGGGACCGGCCCCGTCACCGGCGGAGCCGATGTCCGCGCCCGGGCTGCGGGCGGGAACGCCCGCCGGGGGGACGCACCGCCGGTAGCCCCGCCTCCGCCGCCGCGCGGGCTTCGACCGGTCCGGGTGCCTGTGGTCCGGGGCACGGCTACGTCAAGTAGGCCAGCCCCGGGTGGACGGCCCGGTAACCGTCGACGAGGCGCCGTGCCACGTTCACGGAGTCGACGAGCGGGTGCAGCGCGAAGGCCCTGACCGCTTCCGCGCGGGAGCCGGACCGGGCGGCGGCGAGGACCGCGCGGTCGGCCGCCTTGACCGCGCAGACCAGGCCTGCCGCGTGGTCCGGCAGCGGGTCGACGGACACCGGGTGCGCGCCCTGGGCGCCGACCAGGCAGGGCACCTCCACGACGGCCTCGGCGTCCAGGATGCCGAGCGTGCTGCGGTTGCGGACGTTGAGGATCAGGGTGGTGCGTTCGTCGCGGGCGATGGCCCGCATCAGGGCGAGGGCGACCTTCTCGTAGCCGCCGGACAGGTCCTCCTCCTCGCGCTCGCCCGCGCCGGCGGTCTCCCGGTTCTCGGCCATGTAGGTGGCCTCGCGTTCGGCCCGGGTGCGGTTCCAGAGCTCCAGTGCGGGCGTGTCCGGGTCGGTCACCCGGGCGTAGAAGCCGGCCTGCTGGTCGTGCAGGAAGGCGCCCCGGGTGGGGCCGGTCCGGTGGGCGCGGACGGCTTCCCGGTGGAAGTAGTAGTAGTGCAGGTACTCGTTGGGGACGGCTCCCAGGGAGCGGAGCCAGTCGGCCCCGAAGAGGCGGCCCTCCTCGAAGGAGCCGAGCAGTCCGGGGTCGGCCAGCAGGCGCGGCAACTGGTCCCGGCCGTCCACCCGCAGACCGCGCACCCAGCCGAGGTGGTTGAGGCCGGCGTAGTCGATCCAGGCCCGCGCCGGGTCGGCGCCGAGCACGCGCGCGATGCGGCGGCCCAGGCCCACCGGGGAGTCGCAGATGCCGATGACCCGGTCGCCGAGGTGGCGGGACATGGCCTCGGTGACCAGGCCGGCCGGGTTGGTGAAGTTGATGACCCACGCGTCGGGCGCGAGGGCGGCCACCTTGCGGGCGATGCCGACGGCGACGGGGACCGTGCGCAGACCGTAGGCGATGCCGCCCGCGCCGACCGTCTCCTGCCCGAGGACACCTTCGGCGAAGGCGACCCGTTCGTCGTTCGCCCTGCCTTCCAGGCCGCCGACGCGGATCGCCGAGAAGACGAAGCCGGCGCCGCGCAGGGCCTCGTCGAGATCGGTGGTGGTGGTCACCTCGGGCGCGTCGGGCACGCCGGACGCCTGGGCCGCCAGGACCCGGCCGATGGCGTGCAGCCGCCGGCTGTCGACGTCGTGCAGGGCGACCCGGGTCACCCGCCCCTCCCCCCGGTCGCCGAGGAGCGCTCCGTACACCAGCGGCACCCGGAATCCGCCGCCGCCCAGAATCGTCAGCTTCACGTCCGTACCCTTCCCACCCGGCCAACCTAGCCGCTCCGCCTCCCGCCTCCCGGCCCACGCGCAGGGGACACCGCCGTGGACGGGGCACCGGCACGGAAGCAGGCACGCGCACGGCGCCTGCCGATCCCCCTCCCCGGGCGGGTGCAAGGAACCCGGCGGCGCGCTTGCCCCATTCGCGTCGTTCAGGACCTGAACTCGCCCCGGACACAAGGACTTTCTCGGTGACACCTCTTGACGCCCGAGGGGGCGCAGAGCACATTGACGGCAACCTGAGAGCGCTCTCAGGTGCGGAGTCCGTGCCCCACTCCCTCCCGGGGCGCGGCTCCGGCCCGGTTTCCCAAAGGCCACTCCCCCCCCACATCCACCTCGTTTCCCGAGAGGGCTCCCCACATGAGTGACACCTCCGGCACACCCCGCACCCCGCGCAGACCCCGCCGCGTCCGGCGGGCGCTCGTCGCCGTCGTCAGCACCCTCGGGCTCGCGGCCGCGGCGGCCACGGCCGCCACGCCGTCGGCGAGCGCCTCCGCCCCGCCACCCCCGTCGGGCTGGAACCAGGTCTTCCTCGACGACTTCGACGGCCCGGCCGGCAGCGGCGTCAACACCTCCAACTGGCGCTACTCGACCGGCACGGGCTACCCGGGCGGCCCGGCCAACTGGGGCACCGGTGAGATCGAGACGATGACGTCCAGCACGCAGAACGTCTCCCTCGACGGCAACGGCAACCTCCGCATCACGCCCCGGCGGGACGCGGCCGGCAACTGGACGTCCGGCCGCATCGAGACCAACCGGGCCGACTTCCAGCCCCCGGCGGGCGGCAAACTGCGCGTCGAGAGCCGCATCCAGGTGCCGAACGTCACCGGCGCCGCCGCCAAGGGCTACTGGCCGGCGTTCTGGATGCTGGGCGCCCCCTACCGCGGCAACTGGTGGAACTGGCCCTCGGTCGGCGAGCTCGACATCATGGAGAACACGCAGGGCATGAACACGGTGTTCGCCACCATGCACTGCGGCACCGCGCCCGGCGGCCCCTGCAACGAGAACAGCGGCATCGGCAGTTCGACCACCTGTCAGGGCACCACCTGCCAGGCCGGATTCCACACCTACCGGCTGGAGTGGGACCGCTCGACCAGCGTGGAGGAGATCCGCTTCTACCTCGACGACCGTCACTTCCACACCGTCCGGGCCAACCAGGTCGACGCCACGACCTGGGCGAACGCCACGAACCACGGCTACTTCATCATCCTGAACGTCGCCATGGGCGGCGGCTTCCCCGACGCCTTCGGCGGCGGACCGGACGCCGGTACCCAGCCCGGTCACCCGATGGTCGTGGACTACGTCCAGGTCCTGAGCTCCGGCGGCGGGGGCACCACTCCCCCGCCGACCGGCAACCGCGACGCCTACGGCACCATCCAGGCCGAGTCCTACGACGGCCAGTCCGGCGTGATCACGGAGTCCACCTCCGACAGCGGCGGCGGGCAGAACGTGGGCGCCCTCGCCAACGGCGACTGGCTGCTGTACAAGGGGGTGAACTTCGGTTCGGCCCCGGCCCGGCAGTTCTCCGCCCGGGTGGCCGGCGGGGCGGGCAATGGCGTCAGCGGACTGGTCGAGGTCCGGCTGGACAGCCGGAGCAACGCGCCCATCGGCAGTTTCGCGGTCGGCAACACCGGCGGCTGGCAGTCGTGGCGGACGATCCCGGCGAACATCAGCCCCGTGACCGGCACGCACGACGTGTACCTGACGTTCACCAGCGGCCAGCCGGCCGACTTCGTGAACGTCAACTGGTTCACCTTCGGCCGCTGAGATCCGCTCAAGGGGGCTCCACACACCCGTGGGGCCCCCTTCGGCATGTCCGGCGCGGTTCGCGGTACTCACGCAATCGTCGGACTTTTCGTCCCCGCCGTGCCGCCGTCCGGGCCGGTCCGCGTTGCGGTCGGCTCAGGAACAGAGCCGGCGTGGTACCGGTTCACACAGACGAGGCGACCCACGGGTCCTCTCGTCCACGCAGGTGACGGACCCGGCGCGCCGGGACACCCGGTACCCGGCGGAACCGGTCGGGCCCGGCACCGTCGGGACGTCGCGGTGTGCGCGGGACCCGGCAGGACCCGTCCGACGCGGTGCACGAGCGGCTTCACGACCAGGGAGTTGACGCGGAATGGCCCAAGAGACGACCGAGGCGGACACCGGCGCGACCACCGGCCGGGGCGACGCGGCACCCGCGCCCGCCGCATGGTCGAACGCCCTGCGTGACCCCAGGGACCGGCGCCTCCCGCGGATCGCCGGCCCGTCCGGGCTGGTCATCTTCGGCGTGACGGGCGACCTGTCCCGCAGGAAGCTGATGCCGGCCGTGTACGACCTGGCCAACCGGGGACTGCTGCCGCCGGGCTTCTCCCTCGTGGGGTTCGCCCGCCGGGACTGGGAGGACCAGGACTTCGCCCAGGTGGTGCACGACGCCGTCGAGGAGCACGCCCGTACCCCCTTCCGGGAGGAGGTCTGGCAGCAGCTCGCCGAGGGCATGCGCTTCATCCCGGGCGACTTCGACGACGACTCCGCGTTCAAGCAGCTGCGCGCGGCGGTGGAGGAGCTGGACGTCTCCCGCGGCACCGGCGGCAACCACGCCTTCTACCTGTCGGTGCCGCCGAGGTTCTTCCCGAAGGTGGTCCAGCAGCTGAAGCGGCACGGGCTGGCCGACGCGCCCGCCGGGTCCTGGCGGCGCGCGGTCATCGAGAAACCGTTCGGGCACGACCTGGCGTCGGCGAAGGAGCTGAACGCGATCGTGCACGACGTGTTCGAACCGGAGCAGGTCTTCCGGATCGACCACTACCTGGGCAAAGAGACCGTCCAGAACATCCTGGCGCTGCGCTTCGCCAACACCATGTTCGAACCGATCTGGAACCGGTCGTTCGTCGACCACGTGCAGATCACCATGGCCGAGGACATCGGCATCGGCGGCCGGGCCGGCTACTACGACGGCATCGGCGCCGCCCGCGACGTCATCCAGAACCACCTGCTGCAGCTGCTGGCGCTCACCGCGATGGAGGAGCCCGCCGCCTTCGACGCCCGGTCGCTGCTGACCGAGAAGCTGAAGGTGTTCCGGGCGGTGCGGCTGCCGGACGACCTGGGCCTGCACACCGTGCGCGGGCAGTACACCGGAGCCTGGCAGGGCGGGACACAGGTGCGCGGCTACCTGGAGGAGGACGGCATCGACGCCTCCTCCAGGACCGACACCTACGCCGCGATCAAGCTGGGCATCGACAACCGCCGCTGGGCGGGCGTCCCGTTCTATCTGCGCACCGGCAAGCGGCTGGGCCGCCGGGTCACCGAGATCGCGGTGGTCTTCCAGCGCGCCCCGCACTCCCCCTTCGACGCGACGGCGACCGAGGAGCTGTGCGAGAACGCGGTCGTCATCCGGGTGCAGCCGGAGGAGGGCATGACCGTCCGGTTCGGCTCGAAGGTGCCGGGCACGTCGATGGAGATCCGGGACGTGTCGATGGACTTCGCCTACGGCGAGTCGTTCACCGAGTCCAGCCCGGAGGCGTACGAACGGCTGCTCCTCGACGTGCTCCTGGGGGACGCGAACCTGTTCCCCCGTCACCAGGAGGTGGAAGAGTCCTGGAGGATCCTCGACCCGGTCGAGGCGTACTGGGCGTCCCACGGCAGGCCCGCGCGGTACGCATCGGGCAGCTGGGGACCCGCGGAAGCCGACGAGATGCTCGCACGAGACGGACGGAGCTGGCGCAGGCCATGAAGATCGACCTGACCGACACCACGGCAAGCAACATCAACAAGGCGCTGGTGAGGGGCCGCCGCGCCATCGGCACTCCGGCCGTCGGCATGGTCCTGACGATGGTGATCGTCACGGACGAGGAGAACGCCTACGACGCGATCAAGGCGGCCGAGGAGGCGTCGCACGAGCACCCCTCCCGGACCCTGGTCGTCATCAAGCGCCACGCCCGCACCCCGCGCGACCGCACGCACCCCCGGCTGGACGCCGAGGTGCGGGTCGGCTCGGAGGCCGGCGCCGGGGAGACGGTCGTGCTGCGGACCTACGGGGAGGTCTCCGACCACGCCGACTCGGTGGTGCTGCCGCTGCTGCTGCCGGACGCGCCGGTGGTGGTGTGGTGGCCGGTGGACGCGCCCGAGGTGCCCTCCAAGGACCCGCTCGGCGCGCTGGCGCAGCGCAGGATCACCGACCTGTACGCGGCGGAGCACGCGCTGGAGATGCTCGAGACCCGGGTGCGTTCCTACGCGCCCGGCGACACCGACCTGGCGTGGACACGGCTGACGCCGTGGCGTTCGATGCTGGCGGCTGCCCTGGACCAGGCCCGGCTGACGGTGACCTCGGCGGCCGTGGAGAGCGAGGCGGACAATCCCAGCGCCGAGCTCCTGGCCCGCTGGCTGCACGCCCGGCTGGGCGTGCCGGTGGAGCGGGTGGAGACGGCCGGTCCCGTGGTGACGGGGGTGCGGCTGGGCACCGCCGACGGGGAGATCGTCATCGACCGCCCCGAGGGACCGCTGGCCACGCTGTCGCTGCCGGGGCAGCCGTCGCGGCGGCTGGCACTGAAGGTCCGGCCCACCTCCGAGCTCATCGCCGAGGAGCTCAGGCGGCTCGACGCCGACGAGATGTACGCGATCGCCCTGCGGGGCGACGAGCCGGAAGGGGCCGCCGTCCCCGCCTGACTGCCACGGGCCCGGGGGTCCCCGGTCCCGTTCACCGTCCACGGGCGTGCCGGTGGCCGCCCGCCGTGAACTCCAGGAAGTGAACCAGACATGCAGATCGGTCTTGTCGGCCTCGGAAAAATGGGCGGCAACATGCGCGAACGGCTGCGCAACGCCGGGCACACCGTCGTCGGGTACGACACGGACCCCGAACGGTCCGACGTCGCCCACCTCTCGGACCTCGTCGGCGAGCTGGAATCCCCGCGCACGGTGTGGGTGATGGTGCCGGCCGGTGACGTCACCCAGCACGTCATCGAGCAGCTGGCGAGCCTGCTCAAGCCGGGCGACACGGTCGTCGACGGCGGCAACTCCCGCTGGACGGACGACGAACGGCACGCCCGGGAGCTCGGTCACCGGGGCATCGGATTCGTCGACGCGGGCGTCTCGGGCGGTGTGTGGGGCCTGAAGAACGGCTACGCCCTCATGGTCGGCGGCGACAAGGAGCACGTGGACCGGCTGCGGCCGGTGTTCGAGGCGCTGAAGCCGGAGGGCCCGTACGGGTTCGTGCACGCCGGGAAGGTGGGCGCCGGGCACTTCGCGAAGATGGTCCACAACGGCATCGAGTACGCCATGATGCAGGCCTACGCGGAGGGCTGGGAGCTGCTGGAGGCCGTGGAGTCGGTGGACAATGTCCGCGAGGTGTTCCGCTCCTGGCAGGACGGCACCGTCATCCGCTCGTGGCTGCTGGACCTGGCGGTGAACGCGCTGGACGACGACGAGCACCTGCGCGGCCTGCGCGGCTACGCCGAGGACTCGGGCGAGGGCCGCTGGACGGTGGAGGCGGCCATCGACAACGCGGTGCCGCTGCCCGCGATCACCGCGTCGCTGTTCGCGCGGTTCGCCTCCCGGCAGGAGGACTCGCCGCAGATGAAGATGGTGGCGGCGCTGCGCAACCAGTTCGGCGGCCACGCCGTCGAGTCGGCGCGGAAGGAACCGTAGGGGCGTGGGGGACCTGCTGCTGGCGCGGCACGGTGAGACGGAGTGGAGCAGGTCGGGGCGGCACACCGGCCGCACCGACCTGCCCCTCACCCCGCACGGCGAGGAACAGGCCCGCTCGCTGGCGCCGCTGCTGGCGGGGCGGGCCTTCGCCCTGGTGCTGACCAGTCCGCTGGAGCGGGCCCGCCGCACGGCCGAACTGGCGGGGCTGACCGGCGCGGAGCCGGATCCGGACCTGCGCGAGTGGGACTACGGGGCCTACGAGGGCGTCACGACGGCGACGATCCGCGCCGGCCGGCCCGACTGGGATCTGTGGACGGACGGGGTGCCGCCCGGGCCGGAGCTTCCCGGTGAGTCCCCGGCGCAGGTCGGCGCGCGCGCCGACCGGGTGCTGGCCCGGGTGGCGCGGGCGCTCGAGGAGGGCGACGTGCTGCTGGTGGCGCACGGTCATCTGCTGCGGGTGCTGACGGCTCGCCGGCTGGGTCTGTCCCCGGCGGAGGGGCGGCTGTTCCGGCTGGAGACGGGCGCGCTGAGCCGGCTGTCGCTGGAGCACGGGCGCCCGGTGATCGCGGAGTGGAACGCGGCCGCGCCCGCCGGCCGGCCTGAGTGAGCCGGTCCGCCGGTCAGCCGGCCTGGGTTCGTCTGGGGATGCCGTAGGCCCGCTCCACGTGCAGTCGCAGGACGAGGCGGCGGTCGCGGACCATGGCGGCGCGGTAGTCGTCCCAGTCGGGGTGTTCGCCCTGGACGTCGCGGTACAGCCGGATCAGCTCCTCCACGGTGGCGTCGTAGGGGTCCCGGGCCACGGGGGAGAGTTCGGCGGTGCCCTCCGCGACCGTGTACGCCCAGCGGTCGTCGGTGGTGACGTGGTAGGAGGCCCGGGGGTCCCGCCGCAGGTTGCGGGTCTTGGCCCGGTCGTCGGTGACGGAGACGCGCACGATCCGTTCGTCGGGGTCGTAGGCGTGGTTGACGTTCGACAGCTGGGGCCGTCCGTCGCCCTTGAGGGTGACGAGCACCCCGCTGTTGCCCTCGGCGAGCAGGGCGAGCAGCGCGTGCTGCGCGGGTTCCTGAGTCATACCTCGATCAACGGTTCGCCGGTGACGGGCGTTCCCCGTGCCGTCGTGCGGGGTAGTCCGCAGGCACCTCCGCGCATGATCGCGGAGCCGTGCCGGACGGGACCGAGGAGAACGATGACTGTGCTGGAGCTTGAGACCGGGCCGGAGCGGGCCGGGCTGGACGCGGGGGCGTTGGGGCGTCTGGACCGGCACTTCGCCCGGCAGGTCGACGAGGGGCGGCTGCCGGGGTTCCTGGTGGCGGTGGCGCGGGGCGGACGCGTCGCCCACCTGACCGCGTACGGATGGCGTGACGTCGCGGCCGGGCGGCCGGTGCGCGCCGACACCCTGTGGCGGATCTACTCGATGACGAAACCGGTGACGGCGGTGGGCGCGCTGCTGCTGGTGCAGGAGGGCCGGCTGTCGCTGGACGACCCGGTGGGGCGTCATCTGCCGGCGTTCGCCGAACCCCGGGTGTACGACGGCGGGTCGGGAGCGCGGGTGCGGACGCGCCCTGCGGCCGGTCCGATGCTGGTGCGGCACCTCATGACCCACACGGCGGGGCTGACGTTCGCCTTCTACGGCTGCCATCCCGTGGACGCGCTGTACCGGGAGGCCGGGCTGGAGTCGTCGGTGCTGCCGGGGGCGGGGCTGGCGGAGACGGTCGACGCGTACGCGCGGCTGCCGCTGCAGTTCGACCCGGGCACCCAGTGGAACTACTCGGTGGCCTCCAACGTGCTGGGCCGGATCATCGAGGTGGTGTCGGGGCAGCCCCTGGACGTGTTCCTGGCCGAGCGGGTGTTCCGTCCCCTGGGGATGACGGACGCCGGGTTCGAGGTGAGCGAGGAGCAGGCGGGGCGGCTCGCGGAGCTGTACGGGGAGAAGGAGGGCGGCGGCATCGAGCCCATCGCCGGGCTGCCGCTGCGGGGGCGGCCCCGGTTCCTGTCCGGCAGCGGCGGGATGGTGGCCTCCGCGTACGACGTGCACCGCTTCATGGAGATGCTGCGGCGGCGCGGGGAACTCGACGGGGTCCGGCTGCTGGAGCCGGACACGGTGGACCTGATGACCCGCAACCACCTTCCCGGCGGCGCCGACCTGCGCGCTTTCGGCAGCCGTCCGGCGCACGACGAGCCGGGCAACGAGGGTGTCGGCTTCGGTCTCGGCGTGTCGGTGGTGGTCGACCCGTCCCGGACGCGGGAGCCGTCGTCCGCGGGCACGTTCGGCTGGACCGGGGTCGCCACCACGGCGTTCTGGGTGGACCCGGGCCGCGATCTAACCGTGCAGTTCTACACGCAGGTACGGCCCAGGTCCTCGCACACGGTCTTCCGTGACCTCCGGCGGCTGGTGCACGAGGCGGTGCACTGACCGGGGGCCGGGTCCCGTCCGCCGCCGGTCAGGACAGGTGGGCCACCGCGTCCAGGTGGGGCAGGTGGTGGTCGAGACGCTCCCGCTTGGTCCGCAGGTAGGTGATGTTGCTCTCGCACGGCGGTATCAGCAGCGGCACCTGCTCGGCGACCTGCACGCCGTGGCGGACCAGCGCCTCCCGCTTGCGGGGGTTGTTGGACATCAGCCGGACCGACCGCACACCCAGGTCCTGGAGCATCCCGGCGGCGACGGCGTAGTCGCGGGCGTCCACCGGCAGGCCGAGGGCGAGGTTCGCCTCGACGGTGTCCAGACCCTCCGCCTGCAGGGCCATCGCCCGCAGCTTCGCCAGCAGACCGATGCCCCGGCCCTCGTGGCCCCTCAAGTAGACGACGACGCCCGCCCCTTCGGCGACGACGGCGCGCATCGCGGCGTCGAGCTGGTCCCCGCACTCGCAGTGCTGCGAGCCGAACGCGTCCCCGGTCAGGCACTCGGAGTGCAGCCGGACGAGGACACCCTCCGCGCCGATGTCGCCGTGCACCAGAGCGACTTGTTCGTCACCGCGGTCGTGGTCCAGGTAGCCGATCGCCTGGAAAGGGCCGTACACGGTGGGCAAGGGGGCGTTCACGACGCGTTCCACGCCGGTCCGCTGCGGGGGCTTCTTGCCGAGTACGCCTACGTTTTCTGTCATGATTCTCGAGTTCCTAAGCAGAGACGAAAGGCCGTGAGGATTATGAGTGGTTCACCAAAGCGGTCGGCGGCATCCGGCCCGGTGCACGGTCTGTTGCCGGCGGATACTACAGAGGATGTACGGAAGCGGGGCGCCGTCGTCTCACGGCAGATCGCGATTCTTCCGGTGGGGAGCTACGAGCAGCACGGCGCCTACCTGCCGCTCGCGACGGACACGCTGGTGGCCTGTGCCGTCGCGCGGGAGATCGCCGGCGCGTATCCGGTGCACCTCCTTCCTCCGGTGACGGTCTCCTGCTCGCACGAGCACGCGGCCTGGCCGGGGACCGTCTCGATCTCCGCCGTGACCCTGCATGCGGTGGTGCGGGACATCGCCGACTCGCTGCGCCGGTCCGGCGTGGACACGCTGGTGCTGGTCAACGGGCACGGCGGCAACTACGTCCTCGGCAACGTCGTGCAGGAGGCGTCCGCGCGGGGCGAGCGGATGGCGCTGTTCCCCGCCGTGCAGGACTGGGAGGCGGCCGTGGACCGGGCCGATGTCGCCACCTCGCTGCTGACGGACATGCACGCGGGGGAAATCGAGACCTCCATCCTTCTGCACACTCATCCCGAATTGCTCCGGCCCGGTTATGAGACGGCTGATTTCGTCGCGGACGACCGGCGTCATCTGCTCACCCTGGGCATGGCCGCCTATACCGATTCCGGTGTCATCGGGCGCCCTTCTCTGGGCTCCGCGGAAAAGGGCAAGCATCTCCTGGCGAGTCTCGCGGATTCCTTCGGCGCGTATTTCACCCTCCTGACGGGCGACGGCCCGGACGGCCCGGCCACGGCTCTCGGCGGCGGTACGGACGGCGGCGGTACCGGCGGCGGCACCGGCGGTGGTGAGCAGACGGCCGGTGCGCGGACGGCGACCGGTGCGGGTGCGGGCGACGCCGGAGCGGGCGGTGCGGGTACGGGCGACGCCGGAGCGGGCGGTGCGGGTACGAGTGGTGCGGGTCGTGCGGGTGCGGCTGGGGCCGTCGGCGGGGCGGATGCTCCGTCCGGGGCCGGGGTTCCGGACGGCCCTGACACGTCCGGCACCGCGGCACGGGGAGAGGCCCGCGGGTAGGTCCCGGCCTGCGCGCCGGGACCGGTGACGACGGGCTCGGTGACCGTCCGCCTCCCGGCGCGCAGGCCCGCGTACCAGCGGGCGGCGAGGACGACCAGGCCGGGCAGGCTGGCGACGAGACAGAGCACCCCGTACACCACCGCGACGGCCAGCCCCTGGCCGGCACCGAGTCCGGCGGCGCCGAACGCCCAGGCGGTGACGCCCTCCCGGGGTCCCCACCCGCCGACGTTGAGCGGCAGGCTCATGGCGAGCAGGGCCAGCACGGCCAGCGGCAGCAGCCGGCTGACGGCCGCGTCGGTTCCGGTGACGCGGGCCGCGAGCACGAACATCGCGATGTGCCCCGCCAGGACGACGACCGAGGAGACCAGCACACCGGGCCCGTTGCTGCGGGAGAGCAGCCCTTCGCGGGCTTCGGCGAGCATCCGGCGCAGCGCCCGGCCGCGCCGCGAGGGCGTCGGGCGGTTCATCCTCAGGGCGAGGACGACCAGGCAGGCGCCCAGGGCGCCGAGTCCGGCCAGCGGGGCCGCGTGCCGGGCCTCGTCGAGGACCGGGGACGGCACCGTGAGCAGCACGGCCGCTCCGGCGGCGAACAGCGCGAGCTGCCCGGCGGTCCGCTCCAGGACGACGGCCCGCACGCCGCGTCCCAGGTCGCCGGTGCTGCGCCCGTGGTGCACGGCCCGGTGCACGTCGCCCACGACGCCGCCGGGCAGGGCCGCGTTGAGGAACAGGGCCCGGTAGTAGTCGGCGACGGCCCGGCCGAGGGGCAGCCGGATGCCGAGGCCACGGGACACCAGGGACCAGCGCCAGGCGCTGAACACGGTGGTGACCAGCCCGAGCGCGAGGGCGGCGAGCAGCGCCGGACCGTCGATCCGGCGCAGCCCGTCCAGGAAGACGCCGGTGCCCAGGCGCCACATCAGCACCGCGAGGATCGCCAGCCCGGCGAGGGTGCCGAGGCGGGTGCGCACGACCGGGGAGTTGAGGCGCGCGAGCAGGGTACGGACACCCGCCCGCTGCCCCGCCCCGGGCTTCTCCCCCGCCCGCGGGCTGCCGGCAGGGTCGGCCGGTGCCGTCGGCGTGGCCGGTACGGGTGGTGCAGTCATGCGGTGCCGCCCGTCGGCCGGCACAGGGCGAGCAGGTCGCTGTGGTGGACGACGACCCGCAACTCCCCCGCCGCGCACGCCTCCAGGCGCTCCTTCAGGTAGCTTCCGGCGCGGTCCGCCAGTTCCGGGCGCTCCTCGACCGCCGCGCCGACCCAGCCGCGCAGCCACTGCTCGGTGAGGGCGGCCTGGTCCGGGCCGAGCCGCCAGGGGCTCGGGTTCAGCCGCACGGTCGCGCCATGAGCAGCGAACGCGTCAGCGGCGGCCGTCGCCGCGTCGGGGCCGAGCAGGCCGCCCCGGCGCTGGTGGGCATTGAACGCCTCGGTGATCTCCTGGTCCATCGGGTGCGGGGTGGTCAGTTCGACGCGCCCGGCGACGGACAGGGTGAGCAGGGCCGGGCAGCCGGCTCCGGCGCACGCGGCGGCGAGCGCCTCGACCTCCTCGCGGGTGAGGACGTCGAGCAGGGCGGAGGCCGTGACGAGGGAAGCGCCGGCCAGGGCGTCGGGGGTGAGCCGGGCGACGTCGCCGCGCCGGGTCTCCACGGACACCCGGCTGCCGTCGGCGGACGACCGCGGCGCCCCCACGGCCGCGAAGTGCAGCAGGTAGGGGTCACGGTCGTGCAGGATCCAGTGCTGCGCGCCGTCCAGGTGCGGGGCGAGCCAGCGGCCCATCGACCCGGTGCCGCAGCCGATGTCGTGGATGACCAGGCCGTCCGCCCGCTGCGGCAGGTTCGCCAGGCGGATGCGCAGCGGATCGAGCAGGTCGTGCGAGCGGGCGACGGCATCGGCGGGCTCGCGCAGCTGGAGCCACTCGGGCGCGTAGCGGGCGGGCTCCTCGCCACCGGTGTCGCGCAGTCTCACGGTGGCCCGCTCACCGGGCCGGGCGGCGGAGGGTGCGGCGGGTCCGGCGCCGGGGATGACGGCGGGTCCGGCGGTGTCGCTGCCAGATGTCACGGTGCCCCCTCGTGGGCCGGTGGCCGCGTCCGCGGCCTGCCGGGGTCCGGGCTGGGACGGGATCGTCCCGGCGTGCGTGGTCGTCGCCTGCTCGGTCATGCGGCCCTCCGGGGTTCGGCCGGCAGCCGGCGCAGGACGCCCGCCAGGCTCTGTGCGGTGCTCGCCCAGCCGCCCAGCGCGGCGCGCCGGCCCCGG
>NZ_JAAGMD010000592.1 GCF_010548465.1 Streptomyces sp. SID14436 | reverse complement strand
CCCGGCGTCCGCCCGCCGTCCCCGGCCGTGCGGCCGGTGGGCCGTCAGCCCAGGGCCGACTTGACCACGTCCGCGAGACGGCCCGCCACGGAGCGGGCCTGGTCGATGTCGGCGGCCTCCACCATCACGCGGACCAGCGGCTCGGTGCCCGAGGGGCGCAGCAGGACGCGGCCGGTGGCACCCAGCTCCTGCTCGGCGTCCGTGACGGCCGCGGCGAGTTCCTCGGAGGTCTTCACCCGGGACTTGTCCACGTCCGGCACGTTGATGAGCACCTGCGGCAGCCGCTCCATGACCGAGGCCAGCTCCCGCAGCGGGCGCCCGGTCTCGGCGACCCGTGCCGCCAGCAGCAGCCCGGTGAGCGTGCCGTCGCCGGTGGTGGCGTGGTCCAGGATGATCACGTGGCCGGACTGCTCGCCGCCGAGGGCGTAGCCGTTGCGCTTCATCTCCTCCAGCACGTACCGGTCGCCGACGGCGGTCTGCACGAGCCGGATGCCCTCGCGCTCCATGGCCAGCTTGAAGCCGAGGTTCGACATCACGGTCGCGACGACGGTGTCGGAGCGCAGAGCGGAACGCTCCCGCATCGCCAGGGCGAGCACGGCGAGGATCTGGTCGCCGTCGACCTCCTCGCCGGTGTGGTCGACGGCCAGGCAGCGGTCGGCGTCGCCGTCGTGGGCGATGCCGAAGGCGGCCCCGTGCTCCACGACGGCGGCCTTGAGCCGGTCGAGGTGGGTGGAGCCGCAGCCGTCGTTGATGTTCAGCCCGTCCGGCTCGGCACCGATGGTGACGACCTCGGCACCGGCCCGCGCGAACGCCTCCGGCGAGACCCGGGAGGCGGCGCCGTGCGCCTCGTCGAGGACGATCCGCAAGCCGTCCAACCGGTTCGGCAGGACGCCGACGAGGTGGGAGACGTACGTGTCGAGGCCCTCCGCGTAGTCCCGCACGCGGCCCACGCCCGCGCCGGTCGGGCGGTCCCAGGGCGCGCCGGTGCGGTGCTCGTCGTACACGGCCTCGATGCGGTCCTCCAGCTCGTCGGCCAGTTTGTGGCCGCCGCGCGCGAAGAACTTGATGCCGTTGTCCGGCATGGCGTTGTGGCTGGCGGAGAGCATCACGCCCAGGTCGGCGCCGAGCGCGCCGGTGAGGTGGGCGACCGCGGGCGTCGGCAGCACGCCGACCCGCAGCACGTCCACGCCCGCGCTGGCGAGACCGGCGACCACGGCGGCCTCCAGGAACTCCCCGGACGCGCGCGGGTCACGTCCCACCACGGCGGTCGGGCGATGACCCGCGAAGGTGCCCGCCTCGGCCAGTACGTGCGCGGCGGCCACGGAGAGGCCCAGCGCCATCTCCGCCGTCAGGCCCGCGTTGGCGACGCCACGCACGCCGTCCGTGCCGAAGAGTCGTCCCACTTGTCCTCCTGAGGAAGCGTCAGTGTCGAAAGACCGTGCCGTGGTGACGTCCCCGGCCGTGCCGGGGCGTTGGACCTGCCCGCGCGTTCGACGGTTGTGCCGCTGACGAAAGATGTGATGTGTTCGGCGGTCGCGATGCGTGTGCGGCTCGCGCATCCGTGGCCATGACGGGCCCGACCATCCGATCACATTAGCGTTTGAGCGCCTTGTGTCGTTATACGCCCACAGCGGTGAAGAAACGAACGCCCCGGCGGCACGAGGGCGTGCCGCCGGGGCGTTCGGAGTACCTGCTGGTGACAGCTGCGACTAGCGCTTGCTGTACTGCGGGGCCTTGCGGGCCTTCTTCAGACCGGCCTTCTTCCGCTCGACCGCACGGTCGTCGCGGCGCAGGAAGCCGGCCTTCTTGAGCGGGCCGCGGTTGTTGTCGACGTCGGCCTCGTTCAGCGCACGGGCGACACCGAGACGGAGCGCACCGGCCTGACCGGAGACGCCGCCACCCGCGATGCGGGCGATGACGTCGTAGCGGCCCTCGAGCTCGAGCACCTTGAAGGGCTCGTTGACTTCCTGCTGGTGCACCTTGTTCGGGAAGTAGTCCTCGAGGGTGCGACCGTTGATCTTCCACTTGCCGGAGCCCGGGACGATCCGGACGCGGGCGATGGCGTTCTTGCGACGGCCCAGGCCGGCGGCCGGCTGCGGCTCGCCGAAGCGGGAGGCCATGGACTCCGAGGTGTACTCGCCCTCGACGGGGGCCTCGGACTCGGTGGTGTAGCTGTCGATGTCAAGCTCTTCGAGCGGCTGCTCGGCAGTGGTCTCGGCCACGATTCTCCTCAGATTCTGTTCAGTCTTAGGGGGTGGCCGGACTTACTGCGCGACCTGGGTGATCTCGAACGGCACCGGCTGCTGGGCAGCGTGCGGGTGCTGGTCGCCCGAGTAGACCTTCAGCTTCGAGAGCATCTGACGGCCCAGGGTGTTCTTGGGGAGCATGCCCTTGACGGCCTTCTCGATGGCCTTCTCGGGGTTCTTCGCCAGCAGCTCGTCGTAGCGGACGGACCGCAGACCGCCCGGGTAGCCCGAGTGGCGGTACGCCATCTTCTGGGTCCGCTTGTTGCCGGAGAGGTGCACCTTGTCGGCGTTGATGATGATGACGAAGTCACCGGTGTCGACGTGAGGGGCGTAGATCGGCTTGTGCTTGCCGCGCAGGATGGAGGCCGCAGTGGAGGCCAGACGACCCAGGACGACGTCCTGAGCATCGATGACGTGCCACTGGCGCGTCACATCGCCGGGCTTGGGGCTGTACGTACGCACGGTTCGTAGCCTTCGCTTCTTCAGTGAATGGTCCTGACAAGGTCACCGAAGACGATCACGACAGCCCTGACCGCACAGCGGTGACGCAAACCGCGTGCTGGTCGCTGGTCATCGGCCCGGTGGACCGGTGTAAGGGCCCCTCACGTGAGAATGAGCAAGCCAATACACATAACGAACCTGCAGACTACCCGTCCTCGGCCGGACGGGTCAAAACGGGGCCAGGGCCGGTCGGCCGCACGGCCCCGGCACCGGCGCCCCACGCCGGTACGCCCACGGTACGCCGCCCCGGCCGGGTCCGTACGGGCACGCCGTCCCCGGGGGGCGGACACCGGCGCGCACCGGCCGCTCGGAGGGCGCACCAC
>NZ_JAAGMD010000570.1 GCF_010548465.1 Streptomyces sp. SID14436 | reverse complement strand
CCGGGCCGCGCCCGGCGGCGGCGCGGGGGCCTCCGACGCGGCGCGCGCCACCGTGACGGTGCTGCACCGCGTCTGCCGGGTCTACGCACGCGTCGGGATCGCCGTGCCGGTCCTCGGGCTGGCCACCGCGCTCGCCATGGGAGTGCTGGGCGACGGCTGGCTCATCGCCTCCATCGCGTTGACGGCGGCCGCCGCCGGACTGCTCATCGCCTTCGTCCTGCCCCGGCAGGACGAACTCCTCGAGGAACTCGGCGCCCACCGGCCGGTGGACCGCGCCGCCACCGTGCAACTGGGCATGTACACCGGTCTCTTCAATGTGCTGTGGGCCACCGTCACGGTCCTGATGATCGTCCGCCCCGGCTCCACGACGGGAGCCTGACCGCTCGCGCCCGGCGCACCCGGAGGGCGCGCGACGCCGACCCGGTTGTCCGTTCTGCGTCAACTCGTACGGGGGAATTGGCACTCCGAGGTGTGCGGGCGCCTACACTCGGCACTCGCGTCCCGCTCGGGGACCGCCGAGCAGAAAGGCACGTTGTCGGGTGTTCCAGGATTCCCCCATCTACGACCGACTCATCGCGGAGTGCGGCGACGTGCCCGCACAGGTCCGCCGCGAGGCCGAACGCGTGAGCAGGGAACTGGAGTCGGTCATGCGACCCCTGCAGTCGCCCGGGTCCCTGCCGGGACTGGACCGGCCGCACGCGCCGGGCAACGGCTGGCAGCGCACCGCCCTGTTGCCCGGCCCGCAGCCGTCCTGACCCGGCGCGGCGCGCCGACGCACCGTCAGAGCACGCCGGTCCGCGCCTCGTCGCCCGTCGCCGCGGCCACCTGGACCGGCCGGGCCAGCCATTCGGCGATGGTGCGCGCGATCGGCTGTTCCGTCTCCACCTCCACGAACCCGAACTGCCCGGACTGGTTGCACTCCAGGAACCACCACACCCCGTCGGCGTCCTCGGCGAAGTCGAAGGCCCCGTACGCCAGTCCGGCCTCGCGCAGATAGGCGCGGACGGCGTCGGCGGTGCGCGACGGCACGTCCACCGGCGTCCAGGGTGCCCCGGGCGCCGCGAAACGCACGTCGACCTCGTCCGGATCCGCGTCCGGATCCGTCTCCTTGCGCGCCGCCAGCAGCTTCTCGCCGACGGCGGTCAGCCGGATGTCGGCCCGCTTGGCGATCCGCCGCTGGAACAGCGTCGGCCCGAACGCGACGGCGGAGAAGTCGGCGTCCGGCGGCACCCTGCTGGTCGGCACGGCCCGCGGCGGATCCTGCGGGTGTGCGCCCGACACCGGCTTGACCACCAGATCCGGGAAACGCTCCGCGAACTCCCGCGCGGCGCGCGGGAACGTGGTGATCACGGTGGCCGGCACGGGCAGGCCGCAGCGCTGGGCCAGCCGCAGTTGCCACGGCTTGTGGCGGGCCTGCCGGGCGGCGTCCGGATGGTTCATCCAGCGCGCGTCCGAGCCGCGCAGCATGCCGTAGAGCGCCTGCGACGCCTCCTCGGTCAGCCAGGCGGACGGCTGCGCCGCCCGGGCCGCGGGCTCGCCCGGCCTGCGCACCCACACCGAGCGGAGCCCTCCGATGCTCACCAGCCTTCCCCCGGTGGACAGATGGCCGCGGAACCGGCCGTGGACGTACTCCCCGGACAGGGACACCCCGTCGGTGAGATCGGCGGGGTCCAGGCGCACCACCGGGACCCCGTGGCCGTTCAGGTGCACGACCACCATGTCGGCGGTCACGTCCTCCTCGCACGTGAGGATCAGCACGGTCATCGTCTACGGTCCGCTGTCAGTCGTCGAAGTGGGTCTTGGAGCCCGCCGTGGATGTCGTGGTCCCCACCTCCCGCAACAACGCGTGGTCGCAAGCGGCGATCCGTCCGTCGACGAGAACGTTCAACTGCAGTCCGGAGTCGTACGAATACGGAGTGGCGACCGCCAACTCCACCGCCGGACGGGCGTAGTTGAGCGCGAACGGTTGCATCGTCTCTCCCTCGTCGGTGCTGCGCCGACCAGGCGGGGCCACCTGTGCGCCGTTGCCTGGTCCGCCGACTTCTTTTGGCTTCCAGTCACTTATACGAATCGAACGGGTGGTTGGTTTCCTTACGGAGCGTAGTCATCGGCGGGCCGGCGGACGGGCCGCCGGGACGTCGACGCAGGCGCACCCTCGCCGAGGGAGCCGCGCATGGAGCGCAGAGCGAGCAGCAGGACACCGATGTCGTCCAGATAGACCGGGTCGGGCAGCAGGTCGGTGGGCAGGACCAGATAGAGGACGGCACCCCAGAAGACCCAGCGGGGGCCCGTGGGAAGACCGGCACGCCGGAGATCGCGCCGGGTACGGACCAGCCGTACCAGGAGCGCGAGAGCGGCGCAGAGCAGAGCGGCCGCGAGTACCGCGACCACGACGAGCACCGTGGTGGTCGAATCCACCAGTCGCCCTCCTCCCGGTGTGCCCTGACACGGGCCTCATGGACTGGATTCCCGTTTCCGGCCCGGGTATGGGGGCCGGGACCGGACATGTCCGACCGGGTCCGTTTCCCCGCTTCAGCGGGGTGAAACACGGGATCGTCGCAGGTCATCCCCGTGGCCCAGTCGGGTGGCAGGGGGGTGCGCAGGGGCCTAGTAATGGTCAGCGTAACGTCGCTCGTCGCACGTGGGGGGTGTGGGAGCGGCACGAAAGCCTTCACCCATGGAGCCGAGTATGACCTCCTGTGCCTCGTCCCCTCCGCCGAACGACCCCGCCATACCCCCCGAGGCGGCCCCGGCGTCCCCGCCCTCCGCGGCGACGCTCACGATCACCGGCGCCCACCGGCCGGATCCCGTCCACGTCCGGCCCGGCGCCGCCCCGACGGCACCCGCACCCGGCGCCGATCCGGCCGGACCCCCGTCCCCGGGGCATCCGGAAGGGCA
>NZ_JAAGMD010000546.1 GCF_010548465.1 Streptomyces sp. SID14436 | reverse complement strand
GACGCGGCCCCGGGCGCCGGGCCCGACGCGGGGACGGACCCGGGCACCGGCCCCGACGCGGACCCCGGCACCGATACCGGCACCGGCACACCGGGCGGCCCGGGCACTCCCACCTCCCCGCCCCCGCCGCCGGACACGGCGCCCGCCGCACCGGCGGTGAAGGACATCGCCGTCTCGGAGTTCCGGCAGACCGGTGCCACCACCGCCACGACCACCGTCACGGTGGTGACGGACGGGACCGGCCCGGTGTCGGTCTCCCTCAGCTGGCTCACGGGTGACGTCTCCGGCCGGCCGTCCGCCCAGGACGGGGCCACGCAGGTGATCCGGCGCAGCGGCGCCACCCGGTACACCGTGACCGCCGAGCACTCCTTCGCCACCCTCGGCTGCTACTGGACGGTGCGCGCGGCCACCTCGCCGGCGTCGGCGGACGGGGGCGCGTCGCAGCAGCTCCTCACCCGGCGGTGCGACCTGCGATGACCTCGGCGAACGACCCCGCCTCCCGGCCCGGCGACCCGCCCGGCGAGGACGACGACTACAGAGCCACCGTGCTGGCCAGCCACTGGATCCAGCGGCCCGGACCGGAGACGGCGACGCGCCGCGAGCGGACCGACGACCAGGGCCCCGGCCGGGACGGGACGACCCCGGACGCGGCCACGCCGCGGGCGGCGGACACCCGCCGCGAGGACCCTCCGGCGGGCGCGTCACCGGAACCACCGCCCCCCGTTCTGCCCGACCGGGTGGAGGGGACCGTGCTGCGCTTCGGCCCGGGTGTCGCGGGCGCGCTGGCGCACCGCTCGTACGGGGCGTCCCTCGTCCCGGCGCCGCCCGCACCGTCCGCGCCGCCGGTGCGGCGG
>NZ_JAAGMD010000517.1 GCF_010548465.1 Streptomyces sp. SID14436 | reverse complement strand
CGGATGGCCCGCCTGCGGCGGGACCGGCGGCTGCCCGGGCTGCCCGGGAGGCTGCGCCTGGGGGTGGCCGGGCGATGCCTGGTGGGCGTGCGGCGGGGGGCCCTGCGGGTTCGGCTGGGCATGGGGGGTCGGCTGGGCGGGGGGCTGGGGCTGTGCGTACGGCTGGTGGGGGTACGGTGCCGGCCCGCCCGGGGCCGGTGGCCCGCCGGGCATCTGCCGGCCGGGCATCGGAGGCTGACCGGGGACCTGCGGTTGCCCTGGCACCTGGGGCTGACCGGGGATGTGGTGCTGCCCAGGAACCTGCGCTTGGCCCGGTACCTGCGGTTGCCCCGGGACCTGGGGCTGCCCCGGGTACGGCTGGCCGGGGGGCATCTGGCCGGGGACGGAGTGGCCCGGCAGCGGAGGGGCGGCCACCGGCGGCGGGTTGCCGTCGGAGGTCCACAGGCCGTGGGACTGCTGGTGCCGGACGAAGTCCTCGGCGACGAGCGCCGCCAGGTTGAAGTAGGCCTCCCGCACCTTCGGCCGCATCATGTCCAGGTCGACCTCCGCACCGGCGGCCAGGTGCTCGTCGAACGGCACCACGACCACTCCGCGGCAGCGCGTCCGGAAGTGCGAAACGATGTCGTCGACCTTGATCATCTTGCCGGTCTCGCGCACCCCGGAGATGACCGTCAGGGACCGGGACACCAGCTCCGCGTACCCGTGCGCCGACAGCCAGTCCAGCGTCGTGCTGGCACTGGACGCGCCGTCCACACTCGGCGTGGAGATGATGATGAGCTGGTCGGCGAGGTCCAGCACCCCGCGCATCGCGCTGTAGAGGAGACCGGTGCCGGAGTCGGTCAGGATGACCGGGTACTGCCGGCCCAGCACGTCGATGGCGCGCCGGTAGTCCTCGTCGTTGAACGTCGTGGACACCGCCGGGTCCACGTCGTTGGCGATGATCTCCAGCCCCGAGGACGCCTGGGAGGTGAACCTCCGGATGTCCATGTACGAGTTGAGGTACGGGATCGCCTGGACCAGGTCACGGATCGTCGCCCCGGTCTCCCGCCGCACGCGTCGGCCGAGCGTGCCGGCGTCGGGGTTGGCGTCGATCGCGAGGATCTTGTCCTGCCGCTCGCTGGCCAGCGTGGACCCCAGCGCGGTGGTGGTGGTCGTCTTGCCGACGCCGCCCTTCAGGCTGATGACGGCGATGCGGTAGCAGGACAGCACCGGGGTCCGGATCAGCTCCAGCTTGCGCTGCCGCTCCGCCTCCTCCTTCTTGCCGCCCAGCTTGAACCGCGAGCCTCCGGCCGCGGGCCTGCTGCTTTTCGCCTTCTGCCGCTTGCTGTTGAGCAGCCGGTCGGAGGACAGCTCGACGGCCGCCGTGTAACCGAGCGGTGCCGCGCCCGGATTGGTGGGCTGCCGCTGGTCGTGCTGGACGGGCTGCGGCCAGGCGGCCCCGACGCGGGGGTCGACGGGCGGCTGCCCCGGCTGCTGTTCCGGCTGGTGCCCCTGCGGCGGGACCCCCGGGTGCTGCGGACCGCCCTGGCCCTGGCCCGGGCCCTGGGGTGCCTGCCCCGGCCCCTGCTGGGCGGGCTGTGCCTGAGGGGGCTGTGCCTGAGCGGGCTGTGCCTGGGGGTGCGGCTGCGGGGGCTGCTGGTGCGGGAAGCCGTAACCGCCGGGCTGCGCCGGGGGAGTCGGCGCGGGACCGGGCTGAGGGACGCCCTGGGGACCGGACTGAGGGCCGCCCTGGGGACCCGGGTGCGGGAAGCCGTAACCGGCCGGGGCGCCGGGGCCGGGCGCACCGGCCTGCGGG
>NZ_JAAGMD010000491.1 GCF_010548465.1 Streptomyces sp. SID14436 | reverse complement strand
AGCCGGGCGCGCCAGGCCCGGAGCAGTCCGGTGAGGCGGGCGGCCAGCCGGGCGGGGAGCCGGTCCGCGCGGTGGGAGGGACCGCCGGGCGGCGGGGGCGGGGGCGGGTCCGGGTCCGGCTTGCGGGGTTCCTTCGCCACCAGCAGCACGTCGATGTCCGGATCCGCGCGCCACTGCGGCTCCCACGGCTCCTGGCGCACGGTGCGGTGCGGGCCGGCGGTCATCCGCGCCCGCAGGCGCTCGGACACGTCCCGGAAGCCGGCCTCGCCGCCCTCGTCGAGCAGGTCCGCGAGCGCGGCGGTGCAGGGCGTCGCCGTCCTCGGGCCGCCCGCGTCGATGCGGTGGTTGGCCTGCACGCTCATCAGCAGCAGCACCCGCCGCTTGTCGCGGAAGGTCTCCCACACCCAGGCCGCGTTGCCCGCGAAGCAGCAGTCGAGGATCACCACGATCCGCCGGGCCGGGCTGGTGGCCAGCACCGTCAGCACGGTGGTGAACATCTCCGCGCCGGGGAACACCGCGTGCCCGCCCGCGATCACGCTGGCGTTGCGCATCTGCAGGAACAGCTCGTCGCCCGCGCTCGGGATGGCGCCGTGTCCCGCGAAGTAGAACAGCAGCACCCCCTCGGCCTCCTGCGCGGCCGAGCTGAGCTGCCGCCCGAACTCGTCGAGGGAGGGCGAACGGGCGACCCTGATCTCCTCCTCGCCGAACACCCCGCCCCGGGCGAGCACGTCCCGCATCCGGGTCACGTTGTGCTTGACGGCGGGCAGGTCGCCGGGCACGCCGTGCGGCGCCTCCGTCAGCTCGTACTCCGACACCCCCACCAGCAGCGCCCGGTTGGGCAGCCCCCGCGGGTCGAAACCGGACACCGGCCTACCTGCCGTCGAGGTTCACCGGATCGACCGTGCCCTCCGGCGGCTCACCGTCCTCGACGTCCCGCCGGTTGGCCCGCCAGGCCGACACCGCCCGCTTGACCTGATCCACCAGTTCCGTGAAGACGGCGCCCGCACCGGCCCCCACGATCACCAGGACGATCTCCATGCCGACGCCCATCGGGGCGCCCGTCTCGTCCGTGCGGCGCCGCTCGTGGATCCGTAACTCCCCCGCGCGCACCAGCTCGTCCAGCGGTTTCTCCCGCTCCAGCCACTTGCGCAGCGCCCCGATGTCGCTCTCGCTCGCCGTCCCGTCCAGTCGCACCCGAATGCCCGCGTCGGCCACACCGTCCCCCTCAGCCATAACACACCATCATGGCACCGCGGATGGCGCGAAGGGAGGGGTCCGACGCCCCTCCCGGCCCCTCAGCCCTGCTTCTGCACCTCCTGCAACCGCGCCAGCCGGCGCCGCACATGCTCCAGCGCCCCTTCCCGCCGGCCGGGCACCACCGTCCGCAACGCGGCCAGTTCCGGGCCGAGTTCACGCGCCCGGTGCACGTCGTCGATCCGGCCCCACTGGTGGTGCGCGCGGTCCACGGCCGCCTCGACCCCGGGCCCGTCCGCCGGCTGGCCGGCGCCCAGCCGCGCCCGCGCCACGGCCAG
>NZ_JAAGMD010000459.1 GCF_010548465.1 Streptomyces sp. SID14436 | reverse complement strand
GGGCCCGTCACCCGGCCCGTGGCCGGACGTGCCGTCCGCCTCGGCACCGGGCTCGTCGGCGGCCGGTCCGGCACCGGACGCGTCCGGTGCCTGCTCGGCGCCGGACTCCGCACCGGCCTCGGCCTCCTCCGCGTCGGCGTCCGCCGCGTCGGCCTTCTCGAACCGTGCGAGTGCCGCGTCCGCCCGCAGGAACAGCTGGGAGCCCTGCGGCGAGAAGACCTCGGGGGCGGTGTGCTCGTCCGTCCCGGTCTCGTCCTCGGTCCTGGGGCAGGGCACGGACGCCGCCGCGTCCTCGGCGTCCGGCGTCCCCGGTGCCGCGGCGGTCTCCGGGTCCTCCGCGCCGTCGGCTCCGGCCGTCGCCGAAGTGCCCGCGGGCAGCGCCCGCGCGGGCACCGTCGCCTCGATCTCCAGCACCCGGCGCTCCTCCAGGACGCTGGCCCGGTCGGCCTCCGCCGTGGCGTAGCGGCGCAGCAGCGCCGCGTGCTCGTTGCGCAGGCCGGCCAGCTCCGCGCGCTTGGCGCGCAGCCGCTGCTCCAGCCTGATGCGCAGCTCACGCGACTCCTCGAGGTCGGACTCCAGTTCGGCGGTCCGTTCCTCGAAGCGCCACTCGTCGCTCGCCCGCGCCCGCGTGAGATCGGCGACGCGCTTGCCCGCCTGGGTGTCCCAGCGCCGCATGACGACCGCGCCGGTGATCGCGGTGGCCGCCGCGACCGCGGCCAGCAGACGCAACGCCGTCGGTTGCGTGAACACCCATGGCCCCAGGGCGCAGACTAGGGAGACGCCTGCGATCGCCGACGGGGGCAGCATCCTGTGCAAGGGCGGTGAATGGCGGTGACGTCCACGTGGCATGGCCAGAAACTTACCGCGCGTAGGGGAATGATGGGCCCCCGCCCCGTAAAAACAAAGCGATAACAAGGGTTTCACAGGGCATCAGGGAACTCGGGCCACCCGTGAATGGCCCCAACCCCCGGAATTCGCCCCCAGGTCGTTTCCGCACGGACCCGCCGGAGGCGCCGCGTCCCGCCCGTGCCGGGGCCCTGCCCGGCTCGCCCCGGGCCGTCCCGGGCCGTCGCGCGGCCTTCGCGGCGCCCGTCGTGCGGACTTCCGCGCCCCATTCCGGAGCGACCCTGACCCCGTTTCCGTGCGCCGCGACCGCGCCGTCCGGGGCGGTTCCCGCTCATCCGCTCGTCAAGCGCCCGCTCATCCACTCCAGCGTCGCGGGAATCTCCCGCCGCCAGGTGTTGAAGTTGTGTCCGCCGCTTTCCAGGATGATCGACGAGATCCGCGTCCGTCCGGTGCCCTTCACCCGCTCGATGAACCGCAGCGTGTCCCGGTAGTTGGACTCGCCCTTCTGGCTGCTGGTGACGAGCAGCGAGGTGTCGGGGGCGGGCCGCCGCCGGAGGCACCACCACAGATCCGCCCGGTTCTCGCGCGCCTTGTCCCCCTGGAAGAGATCGCCCGTCGTGGCGTCGAGGGGCGCCTTGTAGTACGCCGACAGTCCGGCCCCGGCGCCGAACACGTCGGGGTGGTGGAGGGCCAGCTTGAGGGCGCAGTAGCCGCCCGTCGAGTTGCCGACCACGCCCCAGGCGCCCCGGCCCTCGGCCACCCGGTAGTGCGCGCCGACGGCCTCCGGCAGGTCCCGGGCGAAGAACGTCTCGGTCTGCGGCCCGTCCGGGACGTCCACGCACTCGGTGTCCCGCGGCGGGGCCACCGTGGGCCGCAGCATCACCAGGACCGTCGGCTCCATCCGGCCCGCGGCGGCCAGGTCCCGGGCCGTGCGCGGGTAGTGCAGCTTGTCCACCAGCGCCCGCGCGGTGCCCGGGTAGCCGGTGAGCACCACGGCCGCCGGGAACCGGTGGGTGCGGTACTCGGGCCGGTGGTACTCCGGGGGCAGGTACACGTACGCGGGAGAGGCGATGCGGCTGGTCCGGCCCACCAGTTCGACCTGCTCGACCGTGCCGCCGCCCGCCGTCCGCGCCCCGGGCGTACCGGCCAGCCGCTCCCGCCCGACGACCCTCAGCGGGGCGCCGCCCGCCCCTGAGCCCGCCGCGTGGTCGACCACCACGCCCCGGTCCTTCTCCCGTCCGAACAGGTCGTCCCAGCTCGCGTAGAAGCCGAAGGACTGGTTCGCCGCGAGGCCGACCGCGGCGAACAGGGCCAGCTGGGTCGCCAGCAGCAGACCCACCCTGCCGCACACCGCCCGCACCCCGCGCCCGGCCAGCCGCGGCCACAGCCACACCGTGCCGGCGAACAGCAGGACGGCGCCCGACACCGCCGCCCACAGCACCTTGTCGCTCGTCAGACCCATCAGCGGTACCTGCCTGCACTCTCCGCCCGGAGCCGCACGGCAGCCACCCCCCACTGCGTCAGGAGGGGCGCGCCGGCCGGTCCTTGGCCGTTGAAACGGTTTTGGCGGGCGGAGTGAACCTCTCCCCCCGAGACACCGTCCTAGAGGTCGCAATGTCGCCGGATGCCCGAATCGGCACCGGATCCAAGGTCTCTCGCAGAACTACGGGATGCGATGTCTGTCAGGACAGATGAGGAAATGTCGGGTGCGGTTCCGCGGCCCGCGGACCGTGCCGAGCACACGGGCCGGGAGCGGCCCGCGCGTGGCACGCGCCTCGTGGGCACCGCGCGCCGGCTGCTGCGCGGACCGCGTCCCGAGTCCGTCCCCCTGCTGGTCGGGCGGGCGTGCGCCCTGGTCGGCCTCCTGGACATCGCGGCGGGCGTCTTCCCCCGCTTCCGGCACAGCCGCATGCACGCCCTCGCGGAGGTGCTGCCCGGCGCGCTCGGCCCGTTCGCGGCCGCGCTCGCGCTCAGCGCGGGGGTGCTGTTGCTGCTGCTCGCCCACGGGCTCAAGCGGGGCAAGCGGCGCGCCTGGCGGGCGGCCGTCGCCCTGCTCCCGGCCGGTGCCGTCGCGCAGTTCGCCTACCGGCACTCCGTCGCGGGGGTGGTGCTCTCGCTGCTGCTGCTCGCGGTCCTGCTGCGCCACCGCGGCCAGTTCGCGGCGCTGCCCGACCCACGCAGCAGATGGCGGGCGCTGGCCAACTTCGTCCTGATGGGCGCCGGCTCCCTGCTGCTCGGCCTGGTCGTCGTCAACGCCCACCCGCGCCTGCTGGTCGGCGACCCCAGCCTCGCCGACCGCCTCACCCACGTCCTGTACGGCCTGTTCGGCTTCGAGGGACCGCTCGACTACCGGGGCGACACCTCCTGGACGGTCGCCTTCTCCCTCGGCGCCCTCGGCCTGCTCACCGCCGTCACCACGCTCTACCTGGCCTTCCGGCCCGAACACCCGGCCGCCCGGCTCACCGAGGACGACGAACGGCGGCTGCGCGCCCTGCTCGCCCGGCACGGCGGGCGGGACTCCCTCGGCCACTTCGCGCTGCGCCGCGACAAGGCCGTCGTGTTCTCCCCCAGCGGCAAGGCGGCGGTGACCTACCGCGTGGTCTGCGGGGTGATGCTCGCCAGCGGCGACCCGATCGGCGACGTCGAGGCCTGGCCCGGTGCCATCGAACGCTTCATGGACGAGGCCAGGGCCCACTCCTGGACGCCCGCCGTCATGGGCTGCTCGGAGACCGGCGGTCACGTGTGGACCCGGGAGACCGGCCTCGACGCCCTCGAACTCGGTGACGAGGCGGTGGTGGACGTCCAGGATTTCTCCCTGGCCGGCCGCGCGATGCGCAACGTGCGCCAGATGGTCAAACGCATCGAGCGCGCCGGTTACGAGACCCGGGTGCGGCGGGTCCGTGACCTCGGGGAGGCCGAACTGGACCGCATCCGCCGCGCGGCCGACGACTGGCGCGGCACCGACACCGAGCGCGGCTTCTCCATGGCGCTCGGCCGGGTCGGCGACCCGGCGGACGGCGACTGCCTCGTCGCGACCGCGCACAAGGCGGACGCGGAGCCGGGCCGGCACGGCGACCTCAAGGCGGTCCTGCACTTCGTGCCCTGGGGCGCGGACGGCGTCTCCCTCGATCTGATGCGCCGGGACCGCTCGGCCGACCCCGGCATGAACGAGATGCTGATCGTGGCCGCCCTCCAGGCCGCCCCGGAACTCGGCATCTCGCGCGTGTCCCTCAACTTCGCGATGTTCCGTGCGGCGCTGGCCCGGGGCGAGAAGATCGGCGCCGGACCGGTCCTGCGCGCCTGGCGGGGGCTGCTGATCTTCCTGTCGCGCTGGTTCCAGATCGAGTCGCTGTACAAGTTCAACGCCAAGTTCCGCCCGCGCTGGGAACCCCGCTTCGTGGTGTACCGGGCCTCCGCCGACCTCCCCCGCATCGGCATCGCCGCCCTCCAGGCGGAAGGTTTCGTCAACCTGGCGCTGCCCCTGCCGCCCTTCCTGCGCCGCCGCCGGCCCGCCCCGCTGCCCTGCGTCCACCGGACACCGGAGCACACCCCGGCCGCGCCGGACACCGCCGTCCGTGCCGCCTGACCGGCCGCCGCACCCCCCGCCCG
>NZ_JAAGMD010000436.1 GCF_010548465.1 Streptomyces sp. SID14436 | reverse complement strand
CCCCCGGCTCCGCTCACCCGCACGCCGTCGTGCACACCCACGGCGGACGGACCCACGCCCACCCGACCGCGCCCACCCTCCGCGGCACGATCCTGCTCGGTTTCGCGGGCGGGCTGGTGCCGAGCCCGTCCGCCGTGGTGGTGCTGGTCGGGGCCGCCGCGCTCGGCCAGGCGTGGTTCGGGCTGCTGCTGGTCGTCGCCTACGGCGTCGGGCTGGCCCTCACCCTCACCGCGGCCGGGTACGCCGTGGTCCGGGCGGGCAGCGGCATGGCCCGGCTGCTGGACCGCCGGCCCCGCTGGACGGCCGGCCCGGTGGTGGGCCTGGTCCGCCGGAGCGCGCCGCTGGGATCGGCCTGCGTCGTGGTCGTCGTGGGGGCCGGACTGGTGTTCAGGGGGGCGGCATCCGCTCTCGGCTGAGCTACTTTCAACAGGAACGGGAGCATTCGCCCGATGCGAAGGGGGCGCCGTGTCCGACGGACAGGGCAGTGAGCGCGTGATCGCGGGCCGCTACCGGCTGCTGGCGCCGCTGGGTGAGGGCGGTATGGGGACCGTGTGGCGGGCCCGCGACGAGGTGCTGCACCGGGAGGTCGCCGTCAAGGAGGTGCGTGCTCCCGCCGGGCTGCCCGCCCCGGACGTCGAGCGGATGTACGCCCGGCTGGAGCGGGAGGCGTGGGCCGCGGCCCGGATCGCCGACCGCAACGTGGTGACGGTGTACGACGTCGCGACCGAGGACGGGCGGCCGTGGATCGTGATGGAGCTGGTGCGCGGTCTGTCGCTGGGGGAGGTGCTGGAGGCGGAGGGGCCGATGTCCCCGGCGCGTGCCGCGGGGATCGGCGCGGAGGTGCTGGCCGCGCTGCGCGCCGCGCACGCCGCCGGTGTGCTGCACCGGGACGTGAAGCCCGCCAACGTGCTGATCGCCAACGACGGCCGCGTGGTGCTCACCGACTTCGGCATCGCGATGGTGGAGGGCAGTTCGGCGCTGACGATGACCGGCGAGGTCGTCGGCTCGCCCGAGTTCCTCGCCCCGGAGCGGGCCCTGGGCCGGACGCCGGGGCCCGAGTCGGACCTGTGGTCGCTCGGCGTGCTGCTGTACGCGGCGGTCGAGGGCTCCTCGCCGTTCCGGCAGGACACCCCGCTGAGCACGCTGCGCGCGATCGTCGACGAGGAGTTGCCGCCGCCGCGCCGGGCGGGACCGCTGGGGCCGGTCGTCGAGGGCCTGTTGCGGAAGGATCCCGCCGAGCGGTTGCCGGCCGGGCGGGCGGAGAAGGACCTGCGGGCGGTCGCGGCCGGGCGGCCCCCGCGGCGCGGGGACGGCGTCGGCCCGCCCGCGTACCCGTCGACGGTGTCCACCCCGCACCCGC
>NZ_JAAGMD010000403.1 GCF_010548465.1 Streptomyces sp. SID14436 | reverse complement strand
GACCACGGGTGGCCGCGGCCTCCGCCTCGGCGGCGCTGCTGTACAGCTCCTCGTCGGGCTCGAAGTCGGGCGCGGGCAGCGCGACCGGCGCGGCGGCCTCCGCCGCCACCTCGGCCTCGGACTCGCTCTCCGCCTCCTGCTCCGCGTCCGGCGCGGCCGCGACGGCGGCCGTCTCGTGGTCGTGGGTGTGGTCGGCACCGGCACGCGCCTTCTTGCGCCGCTTGCCGCCGCCCCCGTTCGCGGACGGCTGGTCCAGGTGCACGATGACGCCGCGCCCGTTGCAGTGGACGCAGGTCTCCGAGAACGACTCCAGCAGGCCCTGGCCGACCCGCTTGCGGGTCATCTGGACCAGGCCCAGCGACGTCACCTCGGCCACCTGGTGCTTCGTGCGGTCCCGGCCCAGGCACTCCAGCAGGCGCCGCAGCACCAGGTCCCGGTTGGACTCCAGCACCATGTCGATGAAGTCGATGACGATGATGCCGCCGAGGTCGCGCAGCCGCAGCTGGCGGACGATCTCCTCGGCCGCCTCCAGGTTGTTCCTGGTGACCGTCTCCTCGAGGTTGCCGCCCTGACCGGTGAACTTCCCGGTGTTGACGTCGATGACGACCATCGCCTCGGTCCGGTCGATCACCAGCGAACCGCCGCTCGGCAGCCACACCTTGCGGTCCAGCGCCTTGGCGAGCTGCTCGTCGATCCGGTACGTGGCGAAGACGTCGACCTCGCTGGTCCACCGGGACAGCCGGTCGGCCAGGTCCGGCGCCACGTGCGACACGTAGCCGTGGATGGTCTTCCACGCCTCGTCGCCGCTGACGACGACCTTGGTGAAGTCCTCGTTGAAGATGTCCCGCACGACACGGACGGTCATGTCCGGCTCGCCGTAGAGCAGCGAGGGCGAGCTGGCGCTGCTGCTCTTGGACTTCTTGCGGATCTCCTCCCACTGCCCCTGGAGCCGCTCGACGTCCCGGCGCAGTTCCTCCTCGCTCGCGCCCTCGGCGGCGGTGCGCACGATGACGCCCGCGTCCTCGGGGACGATCTTCTTGAGGATGGTCTTCAGCCGGGACCGCTCGGTGTCGGGCAGCTTGCGGCTGATGCCGGTCATCGAGCCCTCGGGGACGTACACGAGGTAGCGGCCCGGGAGGGAGACCTGGCTGGTCAGACGGGCACCCTTGTGCCCGATCGGGTCCTTGGTGACCTGCACCAGGACCGACTGGCCCGACTTCAGCGCGGACTCGATGCGGCGCGGGCCGTTGGCCATGCCCAGCGCCTCGAAGTTGACCTCGCCGGCGTACAGGACGGCGTTGCGGCCCTTGCCGATGTCGATGAAGGCGGCCTCCATCGACGGCAGCACGTTCTGCACCTTGCCGAGGTACACGTTGCCGACGTACGACGTCGACTGCTCCTTGTTGACGTAGTGCTCGACGAGCACCCCGTCCTCCAGCACGCCGATCTGGGTGCGGTCGCCGTGCTGGCGGACCACCATCACCCGCTCCACGGCCTCACGGCGGGCCAGGAACTCGGCCTCCGTGATGATCGGGACACGCCGGCGTCCCTGCTCACGGCCCTCGCGGCGGCGCTGCTTCTTCGCCTCCAGACGCGTGGAGCCCTTGATGGACTGCACCTCGTCCGACGGTTCGGCGGCCTTGCGCGGCTCGCGCACCTTGACGACGGTGCGCTCGGGGTCGTCGGCGGCGGTCTCGGTCTCGCCCCCGCTGTCACCGGCCCGGCGACGGCGGCGACGGCGCCTGCGGCTGCTGCTGGAGCCGCCCGAGGAACCCGAGTCGTTGTGGTCGTCGGCCGAGTCGTCGGCGTCCTCCGCGTCCTCCTCGGCCTGCTCCGCGGTGTCCTCGGCGTCCTGCGCGGCCTGCTCGGCGGCGACCCGGCCGGTGTCCTGGTCGGTGGAGTCGTCGCCCTCGCCGTCGTGCTCGGCGGACTCGCCGCGCCTGCGGCGACGGCCGCCCCGGCGACGGCGGCGGCGCGAACCGGACGTCTCGTTGTCGTGCTCGTCGTGGTCGTCGCCGTCGTCGGCGTGGTCCTCGGCGGAGTCGTCGGACGCGTCGGTGTCCTCGTCGTCCGCGGAGCCGTTCCCGGTGTCCGGGGCGGCGGACGGTGCCTGCTCGGCGGCCTCGTCGGCGGCGCCGCGGCGGCGGCGACGGCGGCGGGAGGCGGTCGG
>NZ_JAAGMD010000382.1 GCF_010548465.1 Streptomyces sp. SID14436 | reverse complement strand
ACCCCCGGCCCCCTGGGCCGGGGCCCGCCGCCCCCGTGCCGGCGGGCCCCGTGTGCGGGCGTTCTTCCCGCCGCGAGGGGCGGTTCACGCCTCGGCGGCGCCGGTTCAGAGGTAGATTTGAGGGTGCCGTAGCGCGTCTACGACTCCTGCGGTACGCGGGGTCAGGGCGTGGGGTGGTGGTGGGACAGCCCGGGCCAGTCGTCGGGGCCGCCGCCCTGCCACTCGACGAGGTCGGTGGTCTCGACGTCGGTCACGTACAGGTCGGCCATCCGGAGGATCTCGCTCACGTCGTCGGCGTGCGTGGCGAGCCCCAGGGTCTCGTCGCCCGAGGTGACGCGGCGGGAGCCGTCCAGGCCGGGCGCGTGGACCACGATGTGCGGCCGCTCGGTGGGAGGTGCCATGTCTCCAGGCTGCTGCGCCCCGCCGCGGACCGCACCCCGGGGCGGCCGGTGCCCGGGCACGCCGGAGCCCCGGTGCGGGTTTCGTCCGCACCGGGGCCGTGGGGGAGGTGGGACCGTCCGGCGGGCGAGGCCGGGCGCGACGGTACGTTCGCGCCGCCGGACGGGGCCGGGGGTGCCGGTTCCGGACGGGGACCGCGGCGGGTGCGACGGCACCGGTGCTGCTCCCCTCAGGTCGAAGGAGTAGCGCCGGCGGCCTTCACCACCGCACTGGCTCGCACGCCACCGCGGGTCCCCGTCCCGCCCGCCGGACTCCGCCCGGTGCCCCTCGTCGGGGCGCCGCGGAGTCCGCGCGGGCCGCGCGTACGGTCCCGACC
>NZ_JAAGMD010000355.1 GCF_010548465.1 Streptomyces sp. SID14436 | reverse complement strand
CGGCGTCACCGGGCGGGCCGCGGCCGGTTGGGCGGGAGGGGCGGCGGGCGGCGTGGCGGGGGCGGCCTGCTGCGGCTCGTCGACGGTGATGCCGTAGTCGGTGGCGAGTCCTTCGAGGCCGCTGCTGTAGCCCTGGCCGACGGCCCGGAACTTCCAGGCGCCCTGGCGGCGGTAGAACTCGCCCAGGACGAACGCCGTCTCGGTGGTCGCGCCCGCGCTGTCGTAGCGGGCGGCGACGGTGCCCTGGGCCGCGTCCTTCACCTCGATGTAGAGGTCGGGGATCCGTCCGAAGGAGCCGCCGTCGCTGGAGGCGGCCAGGATCACCGTCTCGATGGCGGGTTCGACGCGGCTCAGGTCCACGAGCAGGGTGTCGGTGACATGGCCCCCGGCGTCCCGTTTGCCCTCGTGCCGTACGGCTCCCGAGGTGTGGGCCGGCTGGTTGTAGAAGACGAAGTCGTCGTCGGAGCGGACCTTTCCGCCCACCAGCAGGAGCGCCGAGGCGTCCGCGTCCGGCACCCCCGGGCCGGTGCGCCAGCCCAGTTCCACCCGCAGCGCCGTGGCCGGCACCGGTGTGTTCGATCCCTTCGGCATGGACATGTGCGCCCCCATCACGGGTCATCACGCCAGGTCGGTCCCGGCTCGCGTGGTGTTCTCGTCGGCCCCCACTATGCCCGGTGCGCCACCGGGGCGACGAGCCGTCCGCGATGACCGGGGGTCAACCGGCGGTAACCCGCCCGGAACTCGGGCTTTATCAGAATGTCCCCTTACAGGAAGTCCCTTTTCGGCGAGTTCACTCACATAAGTGATGCCACGCCACTGCGGGCACGGAAAAGAACCCTCTTACCGGTCTCCCCAAAAACACATCGTGGGCTTAACTTATGTGCCATGACCTCCCCCCGCTCCACTTATGGCGGCGGCTACTACTCCGCCTCCTTCCCGGACACTCCGATCTACGACTCGCTCGTGGCCGAGCGGGGCACCCCGCAGATCGCCCCGATCCGGGTCCCGGCAGCCTACGAGGCGCCCGGCAGTCATCTGCCCGCGCTTCCCTCGGCGTTGCCCGCCCTCCCGGCGGCTCCGTCCCAGCACGGCTACGGCTACCCGCAGGCACCGCAGCCCGCCCCGCTGCAGCAGGCGCCCGCGGCCTACATCCCGCAGCAGGCCACCGCGCCGCGCGGCTACCCCGGCCCCCAGCCGCAGCCGCC
>NZ_JAAGMD010000304.1 GCF_010548465.1 Streptomyces sp. SID14436 | reverse complement strand
CGCGAGCCGCCCGGCCAGCGCGGCCGGGTCGTGGCCCTCCCGCAGCAGGCTCGGCGGCACGGCGACACCCAGCCGGTCCTCCAGGGCCAGGGCCAGAGCCAGCGCCGTCATCGAGTCGGCGCCCGGCGGCAGCACCGGCTCGCCGGCCGCCGGTTCCCGTCCGCCGCACGTCTCCCGGACCGCGTCGACGACCGCGGCCACCCGCTCCCCGGCCGTGCCGGGCGTCCCGGTCACCACGTCCACCGCCCCAGCCGCCCGTGCCGCGTGTCCAGGTCCTCCTGGCTCATCCGGGACGCCCGCGTGGTGATCGCCGCCGCCCGGCGCAGCTGCTCCTCGAACCGGGTGCGGAACCGCTCGTCCCCGGGCAGCCCCACCTCGTCCGCGGCCTCCAGCATCAGCTCCACGAACCGGTCCCGCTGCTCGTCGCGGATCCGCAGATCGGCGTGCATCTTCTTGACGTGCTCGAACCCGCCGATCTCGTCGGTGAAGGCACTGCCGTGCCCGAAGACCTCCACGAGGTACGCCGTCAGATTGCGCACGTGCGTCTCACCGGCGTAGTCGAACAGGCGCCCGATCATCGGGTCGGCCACCGCCTTGCGGTGGAACACCTCGGCCAGCCGCCGCAGCGGGCCCTCGCCTCCGACGTGGTCGTACATCGTCACCGCGACCTCCAGGCTGGTGCGCTGGGAAACCGCCCCGACCCTAGGCGCGCCGATCAGCGGCGCCCGCTCACGATTGAGCGTCCCGCCGCGCCGCGCTGTGCCAACCTCGGCCCGTACCAGCGAGGTTGAGGAATGTGCCGCCCAGCAGGAGAAGAGGTCGCAGTGGCCGAGCAGCTGCCCGCATACCCGATGACCGACCGCACCTGTCCCTACGACCCGCCCGCCGGTCTGCTCGACCTGCAGCGGCAGGCACCGCTGGTGAAAGTGCAACTCCCCACCGGTCCCGCCTGGCTGGTCACCTCCTACGACGCCGCGCGGACCCTGCTGGACGACCCGCGGATGAGCTCGGACATGGGCAGGGAGGGCTTCCCCACGCTGTACCGGCAGAAGATGCGGCCGGTGCTCAAGGGCTCCTTCATGCGGATGGACGGCGAGGAGCACGCCTTCTACCGCACCATGCTCGCCGGGGAGTTCTCGGTGAAGCGGGTCGCCGCGATGCGCCCGGAGATCGAGCAGGCCTGCGACCAGCTCCTGGACGACATGATCCGCCAGGGGCCGCCCGCCAACCTCCACGACTCCTACGGCATTCCGGTGTCGTCCAGCTCCATCTGCCGTCTCCTGGGCGTGCCCTACGAGGACGCCGAGTTCTTCACCACCCACCTGGAGGCCCTGTTCGACCCGCACCGGGCCGGCGCCCCCGAGCGGATCGCCAAGAGCAAGGCCGCGCTGAGCGCCTACCTCGACGAGCTCGTCACCCGCAAGCAGAAGGAACCCGGCGACGACATGATCAGCCGGCTCGTCGCCGACTACCTGGTGCCCGGCAAGGTCGACCGGCCCGAACTCCTGCTCACGTCCTACCTGTTGCTCGCCGCCGGCCACGAGACCACGGCCAACATGATCACCACCGGGACGGCCGCGCTGCTCATGCACCCTGAGCAGTTCGCCCTCGTCCGGGACGATCCGAAGCTGCTGCGCGGCGCGGTCGAGGAACTCCTGCGCTACCTCAGCATCTTCCAGTTCGGCATCACCCGCATCGCCACCGAGGACATCCGGGTCGGGGACCAGACCGTCGCCGCCGGCGAGGGCATCGTCGTCTCCCCGCTGCTCGGCAACCGCGACGAGAGCGTCTACGACGACCCGCACACCCTCGACGTCCGCCGCCGGGGCCGCCCGCACCTCAGCTTCGGCCACGGCCCCCACCTGTGCGTCGGGCACACCCTGGCCCGCATCGAGCTCCAGATCGCCTTCGAGCGGCTGCTGACCCGCCTGCCCGACCTGCGCCTGGCCGTCCCCGAGCCGGACATCCCGTTCCGCACCGAGACCCTCGTCTTCGGCACCGTCGACCTGCCCGTCACCTGGGGTGAGCGGACCGAGAGGACGCCCGCGTGAGCGCCCCGGCCGGCCCCGGGCGGGCCCTGCTCCGGGTCGACACCGACGCCTGCTGCCGCAGCGGGGCGTGCTCCCTGGTCGCGCCGGACCTCTTCGACCAGGGCGACGACGGCAAGGTGGTCCTGCGGACCGCCCACCCGCCCGCCGACCTGCTCGACGCCGCGGAGGAGGCCGCCGACTACTGCCCCGTCTCCGCCATCCGGCTGGAAACCCCGCCCGAGTGACCCGGCCGCCCGACACCGCCCCGGGACCGCCCCAGGACACGGGCCCGCCGCCCGGCACCGTCCCGGCACCGCCCGCGGACGCCGGACCACG
>NZ_JAAGMD010000275.1 GCF_010548465.1 Streptomyces sp. SID14436 | reverse complement strand
CCTCGGGCCGGGGGCGGGCGCCGCGCCGCGGGGGGCTCAGCCGCTCCGCGGGTGCGGCTTCCGGCGCCCGAGGGCGGCCAGGGCACGCAGGACCGGGGAACGCCCCGCCGCGGGGACCGTCCACAGCACCTGGCCGCGGACGTCCCACGCTTCGAGCAGCGCGTTGGCGGCGAGGAATCCGGTGGTGGCGGCGCGTTCCATCAGGGCGACGGGCAGGTCGCAGCGGATCGCGTCGCCGGCCAGCACCACCCGGGGGTGGGGGGTGCGCACGGTGGGCCGCCGGTGGTACGAACCGACGGGGAACAGCGGGCAGTCGGCGCGCCATTCGTGCCGGGCGTCGACCACGCGGGCCTCGCGCGTCTCCGGGTACACCTGGTGCAGCCGGTCCAGGAGCGTGCGCTGCGTCTTCTCCCGGTCGGCCGCCGGATCGACGGCGTAGGCGTGCAGTTCGACCACCGATCCGCCCGTCCGGGCGGCCCAGCGGGCGGCCTCGCCCTCGTAGCGTTCCAGGACGCTGATGTTGTCGAGCCCGTCGTAGCCACTGGTGCCGAGGAACCCGGCGCGGCCGGCGCGGACCGGGCGGTCCAGCCAGAGCCGGGAGACCAGGAACGGCGGCGCGGTGCGCAGGGCGGCGACGTCGTCGCGCCAGGCGGCGGTGCCCAGGCCGGGAGAGGCGGCGACGAGGTCGCGCAGGGCGCCGGGGTCGAGGGCGAGCACCGCCGCGTCGTGGCGGTCGCCTCCGGTGTCCGTGTGCAGGTCCACTCCCCCGTCGTCCCGGGGCCGGACGGTGCGCACGGGGGCACCGGTGCGCACGTCGGCGCCCAGGCGGCCGAGGTAGTCGCCGAGCGGGTTCCACAGGGCCTGCGGGAAGGGCTCGGCGGGCACGTCGAAGAGCAGGCCCTCGGCGGAGCCGAGGAAGTAGATGTGGAACATCAGCAGCAGTTCCGCGGCGGACAGTTCGCGCGGGTCGGCGAAGAAGCTGCGGGAGAACACCTCGAACGCGAGGTGGTGGGCGGCCTCGGGGAAGCGGACGGATTCGAGGAAGCGGGTGGCGCTGACGTGGTCGTAGCGGGTGTAGACGTCCGGTACGCGGACGTCGAGGAGGGGCAGGGCCGACCGGGCGTCCAGGGCGGCGAGGTCGCGCCAGCCGAAGGTGGGGCTGAGCGCGACGAAGCCGAGCGCGCTGAAGGGGGGTGTCCGGGGGACGCGGGCGAAGCTGTCGGTCAGGCCGCTGCTGTGCCGGAGGGGGTAGTCGGGCAGCGGGACGAGCCGGGTGAGTCCGGGGTCCGTGCGCCGCAGCAGGCCGCGCAGGTTGTAGTACTGGCGGAAGAAGGCGTGGAAGCCGCGGCTCATGGTGGCCGGTGAGCCGTCGGCCAGGCGGGTGGGGTGGCCGGACAGCCGGCCGCCGAGGGAGTCCTGGGCCTCGTAGAGGGTGACGCGGGCGCCGCGTTCGGCGAGCAGGGTGGCCGCGGCGAGTCCGGCGATGCCGCCGCCGGCGACGGCGACGTGCGGGGCGTCCGTACGGGCGAACCGGGCCCGGCCCGCCGCGGGCAGGAGGACTTCGGCCTTGCGGTCGCGGCCCCGGCGGGGGATCAGGGGCGGAGAAGTGGTCACGGGGTGTCCTCCCGCGCCTCGACGGGCCGGGCGGGCGCCGTGGTGCCTGTGGTGCCGCCGGGGTCGGGGGTGCGGGCGAGGAAGGTGTGCACGATGCCGGTCTGCCAGCCGGCCACGGGGGCGGCACGCACGCCCCTGTAGCCGGCGCGGGCCAGGCGGTCGGCGAAGGCGGGTGCGGTGTCGAAGTCCAGGACGCTGCGCCAGAGATGGCGGTACAGGGCGCGGTCGCCGCCGAGCGTGCCCGCCGGGACGACGATGCCCCGGCAGACGGCGGTCCACAGGGCGCGGTGCACGGGTGAGCCGCTGAGGGTGTACTCGTGGACGGCGAGGCGCCCGCCCGGCCGCAGCAGCTCCCGCACGGACGCCAGCATCCGGTCGGGGTGGGTGACGTTGCGGAAGAGGTAGGCGGCGAAGACCGCGTCGAAGGGGCCTTCCCCGGCGGTCGCCACCTCCTCGGCCGTCAGGTGCAGGAACCGCACGGTGTCGGGCCAGGGCTTGGTGAGGGCGCGCCGCAGCATGCCCGAGGAGGCGTCGACGGCGGTGATGCGTGCCTTCGGCGCGGCGCGCAGCAGGGCCCGGGTGGAGCTGCCGGTGCCGCAGCCGAGGTCGAGGACGTGCAGTCCGGCCCCGCCGTCCGGCAGCCGCAGCCGGCGTGCGGAGCGCAGCAGGTCGGTGCGGTAGCCGGGGTTGACGGCGGTGAGGCGGTCGTAGGTGTGCGACGCGTGGTCGAAGGCACGGGCCAGGTCGTGGTCGTGGAGCAGGGTCATCGGTGGCTGACTCCGGTCGGCGCGGGTGGGGCGGACGGGGCGGGTCGGTGGCGGCGGGGAAGGAAGGGCACTTCGAGGGCGGTGCGGAGCATGGGGCCGACGGGGGTGCGCAGCCCGATGCCCCACTCCTCGCGAAGGGAGGTCGCGCCGTCGAGGAAGCGCAGCAGGCGTTCCGGGGGTGTGCGCCGGAACAGGCCGGTGAAGAAGGCGGGGCCGTCGACGCGTCCGGTGTCCAGGGCGCGCAGCAGGATGGCGTCCATGGCGAGCGCCCGCCGCCCGTGGGGGGCGGGGATGTCGTCGTGTCCGTCGTGCAGGGCGGCGGCGACGGCGGCGCTGTGCCGCCGCACCGCGGCGAAGGTGTAGCCGGTGGCGGGGCGGGTGGCGCCGCCCGCGGTCCCGATGCGGAAGACGGACGCTCCGGCGCGGCGGGGGAAGCGCGCGTCGGTCATCGGGATGACGCCCTGTTCGGCCGCTTCCACGGTGAACGGGCCGAGCCGCAGGACGTGCCGGGCGTACTGGCCGAGGGCCGCCTCGTACGCCTCGGTGGTGAGCGGCGCGCGGGAGAACTCGGTGTACTCCACCAGCGCCCGGTCCGGTGCCAGGGGCAGGACGTAGCCGAAGGCGAGGCCGTGGCGCGGCTGGGGCACCCGGAAGTCCATGAGGTCGGCGACGGCCGGGTCGAACCGCTCCCGCGCGGTGTGCACGAACCAGCCCCGGAAGTGCTGGAGCAGCTGGGTCCGGGCCGGTGGCAGGGCGCTCAGGGGGCGGGAGTCGAAGACGTGGCGGGCGCGCAGCGTCAGGGGGCGGCCGTCGGGGTCCGTGCACCTGACCTCCGCCCCGCCGGGCACGTCGTGCACGGTGTCCGCCGTCGCGCGCAGGACCTGTCCGCCGGGGGACGCGGCCAGCCGCTGGTGCACCAGGCGCTCGAACGCCCCCGAGCGCAGCATGCGGTAGCGCAGCGGGGCCGGGTCGACGGTGACCGGGCGGCCGTCGGCGCCGTGGACGCGCAGCCGCGGCCAGGAGGCGGTGACCGCCGCGTCGAGGTCGCCGGTGTCCCGGTCCCAGTAGCACCAGGTCCGCTCGGGCGGGCGGGCGGGGCCGTCCGGTGGTTCCACCACGGTCACGGACATGGGTCCGGTGGCGGTGATCCGGTGGGCGAGGCTGAGGCCGGCGGCGCCGCCGCCGACGACGATCACGTCGGACGTGTGGGGCGGGTCGGGGTGCTGCGGGGTCACCGGACCGGCCGTCCGGTGCCGGGGCGCGCGGGGGATGCCGCGTCGGTCCGCCCGGCGCGTGCGGTGAGGAGCGCACCGCCGGTGGCTCCGGCGGGCGCGGCGGTTAGGGCGTCGGGGTCCACGGTCACTCCGGGTCGGGGGGCGGGAGGCGTACGGCGGGCGCCGGCGTCCGAGGGGTGGGCGGACGGGCTTCGTCCGGGCTC
>NZ_JAAGMD010000245.1 GCF_010548465.1 Streptomyces sp. SID14436 | reverse complement strand
CACGACCCGGACGGCCGGCCCGCGCCGCCCCGCGGGTTCGACGCGGTGGCGGAGGCGGTGCTGGGGGACGAGCCGCTCGGCCCGTCCGGCGGGACCATGGCCGAGCCCGTGGCCCGGATCAGCGACGCCGTCCGGGAGGGCCGGCTCGACCCGGCCGCGCGGCTGGCCGGGCAGACCGTGTCCGAGGCGACGGCCGCTCTCGGACCGGAGCACCCGGAGGTGCTCCGGCTGCGGGAACTGACCGCGTACATCGACTACTTGGCCAGCCGCCCGGAGCCCGCCCTGCGGACCTGCCTCGACCTGGCCGCGATCCACCGCCGCGCGGGTGACGCCGAGGCCGCCTACAGCTCCGTCCGCGGTGCGGCCACCGCCTGGCGGGCGGTGCGCGATCCGCACCTGGGCCTGGAACTCGGGCGGGAACTCGTCGGCCTGTGGGCGGAGCTGGCCGCCGACGAGGGGCCGGCCGCGGACGAGCCGGAGGAACTGGAGTCGGCCCGCGCCCGCATGGACCGGCTGACCGCACGGGCCCGCACCCGGCAGGACTGAGCGGGGCGGGGGCCCGGGCGGGCGCGGGCCGTGGGGGCCGTCAGCGCGACAGCTCCCACACCGCGTGGGCGATCGCGTCGCTGTTGCGGTCCAGGGCGGTGTCGTCGATGTTCGCGGTCGTGTCGCACGAGGAGTGGTAGCAGCGGTCGAAGGCCCTGCCCGCCGTGCCGCCCCACTTCGCGGCCTGGGCAGCGGTCTTGGTCCGGCTCGCGCCGGTGAACAGGCCGCCGACCGGGATACCCGCGTTCTTGAAGGACGCGTGGTCGGAGCGGCCGTCGCCCTCGGTCTCGATCTCGGTGGGGACGCCGATGCCCGCGAAGTAGTCCTTGAAGGTCTTCTCGATCGCGGGATCGTCGTCGTAGACGAAGTAGCCGGGGTTCGGCGAGCCGATCATGTCGAAGTTCAGGTAGCCGTCGATGCGCGAACGGTCCGTGCGGGAGAGCTGGTTGACGTAGTAGCGGGAGCCGACCATGCCCAGCTCCTCGGCGCCCCACCAGGCGAACCGCAGATGCGCGGCGGGCCGGTGGGCGGCCCGGGCGACGGCGAGGGCGGTCTCCAGGACGGCCGCGGACCCGGAGCCGTTGTCGTTGATCCCGGGCCCGGAGCTGACGCCGTCGAGGTGGGCGCCCGCCATCACGACGCGGTCCGGGTCGCCGCCGGGCCAGTCGGCGATCAGGTTGTAGCCGGTGCGCCCGGAGGCGGTGAACTGCTGGAGGCGGGTGGTGTATCCGGCCGCGTCCAGCTTGCTCTTCACGTAGGTGAGGGACGCCTGGTAGCCGGGGCGGCCGTGGGCGCGGTTGCCGCCGTTGGCGGTGGCTATGGACTGCAGCTGGGCCAGGTGGGCCTTGACGCCGGCCACGGGTATGTCGGGTGCGGCGGCGGCGCGCGGGGCGGGCGCGGCACCGGCCGGCGAGGTCCCGCCGGCCAGCAGGGTGACGGTGGCGACGGCACCGGCCGCCGCCGCACGGACGGAAACGGAGAGCTTCATGTGGGGGCTCCGAATTCCTCGGGTGAGCCCGTGGGACGTCCACAGGCATCCCCTGGGTGTGGGGGTGCCTGGATGGTGAATCTGAAACTGACTCTCCGTCAAGAGCGGTATCAGGACACGCGGTCACGCATATCGGAGGCGTCCGGGCCGTCCGGGTCACGCGCGTGTGCGCGGGGGAGTCCGCGAGGGCGGGGCCGGGACGAGTGAGGGCGTCCCGGTGCCGCCGGGGTGCCTCACTGCACGCAGAACTCGTTCGACTCGGGGTCGGCCATCACCGTCCACGACCCGGAGGGCTCGCGCACCTCCCGCAGCACCCGCGCGCCCAGCCGTTCCAGCCGCCGGACCTCCTCCTCGCGGCGCTCCGGGCCGGGGTGCAGGTCGAGGTGGATCCGGTTCTTCACCGTCTTCGGCTCGGGCACCCGCTGGAAGAGCAGCCGCCGGCCGAGTCCCGTGCCGCTCTTTTCCTCGTACGGGTCCTCGGGGTGCCGGACCGCGATCAGGTCCCGGAAGGACCGCCGGCCGTGGTGGTCCACCACCAGGTCTGCGGGCAGCGCGCCGGCGGCGAGCAGCTGCTCGATCAGGGCGCTGTTGTCCTCGACCAGGTAGCCGAGGGCCGCCGCCCAGAAGTCCGCCTGGGCGTGCGGGTCCCCGGCGTCGACGACGAGTTTCCAGTGCACGGGTACGGGTGATGCCGAAGTCTGCGTCATGCAGCCTTTCTATCGCCCGCACGGCCTGCGGGCGTCAGGTTCTTGCCCTCGCCGCGTCGGCCGCCTCGGGTCCCGCCGGCACCGGCTGAGGGCCGTCGGCCGCGCCGTCCGCCGGGACCGCGGCGGCCGTCCCGCTCCCGTTCCTGCGTCCGGCGAGGGCGCGCGCGGTCCGTCGGGCGGTGCGCAGCGCGTCCCAGGTGAGCAGCGTGAGCGCCAGCCACACCAGTGCGAACCCGGCCCAGCGCTCGGGCGGCATGGCCTCCTTGAAGTACAGGACGCCGAGCAGGAACTGCAGGACCGGTGTCAGGTACTGGAGCAGCCCCAGCGTGGACAGCGGGACGCGGATGGCGGCCGCGCCGAAGCAGGCCAGGGGGAGGGCGGTGACGAGCCCGGAGGCGACGAGCAGCAGCACGTGGCCGGTGCCCTCGGTGGTGAAGGTGGCGTCGCCCCGGCTGCCCAGCCACACCAGGTAGCCGAGCGCGGGCAGGAACAGGATCGAGCTCTCGGCGGCCAGCGACTCGACCCCGCCGAGGCCGACCTTCTTCTTCACCAGGCCGTACGTGGCGAAGGAGAGGGCGAGGCAGAGGGAGATCCACGGTGGCTGGCCGTAGCCGACGGTGAGGACGACGACCGCGGCGGCGCCGACGCCGACCGCCGCCCACTGCGCCGGGCGCAGGCGCTCCTTCAGCAGCAGGACGCCCATCGCGATGGTGACCAGCGGATTGATGAAGTAGCCGAGTGACGCCTCGACGACGTGCCCGGAGTTGACCGCCCAGATGTAGACGCCCCAGTTCAGGCTGATGACTGTCGCCGCCAGGGCGACCAGCGCCAGCCGCCGCGGCTGCCGCAGCAGCTCGCCGAGCCAGGCCCAGCGGCGGATGAAGAGCAGGGCGGCGGCCACGAAGAACAGGGACCAGACCATCCGGTGGGCGAGGATCTCCACCGCTCCGGCGGGTATCAGCAGGGGCCAGAAGAGGGGGACGAGTCCCCACATGCCATAGGCCGCGAAGCCGTTCAGCAGTCCTGCGCGCCCTTCGGCGGCCGGCTTCCCGGTCACTGGCCCTCCCTCGATCGCCGACGTCTGTCGTGCCCGGGCGACGCCCGCACTGTTCGACGGTAACGCCCGGCACCCCCGGCTGTCATACCCGTACCGCGATACGGTCATGACGGCGGGGGTGCCGGGCGGGCGGGAGCGGGGCCCGGGACGATGCGGGGGAGGGCCGCTCGGCGGTCAGCCCTTCAGTGCGACGGCGATCGCCTCGGCCAGCGGGGTGGTCGGCCGGCCGGTCAGGCGGGACAGGTCGCCGCTGTCGACGACCAGCTCGCCCCGGGCGATGGAGGCGTCCACGCCCGCGTAGACCGCGGCCACCGGCTCGGGCAGGCCCGCACCGGTCAGGATGCTGGTCAGCTCCTCGACGGTGACCGGACGGTAGGCGATCTCCTCGCCGGTCTGCCGGCTCAGCTCGGCCGCGTACTCGGCGAAGCTCCACGCCTCGTCGCCGCCCAGCTCGTAGGTCCGGTTCTCGTGGCCCTCGCCGGTGAGGACGGCGACGGCGGCGGCCGCGTAGTCGGCGCGCGAGGCGGAGGAGACGCGGCCGTCACCGGCGGCGGCGACGACCGCGCGGTGCTCCAGCACGGGCGCCAGGTTCTCGGTGTACACCTCGTGGTACCAGCTGTTGCGCAGCAGCGTGTACGGCACGCCCGAGCCGCGCAGCACCTCCTCGGTGCCCCGGTGGGCGTCGGCCAGTGAGGCGGTCAGGCTGCCCGGGGCGCTGGTGTAGGCGAGCAGCGCGACCCCGGCGGCCCGAGCCGCCTCGATCACGGTGCGGTGCTGGGCCACCCGGTCCTTGTCGACCTCGCTGCCGGAGATCAGCAGCACCTTGTCCCCGGCCGCGAAGACGCCGTCGAAGCTCTCCGGGGCGTTGTAGTCGGCGACGGCGATCCGTACCCCGCGCGCGGCGAGGTCGGCGGCCTTCCCGGCGCTGCGGACGACGGCGGTGACCTGCTCGGCCGGGACCTTCTCCAGCAGCTGTCCGACGACGTGCCGGCCGAGGTGCCCGTTGGCGCCGGTGACGACGATGCTCATGGTGCGTGACTCCTTGTGCGGGGGTGGGTGGCTCTGTCACTCACCCTAGGAGGGGCACTAACCAGAGGAAAGTACCCACTTTGAAGTAAGGTACTGGCATGACGGTAAGCAACCGTGACAGGCGCGACGAGGCCGAGGCGATGTGCCCGCACCGCCTGATCCTGGAGCACGTGACCAGCCGCTGGGGCGTGCTGGTGCTGATCCACCTGCTGGACCGGCCGCACCGGTTCAGCGAACTGCGCCGGGCCATCGGCCGGGTCAGCGAGAAGATGCTCACCCAGACCCTCCAGACGCTGGAGCGCGACGGCCTGGTGCACCGCGACGCCCGGCCCGTCATCCCGCCCCGCGTCGACTACTCCCTCACCGGTCTGGGCCGCGAGGCCGCCGAACAGGTCCGCGACCTGGCCCGGTGGACCGAGAAGCGCACCGCCGACGTGCTGGCCGCCCGGCGCGCCTACGACGACGCCCGCGCCTCCTGAGCCGCCGGGCCGGCCGCCCGGCGCACGACGCGGGGCCCGGACACGCTCGGTGTCCGGGCCCCGGTGCGCGCGCCGCGAGGGACCGCCGTCAGCCGACGACGGTCCAGGTGTCACCGCCCGCGAGGAGGGCGGCGAGGTCGCCCTTGCCGTGCTGCTCGACGGCGGTGTCGAGCTGGTCGGACATCAGCGTGTCGTAGACCGGACGGTCCACCGACCGCAGCACCCCGATCGGGGTGTGGTGCAGCGTGTCCGGGTCGGCGAGCCGGGACAGCGCGAACGCGGTGGTCGGCGACGCGGCGTGCGCGTCGTGGACCAGCACGTCGGCCTCGTTCTCCGGCGTCACCGCCACGATGCGGAGGTCGCCGGTCTCCCGGTCCCGCACGACGCCCTTGGAGCCCTCGCTGCCGAAGCGGATCGGCTGCCCGTGCTCAAGCCGGATCACCGCCTCCTCGGCCTGCTGCCGGTCCTTGAGGACCTCGAAGGCGCCGTCGTTGAAGATGTTGCAGTTCTGGTAGATCTCCACCAGGGCGGTGCCCGGGTGGTCCGCGGCCTGCCGCAGCACCTCGGTGAGGTGCTTGCGGTCCGAGTCGACCGTGCGGGCCACGAACGACGCCTCCGCGCCGAGCGCCAGCGACACCGGGTTGAACGGGGCGTCCAGCGACCCCATCGGCGTCGACTTGGTGATCTTGCCGACCTCGGAGGTCGGGCTGTACTGGCCCTTGGTCAGACCGTAGATCCGGTTGTTGAACAGCAGGATCTTCAGGTTGACGTTGCGCCGCAGGGCGTGGATCAGGTGGTTGCCGCCGATGGACAGCGCGTCGCCGTCACCCGTCACCACCCACACGCTCAGGTCGCGCCGGGACGCCGCGAGACCGGTCGCGATGGCCGGGGCGCGGCCGTGGATGGAGTGCATCCCGTAGGTGTTCATGTAGTACGGGAAGCGGGACGAGCAGCCGATGCCGGAGACGAAGACGATGTTCTCCCGCGCCAGGCCGAGCTGGGGCATGAAGCCCTGCACGGCGGCGAGGACGGCGTAGTCGCCGCACCCCGGGCACCAGCGCACTTCCTGATCGGACTTGAAGTCCTTCATGGACTGCTTGCCCTCGGCCTTCGGCACCAGCGAGAGCGGTCCGATCGTGCCCGTGCCTCGTGTGGACGTCTCAGCCATCGATGGCCTCCTTCAGAGCCGTGGCGAGCTGCTCCGCCTTGAACGGCATGCCGTTCACCTGGTTGTAGGACTGCGCGTCGACCAGGTACTTCGCCCGGATCAGGGTGGCGAGCTGGCCGAGGTTCATCTCGGGCACCACCACCTTGTCGTACGCCCGGAGAATCTCGCCGAGGTTCTTCGGGAACGGGTTGATGTGCCGCAGGTGCGCCTGCGCCACCGACTCCCCGGCCCGGCGCAGCCGCCGCACGGCCGCCGTGATCGGCCCGTACGTCGACCCCCAGCCGAGGACCAGCGTCCGCGCGCCGTCCGGGTCGTCCACGTCGAGGTCGGGGACGTCGACGCCGTCGACCTTCGCCTGCCGGGTGCGGACCATGAAGTCGTGGTTGGCCGGGTCGTAGGAGATGTTGCCCGTGCCGTCCTGCTTCTCGATGCCGCCGATGCGGTGCTCCAGCCCCGGGGTGCCCGGGATCGCCCACGGCCGCGCCAGCGTCCGCGGGTCCCGCTTGTACGGCCAGAACACCTCGGTGCCGTCGTCCAGGGAGTGGTTGGGGCCCTGCGCGAACTGCACGCCCAAATCCGGCAGCTCCTCCAGGTCCGGCACCCGCCACGGCTCCGAGCCGTTGGCCAGATAGCCGTCCGACAGCAGGAACACCGGCGTCCGGTACGTCAGCGCGATCCGGGCCGCCTCCAGCGCGGCGTCGAAGCAGTCCGCCGGCGTGCGCGGCGCCACCACCGGCACCGGGGCCTCGCCGTTGCGCCCGTACATCGCCTGGAGCAGGTCCGCCTGCTCCGTCTTGGTCGGCAGACCCGTCGACGGGCCGCCGCGCTGGATGTCCACGATCAGCAGCGGCAGCTCCAGCGACACCGCCAGCCCGATCGTCTCCGACTTCAGCGCCACCCCGGGACCGGACGTCGTCGTGACCGCGAGGGACCCCCCGAAGGCCGCCCCCAGCGCCGCGCCGATGCCCGCGATCTCGTCCTCCGCCTGGAAGGTGCGCACGCCGAAGTTCTTGTGGCGGCTCAGCTCGTGCAGGATGTCGGAGGCCGGGGTGATCGGGTAGGACCCCAGGAACAGCGGCAGGTCCGCCTGCCGGGACGCCGCGATCAGGCCGTACGCCAGCGCCAGGTTCCCCGAGATGTTCCGGTAGACGCCCGGCGGGAACGCCGTCGCGGCCGGGGCCACCTCGTAGGAGACGGCGAAGTCCTCGGTGGTCTCGCCGAAGTTCCAGCCCGCCCGGTAGGCGGCGATGTTGGCCGCCGCGATGTCCGGCTTCTTCGCGAACTTCGTCTTCAGGAACCGCTCGGTGCCCTCGGTGGGACGGTGGTACATCCAGCTCAGCAGGCCCAGCGCGAACATGTTCTTGCTGCGCTCGGCCTCCTTGCGGCTCAGGTCGAACTCCTTCAGCGCCTCGACCGTCAGCGTCGTCAGCGGCACCGGATGGAGGCTGTAGCCGTCGAGCGAGCCGTCCTCCAGCGGGTTGCTGTCGTAGCCGACCTTGGCCATCGCCCGCTTGGTGAACTCGTCCGTGTTGACGATGATCTCCGCGCCGCGCGGCAGATCCCCGATGTTCGCCCGCAGCGCGGCCGGGTTCATCGCCACCAGGACGTTCGGCGCGTCACCCGGGGTGAGGATGTCGTGGTCGGCGAAATGCAGCTGGAAGGACGAGACACCCGGCAGGGTGCCGGCGGGCGCGCGGATCTCCGCGGGGAAGTTCGGCAGGGTCGACAGGTCGTTGCCGAACGACGCGGTCTCCGAGGTGAAGCGGTCACCGGTGAGCTGCATGCCGTCACCCGAGTCCCCCGCGAACCTGATGATCACCCGGTCGAGCCGGCGGACGTCCTTCGCTCCCGCCGTTTTGCGCTGCTCTCCTACGACTGCTCCGTCGGCCTGCTCCGCTGGGCTGCTGACCTGACTGGTCACTGAACTGGACCTCCTCGAGGCGGCTGTCCGGGACGGCCCTCCCGCAGGCCCTCCCTGGATCAACCCTACGTCCGTAAGGGTCGCCTTCCTTGAGTCATTCGCATATTGGACACGACCGCGAGCCGTCGCGGCCTGCCGATGTGTCCCACCTTTTCCCTTGAATCACGCCGGTTTCCGGCCTCCCGGCCCTTTCCATCCAAGACGCGGCCCGCTCCCGCACCGGTTCGGCCCCGTCGGCGGGAATCGCCCGTACGGCGCGGTCCGGCCCACGGGGATCGCCCGTACGGGCGGCCGCTCCGGCCCGCTCCGGCCGGGGGCGGGCGGGGCTCAGGAGTTCAGGTAGGTGAGCACGGCCAGCACCCTGCGGTGGTCGCCGTCGCTGGGGGACAGGCCCAGCTTCATGAAGATGTTGCTGACGTGCTTCTCCACGGCACCGTCGCTCACCACCAGCTGCCGGGCGATCGCCGAGTTCGTCCGCCCCTCGGCCATCAGGCCCAGCACCTCGCGCTCCCGCGGGGTGAGTCCCGCGAGCACGTCCTGCTTGCGGCTGCGCCCGAGCAGCTGGGCGACCACCTCCGGGTCCAGGGCCGTACCGCCCTCGGCCACCCGGACCACCGCGTCCACGAACTCACGCACTTCGGCCACCCGGTCCTTGAGCAGATAGCCGACGCCCCGGCTGGAACCGGCGAGCAGTTCGGTGGCGTACCGCTCCTCCACGTACTGCGACAGCACCAGCACCCCGACCCCGGGGTGCGACCTGCGCAGCTGCACCGCCGCGCGCACGCCCTCGTCGGTGTGGGTCGGCGGCATGCGCACGTCGGCGACCACGACGTCCGGGAGGCCCCCCTGGTCGGCCAGCTCGCCGATGGTCTTGATCAGCGCGTCGCCGTCGCCCACTCCCGCCACGACCTCGTGGCCCCGGTCGGTCAGCAGCCTGGTCAGTCCCTCCCGCAGCAGCACCGAATCCTCGGCGATGACCACCCGCACCCTGTCCTCCACGTTTCTCGGCCCCCCAAGCCCGTTGTCCCGGGACCGCCCGTGTGGCGGCCCCGGTCGACAGGACCCAGCATCCCAGCTCGGCCGGGCCGTGCGGAGGGGGACGCGGGCGGGAGTGTCCGCCGGGGGACGGAAGGCGAGGACGCTCCTGAGGGACCGGGACGCCGCCTCCCGGGAGGCGGCCGCCTGTAGGGAGCCGGGGCCGTCACCGGCTCCCGGGTTCCCCGGCCGCGTTTCACCGGGCCCGGTTCACCGGCCAGGTTCGGTGCGCCACGGCAGCTCCGCCGTCACGCGGGTCGGACCGCCGGCCGGGGAGTCGACCACCAGCACGCCGTCCACCGCGTCCAGCCGCTCCGCCAGACCCGCGAGCCCGGACCCGGCGGACACGTCGGCACCGCCCACCCCGTTGTCCGTGACCTGGAGCATCAGCCGGCTCTCCGTCCGCCACACCTCGACGGTCGCCGAGGTCGCCCGGGAGTGCTTGCTGATGTTCTGCAGCAGCTCCGACACCGTGAAGTACGCGATGCCCTCGATCGCCGACGCGGGCCGCTCCGTCAGGTCCACCTCGACCTGCACCGGCACCGTGCACCGCGAGGCCACCGACGACAGCGCCGCGTCCAGGCCCCGGTCGGTCAGCACCGCCGGATGGATGCCCCGGGCCAGGTCCCGCAGCTCCTGCAGTGCCGTCTTCACCTCGCCGTGCGCCTCGTCCACCATCCGCGCCGCGACCTGCGGGTCCTCCCGCAGCTTCTCCTTGGCCAGGCCCAGCCCCATGGCCAGGTTGACCAGCCGGGCCTGCGCCCCGTCGTGCAGATCGCGCTCGATGCGCCGCAGGTCAGCCGCCGCGGTGTCGACGACCACGCCCCGGTCCGACTCCAGCTCCACCACCCGCGTCGCCAGCCGCGACGGGCCCAGCAGCCCGTGCACCATCACCCGGTCGACCGTCGTCAGCGCCCGCACGATCCACGGCGTGGCGATCGTGAACAGCAGCCCCACCAGCGCGGTCACCGTGACCTCGAAGGCGTTGTCCAGGTAGATCCGGTGCTGCTCGTCCCCGTACAGCTGGATCCCGCCCTGCCCCGCGTAGGCCGGGAAGACCCAGAACCACAGGGGGTACGTCAGCAGCGTCCAGCCGATCGACCAGAACGTCACCGACACGGTGAAGGTGAAGACCGACCACGGCATCTGGAGCAGCGAGTACAGCAGGGCCCGCCAGGAGGTGCCGCTCTTGAGCACCGCCCCCATCCAGGCCATCGCGCCCGGCTTCCGCATCCGCAGCGGCTCCGGCTCGTCCACCTCCAGGTCCAGCAGCGCCCGGGCCCGCGCCCGCTCCACCGCCCCGATCCCGCGGCACCCGGCGAGCGCCGCCGCCAGCACCGGGACGCCCAGGAAGGTCACCAGCAGGCCCGCCCCCAGCGACACCATCGTGACCGCGTAGGTGAACAGCATGATGCCGATCGGCAGGCTCAGCAGGACGTATCCCAGCTCCCGCCAGCTGCGGCCCTCGACCGGCGCCCGCAGCGCGGCCGGCAGCCGGTGGCGGCGCTCGGCGGTGCCCCGGTGGCCCGGTGCGCTGCCGAGTCCGTGGGACGGCCCGTAGCCGTACCCGTCGCCCTGTCCGTGATCGGTGGCCATCGGCGTCGTCCTTCTCCCTGTCCGGCGGCTGTGGTGTCGTATCTCCAGCCTGCTCCGCCCCAGGTCGCCGGACCATGGAGTCCGTCGCAGTCCTGGACGGGGGGTTAACCCCACCCGCGGTGACCCGGCCGCCCGCCGGGCAATGCCGCGCAGGCGTGGGCCCGGGCGTGGGCCCGGGCGTGTGTCTGCGGCATGCGGTCGTGGGCGTCGTGCGTCGGGTGTCGTGCGTCAGGTGTCGGGTGTCGGGTGTCGGGTGTCGTGCGTCAGGGTGCGGTGGTGCGGGGGGCCCGGGGTAGGAACGGGGTGCCCGTGTGGGCGTCGGAGCGGTCCCGCCAGGGCAGTTCCGCCGTCACCGTCGTCGGCCCGCCCTCCGGCGAGTCCACGACGAACAGCCCGTCGACCGCGCCCAGCCGGTCGGCGAGCCCCCGCATCCCGGTGCCCCGCTCCAGGCTCGCGCCGCCCCGGCCGTCGTCCCACACCTGCACCAGCAGCCGGTTGTCGGTGCGCCACACGTCGACCGAGGCGGACCGCGCCCCGCTGTGCTTGCTCACGTTCTGCAGCAGCTCCGACACCGTGAAGTACGCGATGCCCTCGATGGCCGCCGCCGGACGTTCGGCCAGGTCGACCGTCACCTTCACGGGCACCGTGCAGCGGGTGGCGACCGACGACAGGGCCGCGTCCAGGCCCCGGTCGGTCAGCACCGCCGGGTGGATGCCCCGGGCCAGGTCCCGCAGCTCCTGGAGCGCCAGCTTCACCTCGCCGTGGGCCTCCTCGACCATCGCCGCCGCCGCGTCCGGGTCCTCGGTCAGCTTCTCCTTGGCCAGGCCCAGCCCCATGGCGAGGTTGACCAGCCGGGCCTGTGCCCCGTCGTGCAGATCGCGCTCGATGCGCCGCAGGTCCGCCGCCGCCGTGTCGACGACCACGCCCCGGTCCGACTCCAGTTCGGCGATGCGCCGCTCCAGCTCGTCGGACGGCGACAGCAGCCCCCGCACCATCGCCCGGTCCACGTCCGCCATCCCGCGCGCGAGATAGGGCAGCACCGGCCACAGCACGAACAGTGACGTCAGCGTGATCGTGAAGGTGAGGACGCCCCACGGCAGCCGGATCAGCTCGTAGAGCATGGTGCGCCAGCCCACCGGGTCCTTCACCGCCATCCACAACTGCGGCCAGAACCCGACCGAGCCGCGCATCGGCAGCCGGCTCGGCTCGTCCACCCGCACCCCGAGCAGCGCCCGCGCCCGGGCCCGTTCCGCCCTGCCCAGCAGCCGCGCACCCATCAGGGCGGCGGCGAGCAGCGGGAACCCGATCACGGTGACGGTCAGCCAGGCACTCGTGAACAGCACGGTCACGACGTAGGTGAAGCCGACCAGGGACACCGGGAGGTTCAGCAGGAGATGCGCGATCTCCTTCCAGGTGTGCCGGTCGAACGCGAAACGGGGCGGCGGCGGGCGGTCGCCGTACGCGTCGCGGCCGGCGGGGACATGCAGGCCGCCGAGGTCGCGGGGGTCGCCATGCTCGGTCATGCGCCCTAGCCTGCCCGCCCGCCGGGGGCCCGCGCCATGAGGGCGACCGCCCTCGTTCCCTGGGGAAAACCCCACCCCCCGGGAAGAGAGGGCGACGGGCCGCTTACCGTGCCTTTATCAGGGCCTAGACTCCCGTCCGTACAGATCGTCGGACACCGGCGGTCACAGCGCGGAACCGGGACAACACAGCCGAGGAGTGAGGGGCGGACGTGCGGGAACCGACCGTCGTCGACTCGACCGTCATCGACTCGACCGTCGTCGCTGCGCACGTCGCGGCGGACTACTTCCAGGCGTACTCGGTCGTCGGGCTGCTCGCCGTCGTCGGCGTGCTGTTCGTCGCCGTCGCCTTCGGAGCGGGCCGGCTGCTGCGGCCCGTCGTCCCGACCCCCGAGAAACTGCTGACGTACGAGTGCGGCGTCGACCCCGTCGGCGAGGGCTGGGCCCACACCCAGGTCCGCTACTACGTCTACGCGTTCCTCTACGTCATCTTCGCCGTCGACTCGGTCTTCCTGTTCCCCTGGGCGACCGTCTTCGCCGCGGACGGCTACGGAGCGACCACCCTCGTGGAGATGTTCATCTTCCTCGGCTTCCTCGCCGTCGGCCTGCTGTACGCATACAAGAAGGGCGTCCTGACATGGACGTGACTCCCGCGACCTCCGCCTCGCCCGCCGCCCGGGACACCGGCTGGGCCCCCGCACCGGGCAGCGCCGCCCCGGGAACCGAGCCGGTGCTGCTGCCGGACCCCGCCCTGCCGTCCGCACCGGGCGGCGGCGGCAAGCTGGGCGTGCTCTCCCGGCTGGCCCCGGAACCCATGAAGGTCATCCTCAACTGGGGCCGCCGCTACTCCCTCTGGGTCTTCAACTTCGGCCTCGCCTGCTGCGCCATCGAGTTCATCGCCGCGTCGATGGCCCGCCACGACTTCATCCGCCTCGGCGTCATCCCGTTCGCCCCGGGCCCGCGCCAGGCCGACCTGATGGTCGTCTCCGGCACGGTCACCGACAAGATGGCGCCCGCCGTGAAGCGGCTCTACGAGCAGATGCCCGAGCCGAAGTACGTCATCTCCTTCGGCGCGTGCAGCAACTGCGGCGGCCCCTACTGGGACTCCTACTCCGTGACCAAGGGCGTCGACCAGATCATCCCCGTCGACGTCTACGTGCCCGGGTGCCCGCCCCGGCCCGAGGCGCTGCTCCAGGGCATCCTGAAACTCCAGGAGAAGATCGCCCGCGAGTCGCTGGGGGAGCGGTACGCGGCCTCCCGGCCCTCCACGGCGGCCCTGCAGAGCGGCCTGGTCCGGCCGCCCGGGCCGGGGGCGTCCGGACCGGCGGACGCGCCTGACGCGCCGGGTGCGCCGGGTGCGGGGGGCGACCGATGACCGCCGTCGGCTGGCTCCCCGCCGACGCCGAGGAGCTGTTCGGCGCGGACGCCACGGCCGAGGAGTCGTACGACGTCCTCACCGTCGACGTACCGCCCGCCGCCTGGATCTCCGCCCTGGAGACGGCACGCGACCGCCTCGGCTGCACCTACTTCGACTGGCTGAGCGCCGTCGACGAACCCGGCACCGGCTTCCGCGTCGCGGCCCACGTCGCCGCGCTGTCGCCGGTCCGCCGACTGCTCCTGCGCACCACCGTCCCGCACGAGTCCCCGGCGCTGCCGACCGCCGTGCACGTCTACGCGGGTGCCGCCTGGCACGAACGCGAGACGTACGAGATGTTCGGCATCGACTTCACCGGCCACCCGGGACTGGACCACCTGCTGCTGCCGGAGAGCTTCGAAGGGCACCCGCTGCGCAAGGACTTCGTCCTCGCCGCCCGCGTCGCCAAGGCCTGGCCCGGCGCCAAGGAACCCGGCGAGGCCGAGCACGGCGGCCCGCGTCGCCGCCAGATGCTGCCCCCGGGCGTCCCGGACCCCAACGAGTGGGGCCCGATGAAGGGCCAGCTCCCGCCGGCCCCGGCCCGTCCCGCCCGGGGCGCGGGCAGAGCGGCCGGTGCGGCGGCCCGC
>NZ_JAAGMD010000222.1 GCF_010548465.1 Streptomyces sp. SID14436 | reverse complement strand
GCTTCGGGCGGGACACCGGCGGGATCGTCGAGGCCGCCGCGGGCGGCCAGTTGCAGGCCCTCGTGGTGGCCGGCGTCGAGATCGCCGACCTCCCCGACCCGGCCCGCGCGCGGGCCGCCCTCGCCGAGGCGGGCTTCGTGGTCTCCCTGGAGCTGCGCCCCGGTGAGGTCACCGCGCTCGCCGACGTCGTGCTGCCGGTCGCCCCGGTGGCCGAGAAGGACGGCACCTTCCTCAACTGGGAGGGCAGGGCCCGCCCGTTCCAGGCGGCGATCAAGCCCGACCAGATGACCCGCCGTCCCGCGCCGACCGACGCCCGCGTGCTGCAGATGCTGGCCGACGCCATGGACGTCCACCTCGGACTGCCCGACCTGCGCACCCTGCGCGCGGAGCTGGACCGGCTCGGCACCTGGGACGGCCCGCGGGCCGCCGACCCGGAGGAGACGGCGAGCGCGCTGCCCCGGCCCGCCGCCGGCGAGGCGGTCCTCGCCGGGCACCGG
>NZ_JAAGMD010000201.1 GCF_010548465.1 Streptomyces sp. SID14436 | reverse complement strand
TGGCGCTGCGGGCGCGGGGTGGCGGGGCGCGGGGTGGCGGGGCGCGGGTGCGGGTGCGGGGACGACGGAGCCCCGGACCGCGGTCGGCCGGTCCGGGGCTCACGCCGTCGTCACCCGAGGGCCGCGTCAGCCGACGCGACGCTCCCGGACCCCGTCCTCCTCGAAGTCGTAGACCCGGTTGTTGATGCGCAGGCCGTCGACGGCCCCGATCCACATGTGGTCACGTCCCTTGCCGACGGCGGCGGTGAGGACGGTCGCCTCCTCGCCCCCGTCGTCGAGCGAGGCCTTCAGCTCGGCGAAGGTGCACCGGGCGGCCTGGGTGCACGCGGTCTCGTTGCCCGTCAGGTACCAGTAACCGGTGGTCGTGGCGTCCAGGAACGGGCTCCAGCGGTTGGTCACCGGCGCCGCGTCCGGCACCCACACCATGGTCGAGTAGTTGTCGGCCGGGAGGGCGCTCAGGTTCGGGTCGATCTCGAACCGGATGTTCGGCATGTTCTCCGGGCCGCCGTAGGTGACGTTCTCACCGGTCTGGAAGACATGGAAGCCGAGGTTCCGCAGGTCGCGGATCCGGTCGCCGAAGAAGTCGACCTCGTTGCCGAAGTCGACCTTCTCGCTGGGCGGGTTCAGCGTGGTGGAGTTGTCCGCCACCTCGATCCCCAGGCTGCCCGTCCCGTAGGGCGGCCGGGCGGCCGGGCCTGTCACGCCGAACGAGCCGAACGGGCCGTTCCTGAGCTCGGCGACGGGCGAGCCGATCGTGTTGCGGGTGATCACACCCCAGTGGTCCGCGCTGGTCCCGTTCCCGTTCCCGTTGCCGTTCCCGTTGCCGTTCGGGCTGCCGTCCGCGGAAGCGGGGGCCGCTCCCAGCAGGGTCGCGGCGGCGATCGCGGCGACGGCCGCGGCCACCAGCGTCCCGCCCCGCCTCTTCGCAAAGCGCATGCTCACGCTCACTCCTTGACTGTGGCTGACGGCCGGGCGCTCGCCCGGCCGAGGTCCGGCGGTGCCCCGACATCCGGTCGGAGTTCCGCCCGCCACAGCGTCCAGGTGAAGAAAGGGTGAAGACGTGGCGACATGCCATTTTTCGCCCAATTGATCGGATCAACACATCGAATGGCCGTGCCCCTGCCGCCCCCTGCGGATCGGAGCGGCAACACACCCCTACCGGCGGTCCGGGACGGCTGCCGGGCCGTCGGGCGGGGGCGCGGACGCAGGAGGCGGACGGAACGCACCGCGGGCCGGAGCCGTGTGCGGTGAGCACGGCTCCGGCCCGCGGGTACCGGTCCGGACGGACAGACAGACGGAGGGACGGACGGACGGAGGGACGGACGGACGGTCAGTGGTTGCGCGGGAAGCCCAGGTCCACGCCGGCCGGGGCGTCGGCCGGGTCGGGCCAGCGGGTGGTGACGACCTTGCCGCGGGTGTAGAAGTGCGTGCCGTCGTTGCCGTAGATGTGGTGGTCGCCGAAGAGGGAGTCCTTCCAGCCGCCGAAGCTGTGGTAGCCGACGGGGACCGGGATCGGCACGTTCACGCCGACCATGCCCGCCTCCACCTCCAGCTGGAAGCGGCGGGCGGCGCCGCCGTCCCGGGTGAAGATCGCGGTGCCGTTGCCGTACGGGGAGGCGTTGATCAGGTCGACGGCCTCCTCGTAGGTCTCGGTGCGCAGGACGCACAGGACCGGGCCGAAGATCTCGTCCTGGTAGGCCTTGGCGGAGGTCGGCACCTTGTCGAGGAGGGAGATGCCGATCCAGTGGCCGTCCTCGTAGCCGTCGACGGTGTGACCGGTGCCGTCCAGGACGACCTCGGCGCCCTCGGCGGCGGCGTTCTCCACGTAGGAGGCGACCTTGTCGCGGTGGACCTTGGTGATGAGGGGGCCCATCTCGGACGTGGGGTCGTCGCCGGGACCGATCTTGATCTTCTCGGCGCGCTCGCGGATCTTCTCGACCAGGGTGTCGCCGATCGCGCCGACGGCGACGACCGCGGAGATCGCCATGCAGCGCTCGCCGGCGGAGCCGTAGGCCGCCGAGACGACCGCGTCGGCCGCCGCGTCGAGGTCGGCGTCGGGCAGCACCAGCATGTGGTTCTTGGCGCCGCCGAGGGCCTGGACGCGCTTGCCGTTGGCCGAGGCCGTGGTGTGGATGTAGCGAGCGATCGGGGTGGAGCCGACGAAGGACACGGCCTTGACGTCGGGGTGGGTCAGGAGGCGGTCGACGGCCAGCTTGTCGCCGTGGACGACGTTGAAGACGCCGTCGGGGAGCCCGGCCTCGGCCATCAGCTCGGCGAGCCGGACCGCGGCCGACGGGTCCTTCTCCGAGGGCTTCAGGACGAAGGTGTTGCCGCAGGCGATGGCCAGCGGGAACATCCACATCGGCACCATGGCCGGGAAGTTGAACGGGGTGATGCCGGCCACCACGCCGAGCGGCTGGCGGATGGAGGCCACGTCGACGCGGCTGGCGACCTGAGTGGACAGCTCGCCCTTGAGCTGCACGTTGATGCCGCAGGCCAGGTCGACGATCTCCAGCCCGCGGGCGACCTCGCCGAGGGCGTCGGAGTGCACCTTGCCGTGCTCGGCGGTGATCAGCTCGGCGATCTCGTCGCGGTGCGCGTCGACCAGCGCGCGGAACCGGAACAGGATCGAGGTCCGGGTGGCCAGCGACGACTGGCTCCACGACCGGTAGGCGTCCTTCGCGGCGGCGACCGCCGCGTCGACCTCCTCGACGGAGGCGTACGCGACCTTCGTGGTGACCTCGCCGGTCGCCGGATTCGTCACCGGCCCGTGGGTACCCGAGGCGCCTTCGGCGGTCTTCCCGCCGATCCAGTGGTTGACGATCTTCGTCATGACCGAGAACTCCTTACGCATGGGGCGGCGTCGGGGTGGGACGTGCCGGGTGTACAGCTCGCGTGCCGTGCGCCGCGGCGGCCGGGCGGAGCGCCCGCCGTGCCGCGGCCGGGCACGCTTCCATCCCAGCAGGTGCGGCCGGGCGGCGCTCCCGACACAGTGTCGGCCGTTGCGGTCCTCGTGTAGACACATGTGCGGCGCGCCCCGGCCGTGCGCCGCTCCGCCCCACGGGGCCCGGTCGTCCGGGTGGAGAGCCGGGACCTCCGGCGCGTGGCCTTGGCGGGCGGGGAGTCTTCGCACGCCTCTTCACTCCTGCCAAAGCGAAGGGGCCGTTCGCGCCGGAGGCGATCGGTGCCCGGGGGATGCGGGCGCGGTACCGCACGGCTCTCCGGGGTTTCTATCCGCGGTACGACGCCCTGTCAATGTTTTGTCCGGACATACTGACGATTTCGCGTCGCCCGCGTGTTCGGCCGGGCCCTTCGGCGGGGACGACTGCCTGGTCACAGGGCTGACCGGCTCCTGCGTGAAGGGGGAGTGCGGGCTCGGTGTCAACGCGCCCCGCCGACCCGACCGGCGTACGCCATTGCGTCACGCCTGTCACAAAAGCCCCGGTTGTGTCACGCATGTCTCGTGTACGCGGGTCTTCCGTCACACCCGGAGCACAGCCCCCACCCCGACTCCGGTCGGCGTCGTTGACCGGGCACAACGCTTGATGATCGCCAGCGCAGCACCCGGCTCCCCCTGACGGCCGCTCCTCGGCCGCCGCCGCGGTGCGCGCGGGGAGGTGCCATTCATGACCGACCGACGGCTGTGGTCGTACAAGGACATCGCGGCCCACATCAAGGTGCAGCCGGACACCGTGCGCTCCTACCGCAAGCACGGCCTGCTGCCCCCGCCGGACCACGTCGAGGCGGGCAAGCCCTACTGGTACGCGGACACGGTCCGCACCTGGGTGGCCTCCCGGCCCGGCAACCGGGGCCGCAGAGGCTGACCGGGGCCGCACGGGCCGACCGGGGCCGACCGGGGCCGCAAGGCTGACCGGGGCCGCTGGGGCCGACCGCCGCTGAAATCCGCTGTGCCCCACCCGCGTGGTGGGGCACAGTGCTGCCCATGAGTTTCGCCGTGAAACCCACGCTCACCGGGGAGCGCACCGTGCTCCGCCCGTTCACCGCCGCCGACGCGGACACCATGTGGGAGATCCTCCAGGACCCCGAGGTGGTGCGCTTCACCTTCGACGGGTCGACCGACCTCACGCCCGCCAAGGTGCGCTCCTGGTACGCCTCCCGGTCCGCGCAGCCGGACCGGCTGGATCTCGCCGTCACCGACCGCGCCACCGGCGAGCTGGTCGGCGAGGTCGTCCTCAACGAGTGGGACGCGGACGCCCGCAGCTGCACCTTCCGCACCCTGATCGGGCCGCGCGGCCGGGGGCGGGGGCTGGGCACCGAGGCCACCCGGCTGATCGTCGGGCACGGCTTCGAGCAGCTGGGGCTGCACCGCGTCCAGCTGGAGGCCTACGGCAACAACCCGCGCGCGCTGCGCGCGTACGAGAAGGCCGGTTTCGTGGTGGAGGGCGTCCGGCGGGAGGCGCAATGGCGGGACGGGGAATGGGTCGACGAGGTGATCATGGCAATGCTGGACCGGGAGTGGGCTGCGTCGGCGTCCCCGTCGGGGTCGGCGTCCCCGTCGGGGTCGGCGTCGGCGTCGGCGTCGGCGTCGGGGTCGGCGTCGGCGTCGGGGTCGGCGTCGGGGTCGGCATCGGGGTCGGGGTCGGCGTCGGGGTCGGCATCCAGGGTGCGATGACGGTGACGCCGGGGCCCGGGGCCCGGTCCAGGGCCGCGAGGGCGGCCGGGGCGGCGTCCAGGCCGATCGTCCGGGTGACCAGCAGGTCGGGGCGCAGCCGCCCGGCGCGGACCAGCTCCAGCATCGGCGGATAGCTGTGCGCGGCCATGCCGTGGCTGCCGAGGAGTTCCAGTTCGAGGGCGATGGCGCGGGCCATGGGGACCGGGGTGGTGCCGGTGGCCGAGGGCAGCAGGCCCACCTGCACGTGCCGTCCCCGGCGGCGCAGGCCGTTCACCGAGGCCGCGCAGGTGGCGGGGGAGCCGAGGGCGTCCAGAGAGAGGTGGGCACCGCCGCCGGTGAGGTCGCGGACCGCTTCGGCCGGGTCGTCGGCCGACGAGGCGTCGAGGCATTCCGCCGCGCCGAACCGCCGGGCCATCTCCAGCGCCCCCGGTGCCACGTCCACGGCGACGACGCGCGCCCCGGACGCCGCCGCGATCATCACAGCGGACAGGCCGACGCCGCCGCAGCCGTGGACGGCGACCCACTCGCCCGCCGCGACCCGGCCCTGCTGCACGACCGCGCGGTAGGCGGTGGCGAACCGGCAGCCGAGGGAGGCGGCCGTCGCGAAGGACATGTCCTCGGGGACGGCGACCAGGTTGACGTCGGCGTGGTCCAGGGCCACGAACTCCGCGAAGGAACCCCAGTGGGTGAAGCCGGGCTGGGTCTGCCGCTCGCACACCTGCTGGTCCCCCGCCGCGCACGCGGCGCAGCTGCCGCAGGCGCAGACGAACGGCACCGTGACCCGGTCCCCCGGGCGCCATCCGGTGACCCGGTCGCCGACCGTCTCGACGACACCGGCGAGTTCGTGGCCCGGTACGTGGGGCAGGGCGATGTCCGGGTCGTGGCCCTGCCAGCCGTGCCAGTCGCTGCGGCACAGACCGGTGGCCTCGACGCGCACGACGACTCCGTGTCCGGCCGGCTCCGGGTCGGGGACCTGCCGCACCGCGGCCGGTCCCCCGTACCGCTCGAACACCACCGCCCGCATGGCCGCCCGCCTTCCGTCCGCGCCGGGGCGGGGGCCGGGGCGCGGTGGGCGCGCCCGGTGCCCCGCCTCCGGCGAACACCGCGCTGTCGGCGGAACGCTATCCGCGACTCCTCACCGCGTCGCGCGCGGCCCCGGCACGGGCGCCTTCGCCGGTGCCGGCGTCGGTGCCGGCGTCGGTGTCGGTGTCGGCGTGCTCGCCCTGGCCGTCCTCCGCCCCGCCGCCCGTCGTGGCCGTCGTGGCCGCGGTGGTCGCGGTGGTCGCGGGGCCGGCCTGCGTGGGCGCGGACTCGCCCTCGCTCAGGCCGAACCGGGTGTGGAACCGGCGCAGCGGTCCCGGCGCCCACCAGGTCGCGCGCCCGGTGAGGCGCATGACGGAGGGGACGAGGAGGCTCCGGACGATCATCGCGTCCATCAGCACCGCCAGGGCGATGCCCAGGCCCAGCATCTTGGTGTTGGTCACCCGCGAGGTGCCGATCGCGACCATGACCACCGCGAGGATGACCGCCGCCGCGGTGATCAGCCCGCCGGTGCGCTGGAGGCCGTGGCGGACGGCCCGCTCGTGGTCGCCGGAGCGGTCGTACTCCTCCTTGACGCGGGAGAGCAGGAACACGCCGTAGTCCATGGAGAGGCCGAAGGCAACGCAGAACATCAGGACGGGCAGCGTCGTCTCGATGTTGCCGGGGGTGGTGAAGCCGAGCAGGCCGGAGAGGTGGCCGTCCTGGAAGACCCACACCACGGCGCCGAACATGGCGGTCAGGCTGAGCGCGTTGAGCACCACGGCCTGGACCGGTATGAGCACGCTGCCGGTGAGCAGGAACACCAGCAGGAGCGTGACGACGACGATGAAGACGGCCGCCGCGGGCAGTTGCTCGGCGATGGCGTCCTTGGAGTCGACGAGTACGGCCGCCGCGCCGGTGACCTTGGTGTCGAAGGGAGCCTCCAGGGCGCGCAGGTCGCCCACCAGGTCCTGAGCCGGGTCGTCGACGGCCTCGCCCTCGGGCAGCACGGTGAAGTAGGCGGTGTCGCCCTCGACCAGCGGCCCGTCGACGCGGACCACCTCGGGCAGCGCGGCGACGCGCTCCTTGTAGGCGGCGTACTGGGCCTGGGTCGCGGGGCCCTCGGCGAGCACTTCGAGTCCGCCGCCCGGGCTGCCGGGGAAGCCGTCGCGGATGTGCTGCTGCACGACGTGGGACTCGGCGGTGGCGGGCAGCTGGCGGTCGTCGGCGGTGCCGAACTTCACGCCCAGGAAGGGCAGCCCGAGCAGGATCAGCACGGCCGTGGTGCCGAGGGCGAAGAACGGGGCGCGGCGCATCACCACCGTCGCCGCGCGGCCCCAGGCGGCGCCCTCCTCCCGCTTCGGCCGCGTCGCGCGCCGGCGCCGGAACAGGCGCCGCAGGTCGTACGCGTCGACCCGGTGGCCGAGGAGGACGAGGGCGGCGGGCAGCAGGATCAGGGCCGCCGCCGCGGCCAGCAGCACCACGGCGATCCCGGCGTAGGCGAAGGAGCGCAGGAAGTACTGCGGGAAGAGCAGCATGGCCGCGAGCGACACCGCGACCGTGAGGGCGGAGAAGAGCACGGTGCGCCCGGCGGTGCGCAGGGTGGTGCCGACGGCGGTCCGGGGGTCGGCGCCCGAGGAGAGTTCCTCACGGAAGCGGCGGACGATGAACAGGGCGTAGTCGATCGCCAGGCCGAGGCCGAGCGCGGTGGTGAGGTTCATCGCGAAGACGGAGACGTCGGTGATCTCGGTGAGGCCGCGCAGGACCGCGTTGGTGCCGAGGATCGCGACGATGCCGATGCCGAGCGGGAGCAGGGCGGCGACGGCGCTGCCGAAGACCATCACCAGCAGCACGAGCGTGACCGGCAGGGCGATGAGCTCGGCCCGCAGCAGGTCCTCCTGGATGATCGTCTGCATCTCGTGCCGCACGGCGACCGGGCCGCCGATGCCGACCTCCACGGCGCCCTGCTCGCCCCGGAAGGACGGCGCTATGCGCTCCAGCGTCTCGTTCATCGTCGTCTCGTCGCCCGTGATGCGGGCGGCGATCAGCGCTTCGTGGCCGTCCTCGGCGCGCAGCGCGGGCGAGCGGGTCTGCCAGTAGGAGCCGACGCCGGTGATGCCGGGCTCGCCCGCCAGGCGTTCGGTCAGCCGGGCGGCCTCGGCGGCGACGGCCGGGTCGTCGACCGAGGCGTCCCCGGCGTCGACGAGCAGCAGGAGGTTGGGCTGGGAGTGGGGGAACGCCTCCTCCAGGGCGCGGGTGGCGTAGGTGGACTCGGCGTCCGGGTCCTCCCAGCCGCCGCTGCCCATGCGGTCGGCGACCCCGCTGCCGGCCAGCACCGCGAGGACCGTGAGCACCAGCCCGGCCAGCAGGGCGAGCCTCGGGCGGGCCGTGACCAGGCGGGTCCAGCCTCCGACGCGCGACGGATCGTTGACTTCGGTCATCCTGCGGTGTCCCCTTCACCGTGAACCGTGCCCCACACCCCCCGGCGCCCCGGGCCCTGGCGGTCCACGCGGTGCATACGGGCAGGCGGCATGGCTGTGCCGTTGCCATAGACTGGCAAACACGAGAGATCGCTCGCGTTTCACAAGAATGCGAGTGACCACTCGCGTTTGTCAATCGCGTGCCGAAAGCTGGGGATGACGCGTGCCGGACCAGACCGGGAAGCCCGACGAGGCGCTGACGCACGACCAGGAGCCGACGCCCGGGAAGGGGCGGGCGGCGACCGGGGACGAACGGGCCACGGCCGGCGCCGGGCGGACGACGTCCGGAGCCGAGGCCGCGCCGGCCGAGGGTCGGCGCACGACCACCGAAGCCGGGGCGGTGACGACCGAGGGCGGGCGCACGACCACGGGGGCCGAGGCGGTGACGACCGACGGCGGGCGCACGACCGCCGAAGCCGAGGCGGTGA
>NZ_JAAGMD010000176.1 GCF_010548465.1 Streptomyces sp. SID14436 | reverse complement strand
GCGGAGCTGTTCACCGGGCGGGTCCGGGGCGCGTTCCGGACCCGGTGAGCCCGCCCGGTCCCGGGCCCCGCCGGCTCAGCGGACGGCCGGCGCCTCGGGTTCGGGTTCGCAATGCGCGACGCGGGCCGCGCGCTTGGCGTCGCCGCCGACCGGCACCCGCACCGTCACCGTGTCGTCGGCGGGCACGTCGACCTGCTGCCGCCCGGTGATGATCCGGACACCGGCCCGGTCCTCGAAGACCACCCGGACGGTGAACGTGCCGTCGGACGGGTTGGGGTTGGTGACGCGGACGGTGGCGTGGCGGGCCGACTTCGACGCGCAGCTCAGCAGCTCGACGGTGGCGTCGGTCAGGGTGGAGGTGGCGGTGGCGCCGGTGCTGTCCGAGCCTGACGATCCGGAGCCGTAGTCGTAGTCGTCGTCATCGTCGTCGTAGTCGCGGTGGTACCCGCCGCCCGACTTCGGCGAGGAGTCGTGGTTCTGGGAGGAGCTGCTGCAGCCTCCGCCGCCGCCTCCGTCCCCGCCCCGGTGGCGTCCGGTGGAGAAACCCGTCAGGGTCAGGACGACCAGAGCCGAAACCGCCGTGAGTCTGAGTGTGTTCCCCCGAAAACGCATGCCCGCCAGACTGCCAACTCTGTGTCACGGCCATGTCACTGGGGGGCGACCGTCCCGTCATCGGCCGGTACCCGGCGGTGCGGACGGGGCCGGGGACGGCCCGTGCGGCGGGACCGACGGCCCCGCACCGCCCCTCAGGTCGTCCGCGAGGTGCCGGTCCCCTTCTCCGCGTCCAGGGCGTACACGCAGCGGTCCTTGCTGCACGCGTACACCACGCCGTCCCGGACGACCGGGGAACCGGTGATCTCGCCGCCGGTGGCCAGCTTCCAGCGCAGCCGGCCGTCGTCGGCCTTCAGCGTGTAGAGCAGGTGGTCGGTGGAGCCGAAGTGGATGCGCCCCTCGGCCACCGCGGGGGCGCCCACGATGTCGCCGCCCGACTGGAAGCGCCACTTGGGCGTGCCGGTCACGGCGTCCAGGGTGTAGAGGCCCTTGCCGCTGCCCACGTGGACGTGTCCGGCGGCGACCAGGACCGGCTCGGTCGAGGTGCGCGCCTCGGTGGCGATGCGCCAGCGGTCACGGCCGTCGGTGGCGTCGAGGGCGTACACGGTGCCGAGGTAGTCGGCGAGGTAGAGGCCGCCGCCCGTGACCGCCGGGCCCGGCACGAACGCCGGCGGGGAGAGGAAGACCGCCGGGGCCTCGAAGTGCCAGCGCACGTGGCCGCCCGCCACGTCCAGGGCGAGCACCCGGGTGCCGGCGGAGACGTAGACGTAGCCGTCGGTGGCCTGGTTGACGCGGACCGGGACGCCCCCGCAGGAGGCGGCGTCACCGATCGGGTAGGACCAGCGCTCCTCGCCGGTGCGGGCGTCGAGGGCGCGCAGCCGGGCGTCCTGCCAGACGTACACGGTGCCGTCGTGCAGGGCCGGGCCCGCCTCGGGGGTCTCGAAGTCGGTCTGGCAGCCGGTGATCTCCCACAGCTTCTGCCCGGTGGACGCCTCCCAGCCCTGGACGCCGCCGCCCCGGGTGCCGGTGACGACGGTGCCGCGCTCGGCCCGCAGGCAGTACACCCAGGCGTCGGTGGACAGCCGCCACAGGTCGCCGCCCTCACGGGAGTCCAGGGCGAACAGGGTGGGGCCGTCGGAGGCGTGGATGCGGCCGTCGGCGACCGCCATGGACCAGGCCACGTCCCGGGTCTTGAACCGGCGGCGGCCGGTGGCCACGTCCAGGGCGTGCACCTCGAAGGAGGTGACGTAGACCAGGTCGCCGTCGACGGACGGGGTGCCCCACACGTCGTTGGACATCCGGAACCGCCACGGCCGCCAGCCGCTGGGGTGCTCCGGGGCCGCCGCGGGGGCGGGCGGGGCGGCCGGGTCGGCGCCGTTGACGCCGGGGCGGGGCTTGGACCAGG
>NZ_JAAGMD010000152.1 GCF_010548465.1 Streptomyces sp. SID14436 | reverse complement strand
CGCCCCCGGCCTGGGCCGGCTCGCCGAACGGGCCGGGGACCTGGCGGCGCGGACCGAGGACGACGCCGTCCGCGAACTGGCCGAGGCGATCCGCACGGCGGACCGGCTGACCTAGCCGGCCGCCCGGCCGGGGTGCACGCGTGGTGCCCCGGCCGTTGACTGATCCCTACGTCCGGGTAAGTTTACTCTGGAGTAAGTAGCGCAGTGAGCACGGCAGCACCAGCACGACAGCCTCCAGCCGCGACCGGGAGCCGCCATGGGCGTACGCAGGGACCTGAAACGAGCCAGACGACGGACCGGCCTCACAGCCCGCGTCGGCATCGAGACCGTCGCGGACGGCCACGGCGTCGTCCGCGAGGTCCGCGCCGCGCCCCTGGCCCCGCGGCCGGCCACCGGCAGCACCGCCGACATCCCCTTCACCAACGCCGCTGAGGCGCCGGACGCCGTCGTACTGCGCCGCGAACGGCAGGGCACCTGGCACCCGGTCACGGCGGCGGCCTTCGCCCGGGAGGTCACCGCCGTGGCCAAGGGCCTGATCGCGGCCGGTCTCCGGCCGGGGGACCGGGTCGCGGTGATGTCCCGCACCCGCTACGAGTGGTCGGTCCTGGACTTCGCGATCTGGTCCGCGGGCGGCGTGACCGTGCCCGTGTACGCCACGTCCTCCGCGGACCAGGTGGAGTGGATCGTCCGCGACTCCGGCGCCCGCCACGTCGTCACCGAGACCCCGGAGAACACCGCCACCGTCACCGCCGCCACGGCGGCCCACTCCGAGCACCCCCGCCTGTGGGAGATCGACGCCGGGGCCCTCGACCGGCTCACCGCCCTCGGCCGGGACGTGTCCGACGAGGAGGTCACCGGGCGGCGCACCGCCCTCACCCCGGACAGCGTCGCGACGATCTGCTACACCTCCGGCACCACCGGCCGCCCCAAGGGCTGCGTCCTCACCCACGCCAACCTGCACGCCGAGGCCGCCAACACGGTCGAGCTGCTGCACCCCATCTTCAAGGAGGTCACCGACCAGGTCGCCTCGACACTGCTGTTCCTCCCGCTCGCCCACATCCTCGGCCGCACCCTCCAGATCGCCTGTCTGACGGCCCGCATCGAGGTCGGCCACTTCCCGAGCATCAAGCCGGACGAACTGCGGCCCGCCCTCAAGGCGTTCCGCCCGACCTTCCTCGTCGGCGTGCCCTACCTCTTCGAGAAGATCCACGACACCGGCCGCGCCACCGCCGAGCGGATCGGCCGCGGCGCCTCCTTCGAACGCGCCCACCGCCTCGCCGTCCGCTTCGGCGCCGCGCACCTCGACCGGTTCCTCGGCCGCGGCAAGGGCCCGGGCCCCGCCCTGTACGCCGCCTGGGCGCTCTACGACCTGCTGGTCTACCGCCGCGTCCGCAAGGAACTCGGCGGCCGCCTGCGCTACGCCATCAGCGGCGGCTCCCCGCTGGAACGCGACCTCAACCTCTTCTTCTACACCGCCGGCATCCTCATCTACGAGGGGTACGGCCTCACCGAGACCACCGCCGCCGCCACCGTCGTCCCGCCGCTCGGCCCGCGCCCCGGCACGGTCGGCCTGCCGGTGCCCGGCACCGCCGTGCGCATCGCCGACGACGGCGAGGTCCACATCAAGGGCGGCATCGTCTTCGGCTCCTACTGGAACAACCCCGACGCGAGCCGACAGGTGCTCTCCGACGGCTGGTTCGCCACCGGCGACCTCGGCTCCCTCGACGCCGACGGGTACCTCACCATCACCGGGCGCAAGA
>NZ_JAAGMD010000133.1 GCF_010548465.1 Streptomyces sp. SID14436 | reverse complement strand
GCACGGCACGCGCCCCGGGGGTGGTCAGGTCGTCGAGCACCGGGGGCCCGGTGAGGTCGCAGACCTCGGCGAGGGCCGCGAGCGACTCGGCGTCGAGGACGGCGGCCGCGGCGGCCGGGGACATGGCCAGGGCGGCGCGCGGGCGGCGGCCGGGTGGCGACTGGGTCATGGGGGCGACACAACCGTCCGGCACGGTGCACGGTCAAGCGTCCGGCCGGGGGAACGGCACCGGGCGCCGACCGCTCGCGGCGGCCGCCTGACCGCGCTCCCGCTCCCCCGGCCCCGGCGTCCGCGGGCCGGCCGTCAGCCTTCGGCCGCCCGGGTCACCGCGAAGGAGAGGTCGTTGTCGACGGTGTAGTAGGGCCGCAGTCCGGACCCGCCGACCGTGACCCGCGGATACACGTGGACGCGTTTGCGGTCCGCCACGTCGTCGAGCAGGCGGCCGACCCGGATGAGCGGTGCGTCCGCGGCGGGCCGCACGTACACGTCCCAGATGTGGTCCCCGTCGTCGACCGGTCCGGTGTGGGGCACCGTGAAGGCGACGTCCCGGCCGTCGGTCTCCACCGGCAGTTCGCGCACGGTGCCGGTGCGTCCGCGCAGCCGCAGCACCGCGGCCGCTCCGTCGGCGCACCGCGCCCCGTGGAGCCGGGCGCGCACGGTCAGGGCACCGTCGTCGAGGGTGAGCGGCCCGGCCTCCGCGTGCGCGGTGCGCAGCCAGGCCCGGACGGCGAGGAAGCCGTCCCGGGTGGTGTAGGGCACCCGGACCGCCACCGGCGAGGGCCGGTCGCGTCGACGGCCGTCGACGAGCGCCCGCACGTCCCGCAGCCGGGGGCGCAGTCGCCGGCGCGTACCGTCCGGGCCGGTCAGCAGGTAGGTGTCCCAGCGGCCCTCCTCCAGCGCGGGCTCCGGGGGCAGCTCGGCGCGCGGCCGGCCCTCGTCGCCGTTCTGCCGGAGGCCGATGAGCAGCGGTTCCTCCTCCGGGCGTCCCGTGCCGGGGCGGCGGACCAGCGCGAGCCGGGCGTGTTCCGGCGCGGGCCCGCAGAGGGTGACGGTGAGGCGGCCCGAGGCGTCGGCCGTGCAGTCGGCGCGGGGGTGCGGATCGCGTTCGCCGGCGGTCATCGGCGTCCCTTCC
>NZ_JAAGMD010000110.1 GCF_010548465.1 Streptomyces sp. SID14436 | reverse complement strand
CCAGCCTCCGCCGCTGACGCCCCGCTACCGCGACCGGCACACAGCAGCACCCGGGACCCCGCCGGCCCGGCGCCCGCGGCTCGGCGGCAGCGACCAACACCCGGCGGGGCTACGTGAGCCGATCGGGCCTGGGCCCTGCGCCGGCTCGCCGACCACGACCGACACCCGACACCCGACAGCGCAGCGGGCCCGGCCCGGCTCGCCCCTACGCCTGCGGCGGCTGAGCCGCCGCGATCAGTTCGCGGCAGCGCTGCACGTCCCGGGACATCTGCTCCAGCAGGGCGTCCAGCGTCTCGAACCTGGCCTGGCCGCGGACGAAGGCGAGGAAGTCGACGGCGACGTGCAGGCCGTACAGGTCGAGGCCGACGCGGTCGATGGCGTACGCCTCCACCGTGCGTTCGGTGCCGTCGAACTGCGGGTTGGTGCCGACGGAGACGGCGGCCGGCATGGCCTCGCCCTGGGCGTGCAGCCAGCCGGCGTAGACGCCGTCGGCGGGGATGGCGGTGTGCGGGAGGGTCTCGACGTTGGCCGTGGGAAAGCCCATCTCGCGCCCGCGCTGGGCGCCCCGCACGACGACGCCCTCCACGCGGTGCGGGCGGCCCAGGATCTCGGCGGCGCCGTCGACGTCGCCCTCGGCGACCAGGCGCCGGGTGAGCGTGGAGGAGAAGGGTTCGCCGCCGCCCGCCTCCCCGGAGACGTACAGGTCGACGACCTCGACCTCGAAGTCGTAGATCTTGCCCTGCTCGGCGAGGAAGTCCACGGTGCCCGCGGCCTTGTGGCCGAAGCGGAAGTTGGGGCCTTCGACGACCGCTTTGGCGTGCAGCTTGTCGACCAGCACCTTCACCACGAAGTCGGCCGGGGACAGCTTGGAGAACTCGCTGGTGAAGGGGAGGATCAGGACCGCGTCCACGCCCAGTTCCGCCATGAGTTCCGCGCGCCGGTGGTGCGGGGCGAGCAGCGGCGGGTGGCTGCCGGGGCGGACGACCTCGCTGGGGTGCGGGTCGAAGGTGACGACGACGGCCGGGACGCCGAGTTCGCGGGCACGGTCCACGGCGTGCCGGATGATCAGCTGGTGCCCGCGGTGCACTCCGTCGTAGGAGCCGATGGTGACGACGCTGCGCCCCCAGTCCTGGGGGATGTCCTCCAAGCCACGCCAGCGTTGCACTGTGCCTGCTCCTTGTCGAAACCTTGTCGAGCCGAGTCCGTGGACGTCGCGTGGACTTCTTCCGCGCAGGTCTAAGGGTGCCATGCCGTCCGCCCGGAACGCGCAGCGGCATGGTCGCAAGGACGGGGTACCGGCCGGGCCGCCCGGCTCACCCGGTTCAGGCCGGAACGCTCGTGCCCACCACGTCTTCCACGGTCCGGCGGGTGTTCGTGCCGACGAGGGGCGCCCACTCGCGCGGGGCGTCCGCGAGCCAGCCGGCGACCGCCGCGGCGAAGCCCGGGACGTGCCGGGCCAGGTCGGCCAGCGCGCGGTCGAGGCGGTCGGCGCCGTCCGGGGTGCGGGCGAGGAGCAGGC
>NZ_JAAGMD010000088.1 GCF_010548465.1 Streptomyces sp. SID14436 | reverse complement strand
CGCTCGCAGCCAGGCCCGGGTCAGCGGGCGGGGCGCCGGCCCGGGCGGCAACGCGGGCGCGTCGTCGCAGAACACCCGCATGAACGCGCCGAGATCCTCGTACCAGTCGTGGTTGCCGGGTATCGCGTAGACGGGCGCCGGATAGTCCCGGTAGGGCCGGAAGAACTTGGCCGCGTAGTCGTCGGCGCTGCCCACCGGGTAGATCACGTCGCTGGCGATCACCGCGAACCGGGTGTCCCGGCCAGCCTCCAGCAGCCCGGGCACGACCGCGTACTGCGGCTCCCCGCCCTCACCGGTGTCACCGATCACTAGGAAGGAGAAGCGGTCGGGGTCGTCCCGCCGGATCACCTTGTCGACGGGTGCTCCGGCCGACTCCCGCTGGGCCACCCACCGGCTGCGGGTCGCCCCCGTCGGGTCGCCGAACCAGGACGCGAGGACGCCGTTGCGGGCGGCCCACAGCATCCGCGGGTCGAGCCAGGAGATCCGCTCCCGCCGGTCCGAGGCGGGCATCGACTGCCGGTAGGTGCCGCGTTCCGCGGGTCCCCAGCCGGCTCCTTCGGCACTCTCGCGCGATGAGGAGGACATCGGGGCACCGTAACAACGCGGCGGACGGCGGCCGATGGGCGGGGCAGGCGCTCCGTCCGGCGCAACTGCCGCCGCAGGGACCGGCCGTGACGGGGCGGGCCCCGTGTGCCTCCGTGCCCGCCGGGGACGTGAGTGCGGCCCACCGCCGGACGGCGGTGGGCCGGCGCGACCGGCCCTACGCCGGTCCCCGCCGGGCCATCGCGGGGAGCCGGTGCCCGGCGTTGGACGCCAGCAT
>NZ_JAAGMD010000062.1 GCF_010548465.1 Streptomyces sp. SID14436 | reverse complement strand
CTGCTGGCCGCCGCCCTCGTCGCCACCCTGCGCACCCCCGCGCCCGACCGCGCCCCCCGGCCGGCGGGCAGCACCCTGCGCCGGGAGATCGCCGACGGCCTGCGCACCCTCGTCCGGGACCGGGCGCTGCGCGGACTGTGCACCGCCACCGCCCTGTGCAACGTCGGCATGGGCGCCCTCATCGCGACCCTCGTCGTCCTGGTGACCGACTGGCTCGGCGCCGGCAACACCGGCTACGCGGTCGCCCTCACGGCGTACGCGGCCGGCAGCCTGGCCGGGGGAGCGGTCAACGGGCGCCTGGCCGACCGCCTCGGCCGGACCCGGGCCGTGCTCCTGGCCGGCACCGTGCAGTGCGCCGCCCTCGTCGCCATGGGCGCCGTCCGCCACCTCGGCGCCCTCACCGCCGCGCTGGCCGTCTTCGGCTTCATGGGCATGGTGTGGAACGTCAACACCACGACCCTGATGCAGGAACGCAGCCCCGCCGCCATGCTCGGCCGGATCAGCTCCGCCCACCGCACCCTCGCGGTCGCCGGGGCGCCCGTGGGCGCGCTGCTCGGCGGTGCCGTCGCCGCCGCCTGGGGCACCCGCACCCCGCCGCTGCTCGCCGCCGCCTTCTTCGTCCTGTCCGTCGCCGCGCTGATACCCGGAAGCCGTACGGACGTACCCCTTGTTGCGCCGGACGACGGCGTCACGACAGCTCACGTCCACCGCTGATCAATTAGGTTGGTAAGGGCAGCGGGGCAGGTACGCACAGGCAGCAAGGAAGAAGGCTGAAGTCCGAGATGAACGCAGACGGCCGTACCAGGCTCAACCAGACGCCGGAGTGGACCGCACTGGCCAAGCACCGCGAGGAGCTCGCCGAGGTGGGGCTGCGCGAGCTGTTCGCCGCCGACCCCGGCCGCGGCACCGGGTACACCCTGGGCGTCGGCGACCTGTACGTCGACTACTCCAAGCACCTGGTCACCGACGACACCCTGCGGCTGTTGCGGGAGCTGGCCGCCGCCACCGACGTGTTCGGTCTGCGCGACGCCATGTTCCGCGGCGAGCGGATCAACACCACCGAGGACCGCGCGGTCCTGCACACCGCCCTGCGGGCCCCCCGCGACGCGGTGATCGAGGTCGACGGGGAGAACGTCGTGCCGGCCGTGCACGCCGTCCTCGACCGGATGAGCTCCTTCGCCGACCGCATCCGTTCCGGCGAGTGGACCGGCCACACCGGCAAGCGGATCCGCAACGTGGTCAACGTCGGCATCGGCGGCTCCGACCTCGGCCCCGCCATGGCGTACGAGGTGCTGCGCGCCTACACCGACCGCGACCTCACCGTGCGCTTCGTGTCCAACGTGGACGGCGCCGACCTGCACGAGGCCACCCGCGACCTGGACCCGGCCGAGACGCTGTTCGTCATCGCGTCCAAGACCTTCACCACCATCGAGACCGTCACCAACGCCACCTCGGCCCGCACCTGGCTGCTCGACGCGCTGGGCGGCGACGAGGCCGCGGTGGCCAAGCACTTCGTGGCGCTGTCCACCAACGCGGAGAAGGTCGCCGAGTTCGGCATCGACACGGCCAACATGTTCGAGTTCTGGGACTGGGTCGGCGGCCGGTACTCCTACGACTCCGCGATCGGGCTGTCCCTGATGATCGCCATCGGCCCGGACCGCTTCCGGGAGATGCTCGACGGGTTCCGGATCGTCGACGAGCACTTCCGCACCGCGCCCCCCGAGTCCAACGTCCCGCTGCTGCTGGGCCTGTTGGGCATCTGGTACAACAACTTCCACGGTGCCCAGTCGCACGCCGTGCTGCCGTACTCGCACTACCTGTCGAAGTTCACGGCCTACCTCCAGCAGCTCGACATGGAGTCCAACGGCAAGTACGTCGACCGGGACGGACGCGAGGTGGACTGGCAGACCGGCCCCGTCGTCTGGGGCACCCCGGGCACCAACGGGCAGCACGCCTACTACCAGTTGCTCCACCAGGGCACCAAGCTGATCCCGGCGGACTTCATCGGCTTCGCCGAGCCGGTCGCCGAGCTGAGCGACGAACTCAAGGCCCAGCACGACCTGCTGATGGCCAACTTCTTCGCCCAGACGCAGGCCCTCGCCTTCGGCAAGACGCCGGACGAGGTGCGCGGTGAGGGGGTGCCCGAGGAGCTGGTGCCGCACAAGACCTTCCCCGGCAACCACCCCACGACGACCATCCTCGCGCGGGAGCTGACGCCGTCGGTGCTCGGCCAGCTCGTCGCGCTCTACGAGCACAAGGTGTTCGTGCAGGGCGCGGTCTGGAACATCGACTCCTTCGACCAGTGGGGCGTGGAGCTGGGCAAGGTCCTCGCCAAGCGGGTGGAGCCGGCGCTCACCGAGGGCGCCGAGGTGCCCGGCCTGGACGCCTCCACCCAGGCCCTGGTCGCCAGGTACCGGGAGCTGCGCGGACGGCGGTGAGACGCGGTGCGGGAGGCGGACGGCCGGGCGCCGTCCGCCTCCCGCACCGCTCCCGGCCGGTCCGCGCGGCTCGGGTCACAGCGCTCGGGCACAGCGCTCAGGCCACGGCGCTCAGGGTGTCCGCGAGGCGGCGGCGGGCGGCCCGGG
>NZ_JAAGMD010000037.1 GCF_010548465.1 Streptomyces sp. SID14436 | reverse complement strand
GCCGTACCCGCCGGGACCGCCCGGACCGGGCTGGCCCGCGGGACCGGGGGGCGGGAAGCCGTAGCCGCCGCCCGGCGCGGGCGGCGGGGGAGGCGGTGGGGGTACGGCACCGGCCATGCGGTGACCGCACACCTCGCACCAGTCGTCGGAACCCGACTGGTGTCCGTTCGGGCAGGTCGGCATGTCGGCGCTTCCCCCTCTCCTTGTCCGGTCGGTTCCGACCGGATTTCTCCAACCCCGAGGGGTCAGGCTCGTCTTGTTCTGGTCACTTCTTCACACGAACGGTCTTGGTGGACCGGGTCTCGAGTGTCATCTCGTCGGCCTCCTCGACCTTCGTCTTCAGTCGCACAGTACCGGTCGCGGCGTCGACGACGTCCACCACCTTCGCAAGCAGTTTCGCAGTATCGGCGTTGCCCGAGGCACTCGCGAGCTGAACGGCCCGGCCCAGTTTGGCCGTCGCTCCGTCGTTGTCTCCCGCTTTGCGGAGATCCAGCCCTTGTTGGATGACCTGTGCCAGTTCGGCCTGTCCCGTGTAGTGGGCGACCTGGGGGTTGATCGACGTCGACGCGGCCATGTCGTCCGTCCACACGGCCCGCACCAGACCCTGCGCGCCGAGGGTCTCCACCGCGCCCGGGCCCTCCCCGCCTGGGCCGGACGGCCCGGGAATCACCAGCGACAGCCGGGCCGCCAGCATCTCCCGGCCCAGGCCCGCGGGCGGGACCTCGACGCACAGGTGGTAGTCGCGGGACTCGTCGCCCCAGGACCCCAGCGGGTAGTCGCCCGCGCGGGGGCCCGCCTCGGTGCGGCGGCCGGTGAGCTCCTCCACGGTCGGCGCGACCTGCTTGACGAATCTCACAGTGGCGCCCGCCGGGGTCCACAGCCGCAGCATCACGTCGGCGACCTCCTTGCCCATCGCCGCCTCCATCATGCGCGTGAAGTCGTCGGCGAGACCGGCCGGATCGGCGACGATGTCGGCGCTGCCGAGCAGCGCCGAGGCGACGGCTGTGACTTCTTTCACTTCCCAGTCGGTGCCCACCCCGCGGGCGTCGCAGGTGAACCGGCCCGCGCACGCCTCCAGGGCCGCCTCGAGCGCCTCGGGCGACTCGTGTTCGTTGCGGCCGTCGGTGAGCAGGATGCCGTGCCGGATCGCCACGTCCGCCGAGGCCAGCAGCCGGTCGGCCAGCCGCAGCCAGGTGCCGATGGCCGTGCCGCCGCCCGCGCTCAGGGTGCGCAGCGCCTGCTTGGCCTGCTCCCGGGTGGCGGCGTCGGCCACCGCGAGCCGCCCGCCGCCCGGGTAGACCTCCTTGGCCACGTGCGTGCCGCCGACCACCGCGAAGTGGACGCCGTCGCGCAGCGCGTCGACCGCGGCGGCGGTGGCGTCGCGGGCGTTGCGCATCTTCGTCGGCGGGTAGTCCATGGAGCCGGAGCAGTCGACCATGAGGACCACGGCCGCCGACGGGCCCTCACCGGGCGCGTAGTGGTGCGGAGCGGAGACGGTGCTGCCGATGGTGCCGCCACCGGTCGCGGTCACCGTGACGATGGCGTTGACCTCGCTGCCGCCCTCCGGCAGGTACGCGTTCTGGTAGACGTCCATCGAGAACTGCGGCACATTCGATTTCGCGAAGTTGGCCATGCCTGCTTCGATCCCCCTCGGATGCCCCGGCGGCGCGGGACGACGACGGCTGACGGGCCGGTCCCCTCCGGCCCGTTGAGGCTTCCCCGGGGGCGCCCGCCCGTACTCTTCCCGCGGTCGTCCCGTCCGTTCCCGTGCTCGGCCTCAGGCCGATCCTGCCCCCTGCGGGACGGCCGGGAACGGCACGAGCGCCACTGTTACGTTGTCGTGGCCCCCGCCGTCGAGGGCGTGGCCGACCAGCACCCGCGCGGCGTGCAGCGGCCGGGCGGCGGCGTCGAGGGGGACGACACGTGCCATCTCGTCGGCGGACTCGGCGTAGTTCCACAGCCCGTCCGTGCAGACCACGACCACTCCGGGCCGGTCCGGCTTGAACGACGCGGTGTGCGGCTCCAGTTCGTAGGCGTCGGCGCCCAGCCAGCCGGTGATCGCGTGCGCGCGCTGGTCGGCGTAGGCCTCGGCCTCGCCCATCAGGCCGGCGGCGACCATCTGCGCGGCCCAGGAGTCGTCCTCGGTGAGCCGGGCGGGGGGAGCGGTGCGGTCCACCGGCACCCAGTAGACCCGGCTGTCGCCGACCCAGCCCACGACGAGCAGGCCGTCGGTGACCACCGCGCCGACGAGGGTGCAGGCCGGGGCGTTCTGGTGCGGGCTGCGCTCACGGTCCCCGGCGGGCTCCTCGGCCAGCGCGTTGACCGCGTCGGCGGCGGCGAGGATCGCGTCGTGCATCGCCTGCTGCGGGTGCGTGCCGCGCGGCAGGGCCGCCAGCAGCGCGTCACCGGCCGTCCGGGAGGCCGCCAGGGACGCCTCGTCGGGGCGGGTCGCCGAGGAGACGCCGTCGCAGACGACGGCCACGGACGCCGGGGAGCCGTCGGGCAGCGTGGTGGTGCCCACGGCGAAGGCGTCCTCGTTGCGGTGGTGGCGCAGGCCGCGGTCGCTGACCGCGGCGACCGGGCCGCATTCCTGTTCCATGTGGTCCCGTTCGCGCGGCTGGGCGTGGCCGCAGTTCTCGCAGTAGCCGTCCTGGTCCACCCGGCCCGCGCGGCAGGCCACGCAGACCGTGGCACCCGCGCCGTGGCCCGGCTCGGTGGCCACCCGCGGGTCCGGTGCCTGGAGAGGGTACTCGTCGGGCTGCGCGGGCCGGTGCACCCCGCTGCCGGGCGGGGGACCGTCGGGCTCCTGCGCCTGACCCGAGGCATGCGCCTGACCCGGGGCATGAGGGGACGCCTGGCCGGAGACGGGGGCGGGCGCCTGGCCGGACACCTGCCCGGACACCTGCCCGGACGCCTGTTCCCGCCGGTCGAAGCGCACCCCGGACGTCGCCGGGGCAGCCGGGGCCGAAGGGG
>NZ_JAAGMD010000016.1 GCF_010548465.1 Streptomyces sp. SID14436 | reverse complement strand
GCGGGCGCAGCGTTCGAGGTCCTCGGGCCGGTTGAGCCGCTCCGTCAGGGCCTCCCGGCCGAACAGCGCGGCCGGCACGTCCTGGACGACCAGGCTCAGCGTCCCGGCGCGCAGCACGCGCAGCGGGCCGCCCTCCTCGTGGCCGGCCGCGGCGGCCAGCGCGGCGCCGTCCGGCGGGGTACGGGTGACGGCGAACGCGCAGACCAGGCCGTCCGGTTCGGGTCCGGTGGGGACGTCACTCACCTACGGCCTCCGGCGTCTCGGCCACGGACTCCTCCAGTGCTTCCAGCCGCGCCCGCAACCGTGCGTTCTCCTCGGCGAGCGCGTCCCGCGCGGCCCGGGACGACAGGGCCGGATCGGTCTCCCACCAGTCGATGCCGGCCTTCTTCGCGGTGTCGACCGAGGCGATGAACAGACGCAGCCGGATGGTGAGCAGTTCGATGTCGAGCAGATCGATCTTGATGTCGCCGGCGATGACGATGCCCTTGTCCAGCACCCGTTCGAGGAGATCGGCGAGGCTGCCCGACGGCGGACCACAGGGCTCGGCCGCGGCGAAGTCGTAGGGGGTGTCGACGGCGGTCACGGTGCCCTCCCCGGTTCGCGCGGGGTGCGGACCGCGAGGGCGGCGGGCGCGGTCGAGGTGGTGCGGACGGCGGGCCGGGCGGACCGCCGGGCCGGGCGCTCCAGCAGGGTGAGCAGCCGGTCCTCCTCCCGCTCGAAGGTGTCCTCGTCGATCTCGCCCGCGTCCAGGGCCCGGTTGAGGGCGCTCAGCCGGGCCTGCACGGCCCGCGGGTCGTGGTACTGGCGCCGGGCCTCCTCCAGGAGGTGGTCGGCGATCCACGCCGTGCCCCGCACCGGAGCCAGCGGGAGCAGCAGGAGGCCGGTCACGATGCCCACCGCGTCACCTCCCGGCCGGCGCGGGACGCTGGTCGACGAAGCTGTAGCAGGGCAGCGGACCGGTCACCCCGAGCGCCAGCCGGTCCCCCCACCGGCGGGCCCGCGCGGCCACCGCCTCGCGGAACCGTGCCTCGTCGGCGGCGGGCAGCAGGAACGACGTGCTCAGCACCTGCTCGTCGTCGGTGGGGCCGTGCACCGTGCGCTCGGCGAACGGGGTCAGGTGGGCCAGGACGTCCCGGGCCGCGCGCCGCGCCTCCCGGCGGACCCCGCGGGCGATCGCCTCGCCGAGCCGGACGTTGGCCTCGTAGTCCGGCTTCTGCCGGGTACGGCGGGCCAGTTCGCGCAGCCCCTGGTCGCGGCGGACCAGCTCGGCGAAGCAGCCGGGGACGACGGACCCCTTGACGTTGAGTTCGACGCGGCCCCGCAGGCCCTCCAGCTGCCGCGTCAGGTGGCCCGCGTCGGCCCGCAGTTGGGCCTCCAGTACCCCGGGGTCGGGGCTGAGGACCCCGAACCGCATGGGCAACAGGGGTCCCTGGGCGACCAGTTCGTCGAGGACGCCCTGGTGGGCCAGCAGGTCGCGGCGCCGGGGCCGCAGCCGCGCGGGCGCGTCCGACACCGCCGCGCACAGCCCGGCCCCGGTCAGCAGCCGCACCGGGGCACC